>CAYZJD010000088.1:0-13796 GCA_964478455.1 uncultured Solibacteraceae bacterium | reverse complement strand
TCAGAATATAGAGATCCGGCAGATTCTCGGTCTTGAACCGGTTCAGGAAGAGCGCTTCCGCCACCGGCCGCTGGACGTAGTACGCAAACAGGATGAAGAAAAGGTAGAGCGCAACGAACAGCGTCCGAAGGCGCTCCCCATCCCGGACATCGAAGGTGCGGTTCCAGAAGGCCCTGAGTCGGCGCATGGGGTGTAGCTTGGCCGGTCCCGCTCAGTTATTTCCGAGCGCGTAGTGTATCACATCGCCCGCGCCGGGCTGCTCCATGTCCGCAGCCCAACCGCGACCATTCCCGCCTCCGCTCGAGAACCTGATCTTCTATCAGCACAAGCAGGTGCAGTTAGGCAACGGCCGGCGCCTCAAGCTCCCGGCCAGCCAACGAGGTTCTCGGCAGTTGCTTCCATATGCCGCGACATAGGTGGTCGCAGAAAAAGGGGGCAGACTTCTCTGCCCCGTAGCGCCAAATGCTGTCAACACGCACCGGGCGACTCGGGGGCAGAGCGGTCTGACCCCTTTTTCTGCACGCTGATAGATCAGTTCTGCGAGGAGTGCAGGCCGCCGGCGCCGGCGCGGAACTCGATGTTGGTCTTCTCGGGGGCTTCTTCGAGCGGCTGGGCGCAGTTCCAGAGGCAGGCGCCGCAGTGAACGCACTTTTCCCGGTCGAACTGCGGCCTGCCCTCTGCGCTCATCGTGATGGCCTCACCCGAGCACATCTCCACGCAGATCCGCGTGCCGCAAGTTTCGCAAAGCTCGGGATAGAGGAAGACCACGTGGTCGGCGTAACCCGCCGGCGCCTGCACCTTACCGCCGACAAGCAGCGCATCCTGGTGCGACATCAGGAGCTTGCCATCGTGGTCGATCTCAGGCCACCCGCACCGTTCCATCAGCGCTTCGTGTACCGAGGAGCCGCGTGACTGGCACTCTTGCCGGATGTGTGCGATTTCCAGCGGCGGGATCCGGCCCGCATAATACTCCTCGAAGGTGGGCAGACGGTCGTAAGGCGGAGCCGGCTCGAAGGGTAAAGAAAACCTGCCTCTTGTGAGACCCGCCAGGGCCATCCCGGCAATGCCGGTCACCAATCCCTTCTGGAAACCACTGCGGGCGCGCTCCGCCGCTCGGCTCTCAGGTTCCAGCCAGCTTCGGCGGCGCCTGGCGATGTATGTGCGCTCAAGATTCTCTCTGGTAAACGGCGCGTCCTGGTCGAGCAACTCGACCACCGCTTCGGCCAGCAGCACGCCGGTGGTCCACGCTTCGTCCACGCCGGAGCCGGTCAGCACGTTCGTGCTGCCCGAGCCCTCCCCAATGCGCGCGTACCCGTTGCCGGCAAGATAGGGCTCGCCTTGCCTGCCGGACTCCTGCAACGACTTGGCGCCCCAGGACCGCAGCGTGCCGCCTTTCAGAAACCGCCAGAAATAGGGGTGCTGGATGAAATGCTGCAAGTATCTGTAGCTGGTCCGAACGGGACTGTCGAACCATGACGGAACGAAAATACCCACCGAGACCAGACGGTCTGGGTGCGCGTAGAGAAAGCCAAAGATCTCGGGCTCCGGATAGCCGAACGTGTGCAGCACTGTGCCTGGTTGAAGAGCGGTATGCTCGGGCAGTTCAATCACGAACTTCATGCCCACGGCCCAGTCGCGCGAGTGATGGCCCTCGGGCATGCCGAACCGCTCATTAAGCTGCCTTCCGACGACGCCGACCGGTCCGTCACCCACCACCGTCAAAGCGGCGCGAATCTCCATCCCCGGCAGGAAGCCGGCTTCAGGGTTGCCGGCCTTGTCCGTGCCCTGGTCCAGGAGCCGGACTCCCGTCACCCGCTCCTCTTCGACCATCGCTTTGGCAACCGGCGTGCCCGGCCAGATCTGCACTGCGCCGTTCGCCATCAACTGCGAGCCGACCCACTGGTTGAACTGGCCGATGGACATCACCAGGCCGCCTTTCTTGTGAAGAAAGTCCGGGGTGAGCGGCAGCTCAAGCGCGTGCTCCTCATATGGGAGCACGCGGCGAAACGTCCGGATCAGTTTGTCCGCGGTCCGCAGCGCCGCCGAGCGCCGGCTTGCCCCAATCGGGTCGAGCAGATAGAGCACCTTCTCGGATCGAACCGGCGCGGCCATCGGTATTCCGCAAGCATCGAGATCCGGGAACGTCGCCCGGATGCCTCGCGCCTTGGTCACGACGCCGGAGACGCCGAAGCCGATGTCGTCTGCGCGCTCGTAGCAGATCACCTGAAGCGGCATCCCCGGCATCGCCATGCTGGCGAGGCGCGGTGTGCCGTCTGCGTTCAGGATGTGCCGCGAGAGCGTGGTCAGGAACCCGCCTGCCGCCGGGCCGAAGCCGACGCAAACGATGTCCACATCCATCGTCTGTCGCTCGGGTGCGCCGTCGCTCATGCCGGGTAGTCCAGCGCTTCGGGAATCATCACCTTCGTCAGCGCCTCCGCCGCCCGCTCTTTCGCTAGATGGGCGCCGGTCAGGCAGCCGTCCAGGCGGTTCCGCAATCGGATGAACTGCTCCAGGCCTTCGAATCGTGCGCAGGGACCGGCCTTGGACGGGTGAGTACCGTCGGGCGCGATAAGGTCAGTCACTACACTGGAAAGGCCGGGAACCATGTTCTCCAGCGCGATCAACTCCTCGGCTCTGTAACAGCCCTCCAAGCCTTCCGCATCCCAGGCCGGATGGCGATGATAGCCGAAGATCAGTTCCGCGCAGATCCGGCCGGCTTCCCCCGCGGCCCGCGCGCTCTGGGCGTGGCAGAGATCGGTGAGAAATCCCAGCAAACCGGGCAAACCCTCGGCCACTACCGGGCTGGATGGTCCCTTCTCCGCCAATTCCAGAACATCCAGGATCTGATAGCGTGAGGCCAGCAACCAGCAAAGCGCATCAGCCAGCGGAAATGTTACTCCCTGGCGCGAGCTGCTGTACAGCTTCGACCCATCGGGATCGGTGGCTTTCTGGAGATGATTCAGAGTCCAGAGCCAGAGCTGCATGGCGGTCGCGAGCGTGCAGGCGCCGGTGCCGGGACGGTTCGAGGCGATCTCACGCATCTCCGCAATCCAGCGGTGGAACTGTGCCAGGAACAGGTCGTTGGCCATGGTGACGCTGAGCTGCCGTCGCTGCACCGCTTCCGGCCCCTCGTAAGTGGCTTCGAGTTGTGCGTCCATCCACTTGTGGCCGAGGAAGCCCGGACAATCTTCCGTGATTCCATAGCCGCCCATGAGACTTACGGCTTCGCGCATCATGTTGGCGCCGTGCCCGGTGTTCCACAACTTGCAAGCCGGGCACAGCACATTCGCCAGCGAGTCCAGCAGCATGAACCGCACCATCGGCTTGTCGCAATCCACGCCGTGCTGCAAGCAATCGAGCGCCTCCTTCTGATATCGGCGCATCGCTTTCAATGCCGCCGTTCCGCGAATGCCTTCCTGGGCGAAGACCTCATCCCTGTGCCGCTCCAGCGGATCCAGCTCGTCGAACAGCCGCGCGGCAGCGAACCCCAGAGAGGCGCCCGCTTCGCCGGTGGCCCACACGTCCACCAGCCGGTGCAGCACGTCCTCTTTCATCTGCAAGCCAAGCTCGTAGCGCGGAGTGCCCGGCTCCGCCGTCTCTCCGCCACGGAAGCGGCCCCGATGATACCGGATGACGGGCTCCACCGACGAAAGCAGCTTCGCCGAGGTCATCAGCCCGACGGTAACGCGCGTCCGGCGGAAGACAGCCTCGAGGATTTCGCCATGGCTGTAACGGGGAACGATCACGCCGTCCTTCACGGTGTACCCGCCAATGATGCGGCTTGCCGGCACACGCTGGCTGAAGATGGGATCGCGCGTCGAGGAAAGCTGATGCACGAGCTTGCGTGCCGGGCTCCCCCGGTCGAATACGCCCGGATCCGTTTCCTCCAGGATCACCATGCAGCTCCCCTTGATGCGGGGATCCGCCGAGTCCACCGCCGCCGTGACGAAGTTGGCGAAGGCCATGTTGGTGATAAAGCGGCCGCGCTTGTCCACCTGAAGGACCGGCTCCTTGCCTTCTTCCCACTCGGCAACGCGCACCTTGCCTCCGAGAAGTCCCGTTTCGACGCCGACGTAAGGGATCGGCTCGGTAAGACAGAACGCACCGCGCCAGATCCCGCGACCTTCTCCCAAGGCGGGCGGCGCACAGCGCCGGAAGTAGGCGTCCCGTTGCTCAGGCGTTCCGCGTTCGTGAATCGGCGCCAGTGCCAGGCAGTTCGCCAGGCTGCCAGTGGCCGCGCCGGCGTCTACCCACGCCAGCTCAAAGGCCACCAGTGCCAGGGCCAGGTTCTTCGGCCCGTCAATGAATCCTCCCTGCTCAGGATCCAGAAACACGGCGCTGATGCCGGATTGGTCGAAGGCTTCGAGAAGGCTGCTCTTGAGCGCTGTCCATTCATGGGTCGCACGCCCGCCCTCCACCACCAGCCGCGCGACCGGCCCGCGCGCGACCGCGCGGGCCGACTGCACCGCCATCTGGAGGTCGTAACGGTCGGCAAAACGCCACATGATTTGCCGGACATCGTCGCCCGGCAGGGTGCGCAGGGTTTCCCGCTCCTGATGCTTTACCCCCACAGGCATCGCCTGCTTCCTTTCTCCCCCAGAAGTGGGTCCAGTAACCTAACTTCCAGATTCCCAAAGGGATAGAGAATCCCGTCGGGCTCCCCAATCTGTGAGGTCATCCCCTCTTCCCTCGGCCCTGAGATCCTACGGTGGCTGTTGTTGCAACTGACTTGCCAAAGGATTCGCTGGCCCTTGAGGGCCCTGCCTTCGGTCAGTGCGCGCCCCGTAGCAGCAGCATCGTCTTCAGCGTATGGAAGATGATGTAAGCGTCGAGCGCCGGAGAGAGATTCTTGATGTAGTACAGATCGTATTCGAGCTTTTCGACGGTGTCCTCGAGAGTGTCCGAGTACCTGTGGTTGATCTGGGCCCAGCCCGTGATCCCAGGCTTGACGCAGTGCCGCTGGCGGTAATACGGGATCCGCTCGACGAGAGTCTTCACGAATTCAGGGCGTTCGGGGCGGGGCCCCACGATCGACATCTCCCCCCGCAAGACATTGAGCAGTTGCGGCAGTTCGTCCAGGCGCAACCTCCTGAGCCATCGCCCGAGCGGGGTCACCCGCGGATCGTCCTTGGACGCCCATACGGCGCCCGTGCGCGCCTCCGCGTCATCGTACATCGAGCGGAACTTGTAAAGCACGAATGTCTCGCCATTCAGCCCGACGCGCTTCTGGCGGTAGAGCACCGGCCCGCGGGAAGAGACCTTGATCGCGAGGGCGATGAGCAGCAGCAGCGGAGCGGTCACGACGACCGCGATCAGACCGACTGCGCTCGAATAGAGTGTCTGGATCGCCACCCTCCCGGGCCGCGGACCGAGATCGGAGGAGAAGATCAGTTGCCCGGGCAGAAGGTTGCTCACCGAGACACGGCCGAAGATGTTCTCATACATCTTCGCGGCATCGTCGATCAGCACCCCCGAAAGGCGCAAATCCAGCAGGTCGCTCACTGGCAGCGCGCGACGCTTCTCCCGCATCCCGATCACGATCCGGTCCGGCCTGGTCCGCTCGACGGTCCCCTTCACTGCCTTGACGCTACCGAGGATCGGTTCCGCCGCTTGAGCTGGCGCACCCCCCTCGTCCTCCTCCAATGTGCCGATGATCTCAATTCCCAGTTCCGGCCGCTCCTTGACGCGCCGTGAAATCGCCTCCACGAGCTCGTTTCGTCCAAGGAACAGGACGCGGATCCCCCCGAGCGCCCGCAAGACTACATTCGTGTACAGGATCCGCCAGCCGATAATCGCCACCAGTGCAAAGCCGCTGCCGACCACCATCACCCACCGTGGGACCACCCACGCCGGCTTCAGATAACTCACCAGCGCCTGCACCAAGAACGCGATGCCGATCGACTGGCAAACCTGCTGTAACAGCAAGATCCTCGATCGTACGCGGATCCGCGCATACAGATCATGGAAATACAGGCCCAGCAGGATGCTCAGCTCAACAACGGCGATTCGGATGAGACCCCGGTCATAACGCAGGAACACCCAGGGATCGATGTCCAGGACCACGAAACACGCCAGGAGAAAGGAGGAGAAAACGAAGATCGCCTCGGAAACCAGCAGCGCGAGCACGCTGGGCGGCACCAGCTCGCTGAGCACGCGGATCATGGGCTGCCGAGCACTAGCAGGGTAACGAAAAACCCATGCGCAGGTCACGGGTTCTTCAGCAACCTGCTAGTCTAGCATGGCGTTGGATCCGTTCATCCTTCCTCCACCGCCACACCTAGCTCCTTCCAGGTCACCATCTTCCTCCGGTAGATCGATTCCCGGCCCATGATCGCCGTCAGCGCGGCCCTGGCCGCCACGCGGATATCCGCGAACGGCTTTCGGTTCTCGCGGATACAGGAGAAGAAGTCTTCCAGCGCGTTCTCCCTGGCCTCGCGGATCGCGGCCGGAACGATTTCGCGAGGCTGGCCTTCGTGCATCTCGTAAAGCAACCCCTGCGTGAGGTTGACCGTTCCTTTCTCTCCAAAGACCAGGTACCACTGGCCATTGGCCATCTCCTTGAGCCCGCGCGGGTGCAGGTAGAGTTGGCTGTAGTCCAGGTGCATTTCGTTCTCATAGACGTACTCGACGCTGAAGCCGTCCATCATCGCGCTGCCGGCGGGCATCGGTTGCGGCAGGTACTTCTTGCCGTGCCCGAATGCCACCACCGGACGGCTCGCCGCCACCCAGTTGCATGCGTCCAGGTTGTGCACCGCGTTTTCCACGATCAGGTCGCCGGAGCGCCTCACGTCGAGGTACCAGGCCGGCCGCTTCCGCTCCTGTCCGGGCATCGGCGGCGTGCCGTGCCGTTGCGCCTTGATGACGAACGGCTGGCCGATCACCCTCTCTTCCTGGATCTGCCGGATCGCCTCCCGCAGGCCTGGGTAGTAGCGCAGTTGTTGGCCGATCTGAAGAAACGCTGCGGATCTCCGCGCCGCGCGCAGCGCCAGATCAACTTGTTCCGGCGTCACGCCCAACGGCTTCTCGCAATAGACGTGCTTGCCGGCATCGAGGCAGGCCGCCGCCATCTCCGCGTGCAGGTCGCAAGGAGTGGCCACCAGCACGGCCTCGACGTCCTTGAGGTCGATCACCTGACGGAATTCGGCGAACGCCTTTGGGTTGTCGCGCTCCGCCATGCTCAGCCCGCGGTCGCGAGCTTGCGGGTCGATATCGCATATTGCGGCGATCCTCACCCCGTCCAATTCGAGCGCCTGCGCCAGGAGCTCCGCGCCCCGCACGCCGATGCCGGCGACAGCAGCCCGCACTTCCCTCTTGTCCGCGCCGCGCAGCGCCACTGCCGACAGCCCCGCCGTGGAATCCGTAAGAAACCGTCTGCGATTCATGAAATCGTTCCTCCCGCCGTCCGCGCACGCACTCCCCGGTTGATCGTACTCCAGATCAGGCAACCCGCCACGGGGCAGGCCGTCGCCAGCAAGAACGCTGTTTGCCAGCGCGCAAGGTCAAAGAGCCGTCCGAACACCGGCATGATACAGGCCACGCTCGCCGACCAGGCGCCCGCGCCCAGTCCCGCAATCAGACCCGAATGAGCTGCTGAGTAAACGTCCGTCGCGTAGGCCACGCTGAGGATGAGGAATCCGGCCGCTGCGAACATCGCCGCGAACAGACCGGCCATCACGACTTCCAGGTTCCGGCTGGCAGGGAGAAGCGCCAGCGGCAGGCTCGCCGCCGTCGCCGCCGCCAGCAACCGGCGAAGCACTGCCAGCCGCGTGGCGCGGCCGCTCGAAAGCTTGTCCGCCAGCCAGCCCCAGAAAAAGTAGCCGATCTCCCAGCCAAGAGGCGGAATCCATAACAGCTTCCCGATCAGCGCCTGCGATGCGCCGAGCACCCGGTTCAGGTAAATCGCCGCACCGTAAATGACGAATGCGATCGGTAGGGCGCCGAGAGCGTACAGGAGCAGGAAGCTCCACAACCGCGGGTCGGTGAACCGCGGCGTATCGCCGGCCGTCGTGCCCACACGCCGGCGTTCTCTCACATCCGGCCTCCGGCCCACCCACAGCCACAGCGCCAGCCACGCGACGCCTATGAGACCCGTGAACACGAACCCGGCGCGCCAGCCCCACCACAGCGCAATCGGCGTGACGATGATCGGCGTCACAATCGCCCCGAGCGACCCTCCACTGTAGGCGACGGCGATCCCCCGCGAACGCTTCGACGGCGGCAGCGTCTGCATCACCGTCCGCAGGCCGCCCGGGAATGTCGCGCCTTCTCCAAAGCCCAATGACCCGCGGGCCAGAGCGAAGCCCAAGAACCCCGCGGCGAAGGCGTGCGAGACCGACGCCAGCGTCCACAAGGCCACGGCGACCGTCACCCCCAGCGGCAGTCCGAACCTGTCCAGCCATCGGCCCCACACCGGGTTGCCGACCATGTAGGCCACCGAAAACGCGGAGATGATGAAGCCGTACTGTTCCCCGGTGAGTCGCGTTTCTGCCAGGATCGTCGGCGCCAGCAACGCCAGCGTATTCCGGTCGATGTAACTGATCAGGGAGACCAGCAGCATCGACGCGGTGGGGATCCACAAACGCAGCCCGTGATACCGCGCCGGTTCCGATACCACAGCGCCGCGGTCAGCGTCGGGCATTCTCCCAGCCCAGCCGCGTCCGCTCTGCGATCACGTGCGTCATCACGTTGCGAAAGGTGTCTGTCCAGACTTCGTCCTTGCGCGAAGCGAGCCACGCGAGCAGTTTGCGGTGCGCCTCGCGGTCCACGTTGATGTTGTGGCCGCCGCCGACGCCGTGAAACATGAACACCGCCAGACTGCCCGCCCTGAGCGCTTTCTCCGCGAAAGCGATCATGTCGTCCCCGGAGACGTTAATCACCGGCCAGCTTGGAACGAAGTGAACGTCCAGGGTCCGCAGGTCGGGAATCTCCTGCGTCTCTCCGGTCCGCGCGGCCAGGAACAGAGGTCTCACCTTGTCAACGTAGGACGTTCCGCCCGCGAGGTGATCGCTGCACGTGAAAGCGTATGTCCGCGCCGCTTCGCCGTCCACGGCAAAGAGCAACGTGTTCATCGCGGCCAGCTCTGAGCCCATTTGCGAGACGCTGTACTTCTCCAGCTCCCGCTCCGGGGCCAGCCAGTCCCTGCGCTCGCCCGCGAGGGAAACCCGCAGGCACGGATGAAAGATCGAGTGGTTTCCCAGTTCATGGCCGCGCCGCGCGATGGCGCGCCACTCCGGCATTCTCTGCCGCAACGAACTGGAGTGGCCGGGCACGTAAAACGTCCCGCGGAGCCCCGCCGCCTCCAGATCCGGCACGACGTGATCGAGGTGCACGTCCACGCCGTCGTCGTATGTGAGAATCACCGCCGCCCTCTTGTCGCTCGGCCAGCGGAAGCCGTCCTCGGCCGCCAGTGGCAACACCGCGCTCAGAGCCGCCAGTACCGCGAGTGGATACGTCACAATCACCTCCTCCAGATCACCAAATCGCCAGATGTCCGGAGTCTCTCATCTGGCCCAACGGCGGAAAGCCAGCACCGCATTCAAACCGCCGAAAGCGAAAGAATTCGAAAGCGCCCACTCGACCTCCACGCGGCGCGCGGCGTTTGGAATAACGTCCAGGTCGCACTCCGGGTCCGGTTCGGTGAAGTTTGCAGTCGGCGGGAGAATCCCTTCGCGCAGCGCCAGCACCGTGGCAACGGCTTCGAGCGCACCCGCCGCGCCCAGCGCATGCCCATGCATCGACTTCGTCGAGCTGACGGCAAGGCGGTCAGCGTGCGCGGCGAACACAGCCCGAATGGCGGCCATCTCAGTGGGATCGTTGCTCGGCGTGCCGGTCCCGTGCGCGTTGATGTAACCCACTCCCTCGGGCGGGACCCCGCCATCTTCCAGGGCCCAACGCATCGCCCTCGACGGGCCTTCCACCGACGGTTGGGTGAGGTGGTGAGCATCCGACGACATGCCGAAGCCGGCGATCTCCGCGTAGATCCGTGCTCCCCGCGCCAGAGCCGCCTCGAGCGGCTCCAGCACCACCATCGCCGCGCCTTCGCCGAGAATCATCCCGCGGCGGTCCCTTGAAAACGGCCGGCACGTGTCCGGCGATATCACCCGCAACGCCTCCCACGCTTTCAGCAGTCCGAAACTGAAGGGAGCTTCGCTGCCTCCCGCGAGCGCCATCTCCACCACGCCCTGGCGCACCAGCCAGAACGCGTTCCCAATTGCATGATTCGCCGATGAACACGCGGTGGAGATCGTGAACGCCGGGCCCGTCAGGCCGAACTCCTTGGAGATCTGGCTGACCCCGGCGTTGGCCATTGTCTTCGGGATCGTCAGCGGGTGAACGCGGTTCCGTTTCTCGAGGTAGACGTCATGAAAGCCCTGGTCCTCTGTCGATTGGCCGCCAACGCACGAGCCGGCGGCAACCGCCGTTCGTTCCTTCAGCGCCGCCGTCCATCGGACACCGGAGTCTTCGACGGCCTCGCGAGCGGTAATCGCCGCAAACTGCGCGAACCGGTCGAGAAAACCGGCCTCCTTTTCGTCGAAGTGATCCTCCGGCCGGTAGCCCCGGACCTCGGCGCCGTTCTGAAAGCGAAACTGGCTGCGGTCGACCGCTTCGATCGGACCGATGCCCGACTGCCCGCGCGTGAGCGCTTTCCAGAATTCGCCTGCATTCGACCCTGGCGCCGAAATGACTCCGATGCCCGTGACAACGACGCGGCGGTTCCCCACTGCCGGTGTGCTCTCCTCTACCCGGGCATGCCGGTGCCGGCCGAGCCCGATTCGATCAACGTCCGTATGCCGTCCACCATTTGCCGCACGGTTCGGATGTCCCGTGCTTGTTCGTCAGGGACGTTGATCTGAAACTCCTCCTCGAGGGCGAAGAGTATGTTCACGGCATCCAACGAATCGATCCCGAGTTCTTCGAATGTGCTGTCCGGGCTGATCCGCTCCGCCGCCATCCTTTGGCTTCGCGCCATTACCGCAATCACCCTCTCGGTCAGTTCGTCGGCCATCGGTCTCCTTCAATCCGACCAGGGTACACCAAAAGCGTGCAGCCGCGGGGTCAAACCAAACCGCCCCGAGCGTCGGTTTACGAATGGGCCGTTCTGCCCCGCCCTTTCCCTGGCCGCCGTCGGAAGCCTCCATGCAAGGCGTGCCGAGGAGGCTCCTTATCGAACGTCGAGGCCTGGCTGGGAAGGCTGGCATGTCTCGGCTCTGCCCGGAGGTGTCCGGCGCGGGTTCCACCCAAGAGAAGATCGTCCTTATTATCAATGGATTACGTGTTCGCAGCCTGAGCCTATGGAGCGGGTTGTACTAGTACCATCGAGGAGTACTAACTAATGGTATACCCCTGAAAAATCAGACACTTAAACCCTTGAATCGGCTCGAAAAACGGTGTAGGCTCAATTGAGGCATTGGTACAACAATTCGATCGCTCCGGAAGGCGCACCTTATGAGGGGGAGAACTCTGAACCGGATAGGGCCCTTGGCCTCAGTCGTCGTTCTCATCATGCTCTTGGGGTCATACCATTGTGCTCGGGCCAGTCTGGTCTACGGCGGAAGCGTCGATACCAGTGGTGGTTTCGGCACGGAACTCAACATCCTGACCTTCCATTCAGCGGGTGTTGAGGTCGGCTGCGTGAGGTGGAACGGAACAAACGATGCTTACGGGGCGCCGTGTCCTGGGCTTGATCCGATTCCGAACCCACCCGGGACAGCGAACCAAGTCAACAACAAGAGCGAGACCTTCACCATCCAGGAATTGATCAATCAAGGCATTGCCTCGGCCGGGGAATTGGGTATCGTTCTCGACGCCTCCGAGTCAGGCGGTGGGCCCATCACTGTTCAGCAGATTATCCTTTACATTTACAACTCGAGCGGAGCCCTTTTGGATTCATACGTCTACACTGGACCGACAGTCTTCGCGGGCAACACAGGTTCCGGCGGGCAAGGGCAGATCTTCCAACTTGATTACGATCAAGCAACGGCTGCTAACGTGTACTGGTCAGACCCCTTGAATCGCATCGGACTTGCCGCCTGGTTGACAGATGCGGACAGCGGCGGGACTGACTCCTTCTACATTGACGACTTCACGGCCCTGCCCGTGCCCGAACCGGTCTCGTCGATCACCATCGGCTCCGGACTCATTGCGTTCGCCTTCCTGTTGAGGTGGCGCGCCCGGAAATCGGGCTAGTTTCCTTCTTCAAAGATTGAGTTCTCGCGAGCAGCGGAGCTTCGGCTCCGCTGTTTCCTCTTTCTTGAGCCGTCACGCCTGCCCGTGCCACTTCACGCTGTGGTCCGAGATCACGGCCCACGTTTCAGGCGGCGAGTGCAGCCGGAAATACGACCACGGTCCCGGAACCCACGGGTGGCGCTCGATCACCGATTCGTCCACCTCCACCCCCAGACCCGGCGTCTTCGGCACGATCAGATTGCCTTGCTCGATTCTCAGCGGCGCTTTCAGGATCTCCGCCGCCAGCGGGAACTCGTACATGCCCGCTCGGTCTGCCGTCGAATAGCACGGGTATTCGAGCCAGGTAGCTACCGCTTCCGGCCAGCAGATCCCAAGGTGCGCCGCCGCGATGACTTCGAGCTCCGTGCCCCAACTGTGGAAGGCGAAGGACAGTCCCGCGCGTTCTATCTCGGACAGGAGACGCCTCCCGGCCGAGTATCCGCCCTGGCAGCAGACATCCGTTTGCACAACATCGACGCAGCGGTTGAGAATCAGATCCAGGTAGCGGGATTCGCTCGGCTCGTGTTCTCCGCTCGCCAGCGGCACGTGCTCCTTCTCTCGAAGCCGCAGGTACGCTTCGTGATTGTCCGGAGGCAGCGGTTCTTCCAGCCAGGCGATGTTGTACTCCGCAAGCTGCTCCGCCATCCGCTCCACCGTCTGGAAATCGTAGCTGCGATCGCCCATGCGCCACCATGTGTGGGCGTCCACCATCAGGTCGAAGTCCGGCCCAGTCGCCTCCCGCATGCGCCGGACGGCCTCCAGGTCCTTCTCCGGCCCGAGACCCGGCCGCATCTTGTACGCGCGGAAGCCCATCCGTGAGATCGCGCGCGCTTCTTCGGCGTACTTCTCGGGCGGCATGTACATCCCGGCGCTGCCATAAAGGCGAATCCGGTCCCGCACCCTCCCTCCCAGCAGTTCGGAAACCGGCAGGCCCTTGGCCTTGCCCCAGAGATCGTACAGGGCGATTTCGGCACCAACGTACAGCTTGCCAAGTTCTGCGTCTGCGCCGGGACCCGCCTGGAAGCGGATCCGCATCGCGTCCGGATCACTGAGCGTGCGGCCCTCCAGAAACGGAGCGATCACGTCCTCCATTGCCTGCTGCGCTCTTTCGCTCGCCTGCCCCGGCGCGTAACCCACCAGGCCGGTGTCGGTTTCGATGCGGATCAGCATCGCGTCCCGTTTCACGATCGTGCGTTCGCCACCGTAGTACTCCAGCCTCAGAGGCTCGGCGAAGCTATAGGAGAGAAGGAAGGAGCGGACACGTGAGATCTTCATGACCGTGGCAAGCTTCCAGGATTCAGCGGCGTGGGAGGCACTGTCAAGCGGCTGCGGCCCAGCTGCGGCTCCCGTTGCTTCCTTCTTGCTGCGGGCGCGCCCTAGCAGGACGCTGGTGACAGGTCGGGAACGTCGGGGACGCGGGCCTGCCCAAAAAAAGAGCCGGGCGTTGGTCAGGCGCCCGGCTGAGGAGCACCCACAGGTCGCTCGGAGGTAACGACCTGTGGTAGTGGAGGAGAACCGATTCAGGCGAGAAGGCCGCCGTGACCCAGACAGGCCACTTCCCAACCTGAAAT
>CAYZJD010000087.1:0-13864 GCA_964478455.1 uncultured Solibacteraceae bacterium | reverse complement strand
AAATCATTACGGATCCTCTTACAGGCAACCCTTTCGAAGGCAATGTCATCCCGCCCGAGCGTCTCAGCAGCGTCGCGCAGACGGTCCAGGAGGACTCCTTCCCGCCGCCGAACGTGGGCGGTCCTGATGCCCTGGTGAACAACTTCGCCTGGATCCACCCGTATCCCGATGATCAGTTCCGTGCGGACGTTCTTTCGGTCCGCGTAGATCACCGGTTGAGCGAAAAGAACTCCTTCTATGCCAGGATCCAAGCCTACCTCCCGCGGTATGTGCTGGCCGGAAATTACCCCGCTTTAGGCTGGACACGGCTGCGGCAAAGCCACTCCTGGGTCTTCACCGACACCCACGTGTTCTCTCCGAATGTCGTCAATATCTTCTCCTTTGGGGGGAACCGGGACGGGATCAAGGATAACGAAGAAGTGGACGGCTTTCAGCCGGGCTCCGGTTCGGAGATCGTGACGAAGCTCGGGTTACAAGGCGTCAATCAGGCCGGCGTAGAGAGGCCGGGAGGGTCCCCGGAGTTCGACATCAGCGGTTACAGCACAATATCGATTGTTCCAGGCGGTTTTGTGGTAAGCGGCAGGAACTTCAACTGGGCGGATTCCGTGACGTGGGCGGTCGGAAGGCACGTGGTAAAATTCGGCAGCGAGCTGAGGGCATACGGGAACTTTGACGGGAAAGTCCCCAATGAGAATTTTGGCTCCTTCGCGTTCAACGGCGTGTTCAGCGGAAACGCTTACGCCGATTTCCTTTTGGGTCTGCCCATCAGCAGTACCCGGCTGAACCCGTTGACAAACAGGAAGCAAACATCCAAAGAGCTTGGCTTGTTCGTCACCGACACCTTCAAGGTGACGCCGAAGCTGACGCTCGACTACGGATTGCGGTGGGACCGTTACAGTGCCACCACTTATGATGATGGCCTGATGTTCAACTGGGATCCGCAGACGGGCGACATCATCGTCCCAGAGAGCGCGCTGTCGAAGGTCAGCCCGTCGTACCCCGCGACAATCACCGTTGTGAGCGGGGACGTCGTGCCCAGCGCGGAGTCCGGGAATCTCGTTCCGCGGATCGGCGTCGCCTACCGGCTGAATGACAAGACAGTGGTTCGAGGAGGCTACGGGATCTTCAACGAGTTCCTGGGTGCGTTTGTCCGTGTCCAGGGAGGGGGGCCGTTCGCGATCAGCGAGACCTATTTCAACAGAATCGAGAACGGGGCGCCGCTGTTTCAAATGCCGAACCCGTTCCCCTCGGCCGGTGTGTCGCCAAGCGTCCCTTCGCAAGCTGCCAGCGGCTATCCCTTGGAGACGGAAAACGGGCTGATCCACCAGTTCAACTTTACGGTGGAGCGGCAGGTGCGTGACATCGGATTCCGGCTGTCGTACGTCGGCTCACGGAACCGGGGGATGAACTACGATGTTGAAATCAACAAGCCGCAGCCGAGCCTCATCCCCTTCTCCGAAGACCGAAACCCCTACCCTCAATTCGTGAGCGCCGTCTACCCCCGCTCGGATGGCAGGACGAACTATGACGCGCTAAGTTTCGCCGCCAACCGGCGAGTGGGATGGGCAACATTCGACGTACATTGGACATGGGCGCATGGGATGTCCGACTTCCTGAACACTGAGAATCCCGATGCGCCGAAAGTCTGGAACCGGGATTTCCTCGCCAAGCACCGGGTTGTCTTCAACACCATATGGGAGTTGCCATTTGGCCGTGGCCGCCGCTTCCTGAACAACATCCCCGCTGCCGCCGATCACGTCCTGGGAGGATGGCGAATCGCCTGGGTGACATACTTGCAGAGCGGCCAGTACTTCTCACCCTACTTCTCGGACGCGGACACCTCAAATACCAACACGTACGGCGGGCTTCCGGACCGGATCTGCAACGGCAACCTATCCCCGGGGGAACGCACGATCGACCGGTGGTTCGACGCCTCCTGCTTCGTGAATCCGCCAAACGGACGATTTGGCAACAGCGGCGCGAACGTGCTCGAAGGACCCGGCTTGCATGTCCACAACGTGACCATCTTCAAACGGTTCCGCCTGACCGAGAAACTGCACTTCGACTACATGGCCATGTTTTCGAACATCTTCAACCATCCGAACTTCCTGTTTCCCGCCAGTGACATCTCTGTGCCGGGCGGGGCCGGAGTGATAGGCGAGACGCACGGCCTGTCCTCCGGAGAGAGAGCCGGACCGCGCATGATCGAAATGCGGGTGCGGCTGGAGTTCTAAGCACCGTATCCGGCCGGCCGCGGCTTCCGCTCTGTCGCCGCGCTACAAAAGAGGATGTGTGTGCGCTTCATGCGCCGCGCCTGGGGTGGTGTGCTGGTGTGTCAGGGCGTTCAGGGCGTTCAGGGCGTGTCGGTTCTTGACTCCGCTCCGCGCGGTAGGTACAATCGGCAGACACTGGGAAGTAACACCACCATTCAGAGGAGGATTTTCGTGACAAAACTAACATCTGTGGTTCTTGTGTCGGCACTCGTCGCCGCCGGGACCGTTTCTGCGCAGCAGAAGCCCGAGCCGCTGCTGCAAGTGGCCGTGTTCAAGACGAAACCCGGAAAGGGCGCGGCGTGGGTGGCCGCGATGAAGAAGCTGTACGTGCCCATGCTGGAGAAGTTGATGGCGGAGGGGGCCGTGCAGTCGTACGGCATCGAAAGCGATGTGCTGCACCAGGCGGGTGTGCCGGACGTCTCGGCCTGGTTCACCGTCCCCAACTACACGGCTTACGACAAGGTGTCCAACGCGATCCGGGAAATACAGGCGAGCAACGCTCCGGCGTTGCAGGAGATCGCCGATTCCACGGACATGGAGAAGCACAGCGATTACCTGCTCCGGATCGTCTCGAGCAGCCAGAAGCCCGTGGCCGCAAGCGCAAGACCGTATTCGACCGTGGGTTCCTGGCAGGTCAAGCGCGGCAAGGGCGAAGAGTTCCGCAAGGGATTCGACAAGTACGAAAAGCCGGTGCTCGACAAACTCCTTGCCGACGGAGTGATTCTCGGTTACATGCTCGTGACGGAGGCGGTTCACAGCGCCGCGCCGGGCAAGTACTGGCTGTCGGTGGTCACGCCAAGTCTCGCCTCGGAGGACAAGATTGAAGCGGCCTTCCGCGCCGATGAGGCCAAGCGCTCGGAACTGGAGCGGGCCGCCTTGCAGAGGGAATTCGAGGAACTCACCGAAGCGGGCTCGCACCGCGATTTCATCTCGCGAGCGGAAGTGTTCGTGACGAAGTAAAGGCGCTTCACCGAGCGTTCTACGCGCCCTGGAACATGGTGATCCCCGCGATGCCGGCGACGCCGGCTTCGAGGCAGAGCGCGGCATTCGCCGGGCTCACTCCGCCGAGCGCGTATATCGGGATTCCGGCGGCGCGGACCGCCTCGCCCAGCCTCTCGAGTCCCTGGGGGGCGCCGTAGGCGGCCTTGGACGGCGTCCGGAACACCGGCCCGAAGACAGCGAAATCGGCGCCGTTCCGGCCCGCCGCGGCGGCTTCTTCCGCCGAGTGACACGACACGCCGATCAGGAAGCCGGGCGGGACAATGGGACGCAGGCGGGAGGCCGGGACCGAGTCCGACGGCAAGTGAACGCCGCCGGCCCCGCAGGCGAGCGCGACGTCCAGCCGATCGTTGACAAGGATCTTCGTTCCGCCTGGGTTCGGGAGCGACAACGCGGCGCGCACGAGCGCCGCCAGTTCACGGGCGCTGAGGTCTTTCTCCCGGATCTGGATCATGTCGACGCGCAGCTCCAGGGCCTTGCCGATCGCAGACAAGAGCGGCCCGACGCCGCCGAGAGGTTTTCGGTCAGTGATGTAATACCGGAGCATTGGCAGGCGCACCCCTGCTCAAAGCGGTTCGTAATAGCGCTCACCAGCGCAGGCCTTGCAGAGCACCTTGCCGTCGCGCAGCACTTCCCGCTTGAAGTTGATGCCTTCGCCGCAGGCGGCGCACACGACGCGCGGGGCCTTGAAACCCGGCAATTCCTCCGGCCCTAGCGTGACGCGCACCCACTGCGCCGAGAACAGCTCTTCATCGGGCAGTTCGCGGTACGCCTTCATCTGCTGAGCGTTCTTGTTGTTGATCTCGGGGTAGAGTTCGCGGGCGCGCTGCTTGGATGCTTCAAGCGCGACCACTCGCACCGCGCGGTTGTCCCGGAGATCGCAGAACGTCGCCGCCACCTTGCCGAAATCGCGGAACTTCAACGCGCGCTTTCCGATGCGGCAGCCGGTGACGACGGTGATGGCATCGGTGGCGCAGCGGTCAATTTCGACAAAGGTCACAAGGCGCTTGCGGTCTTGGCCGGCGGGATCTTCAATCCCCAGCAGCTTGAGCCCGTACAGCGCCATGCGCAGGCCGAGGATCTGCCCGGCGCAAATGTGGCCGTGGGCTTGCGCGGCGAGCGCGACGTGTTCGTCCAGCGTTTTCATCGGACTCGCAAAGGCAGCCTGAGCGCGCCGCCCTATCGACGAGTGTAGCAAGGGGAAGGAGCTTGCTATGCGCGGCGGCGATTTCAGTAGCGATACGCCGGGACGCCGGCCACGGCGCCGCGATAATACGTTTGACGCTGCCCTGGAGGTCAGAAGACCCGAAGCGCCTGCGACGGGAACTCGATGATCCAATCCTTCACGTGCCGGTTTCGGTCGAAAGCAGCCCGGGGTACCTCGGCGAAAATGTCGCCGCGGAACTCCAGCCGGATGGTCTGCGGGCGCTCGGCGTAGCGCAGCAGCTCAGCGGCGAGCTGGTTCGGTCCCGGCTTGCCGTCGGCCGGCGACGCGACCAGCTCTTCGGGCCGGACACACAGGGTGACGCGATCCCCGCGCAGGCGACCCGGGAAATAGGGGCCGTGCAGCTCGTGCACGCCGACTCGAAGCCGGCTGGTCTTCCGCACGGGGTCGAGGGCGGTGATCTCCACCGGGAGAAGGTTGTATGTTCCAAGGAGCCGCGCCACTTCCACGCTGGCCGGCTGGTCGTAGACGCCGCGCGGTGCGCCGCGCTGGACGATCCGGCCCTGGTTCAGCACGATCATTTCCTGGCCCAGCTCGAAGCACTCTTCGAGGTCGTGCGTTACCAGCAGGATCGGAGTGCGGAACTCGTCGCGCACCTGGCGCAGAACTTCGTAAAGTTCGGCGCGGAGCGGCACGTCCAGACCGCGCGCCGGCTCATCGAGCAGGAGCAGCTTCGGCTCCACAATGAGCGCGCGGGCGATGGAGCAGCGCTGCTTCTGGCCGCCCGACACTTCGTGGGGCCGCCGCCCGGAGACCTCCGTGAGGTGGAAGCGCTCGAGCATCTCGTTCACGCGGCGATGTCGCTCCAGGCGGGGCCAGCGCTTGCGCGAGCTAGCGGCGGCGAAGGCGAGGTTCTGCCGCAGGGTCATGTGCGGGAAGAGGGCGTAGTTCTGAAAGACGTAACCGCAGTGGCGCGCTTGTGGCGGGAGGTTGACGCCGGAGGCGGCGTCGAACAGAATTTCGTCGTCGAGCAGGATGCGGCCCTCCTCCGGCGGTACGAAACCGGCGATCGCCTCGAGCGTCATGGTCTTGCCCGAGCCGCTCGGCCCGAAGAGCACGGTGACGCCGCCGGCGGCGTTGAACTCGACGTCAAGGGTGAAGCCGGCGGACTCCGGCCCCGGAGGGTATCGCTTGCGTATGCGGGCCTGGATCATCCGGAGGCCTGCTTCGGCGCGAGGCGGTTAGCGAGGAAGAGGATCGCCAGCGCTGTCGCGGAAATGACAAGCACCAGCGTGCGGGCCAGCGCGCCGTTGCCGGCCTCGACCGCGTCGTAGATGGCCACCGCCATCGTTTGCGTTCTTCCCGGAATGTTGCCCGCAACCATGATGGTGATGCCGAAATCGCCGAGCGAGCGGGCGAAGGCGAGGACCGCCGCCGCCAGGATGGAGCGCCTCGCCAGCGGAAGGGAGACGCGCCAGAAGACGCGCCATTCCGAAGCGCCGAGGTTGCGGGCGGCGCGCTCGTAGCTGCGGTCCACGCTTTCAAGCGCCGCGCGGGAGGATTTGACGAGCAGCGGCGTCGAGTGGATCAGAGCGGCGACGACCGCCGCCTGCCACGTGAACACCAGCGGAGCGCCAAAGATCCCCTCGTACAGCTTTCCCAGCGGGCTTTGGCGCCCGAGCAGAACGAGCAGGTAGAAACCGAGTACCGTCGGAGGCAGCACCAGCGGCAGCGTTACCGCCGCATCGAGCGCCTCCTTCCCGCGGAACTCGCGGTTCGCCAGCAGGTAAGCGAGCCACAGGCCCAGGATCAGCGCCACCAGCGTGGCCAGGCCCGCCACCCGCAGGCTCAGCCACAGCGGGAACCAGTCAATCCCCATCGAACAGACAATTATCCCCGAAAAGGGGTCAGCCTGATCTGGTCCATTTTCGGCGGGCGGTTCGACTGCTACGACTGCTACATTGATGGTCGCCAATGAAGGGGTCAGCCTGAATCGCGGCTGTTCCGCGCCGCAGGAAAATGGGGCAGATCAGGCTGACCCCTTTTCGGGTTACTTGTGGGCGTAGTGGGTGAGGCGCTCGAAGCTGTCGCGGTGCGAGCCGACGATGGTCACCTCGGCTATGGCCGGCAAGGCCTTCGCCACCGCGGGGGCAAGCGCGGCGTTCACTTTGTCGACGGCGTCGGCGGATGGCGCCGCATACCACGAGAAGCGGTAACCCGGGTCGTCCGTGTGCACGTATTCAGCATCGAGGCCGTAAGCCAGAATCGTGCCGTTGTTGAACAGTTCCTCGAACACCGGCTTTGCGTACTGGTCCCAAAGCTCGCGGTACTTCTCGCCCTTGCCCGGCTGAACCTGAGCGAAGTTGACATAGAAGTAGCCGCTGGTGGGAGCGGTGGTGCGGGTGCGGTAGACCATCGAACGCAACAAATGATCGTGGTGCTTCGCGCTGGCCATGGCCGGACTCGGAGCAACCCGTATCAACTCCGTTCGAACCCGTTCGATGCCCGCAATGCTTGGCGCACTCCACCAGGTCGAGTGCGTGAAACCTTCCTTGGTATGGACGACGGTGGCTGACGCGGCGTATTCCACGATGGCGCCATCGTTCAATAGCCGCTCCAGGACCGGCTTGAGGTTTTGCTCGAAGTGCGAGGTGAACTCGTTCCAATGTGCGCGTGGAACGTCCCACTCGGCGACGAACGTATAAATCGGCTTGTCCTGCTGCGCGGTTCCAGCCAGCGGGAGCAGCAAAGCTACGCCGGCCAGAAAGATACTGCGGATCTTCCCAGTCATCTGTCTTTCCCCTCTTGTTGAGTTTTTCGAAGTGGATGCTTCGGCCCGGATTTCCAGTTCGCGTCCGGGGTAGCTGTGAGTATACACCATGCCGGCGGCCAAAACAGGGGTGCGCGCCGAGCAGCTACTCGCGCGTACGTTTCAAATAGAGAGCAGCCGGGCCGGGGAACGGCGTGGTGAAGGTCCGTGGCGCGCCGCCGGAAACGGGTTTGCCGGGCATCGCGCCGCCGGTGTTCACGTTGAGCCACTCGACAGAGAGCGCGCCGCTCGCTTCCGTCAGGTTCAGCGTGAACTCACCCTTGTTGCCGGGCTGGAACACCAGGTACTCCTCGCCGCGGTTAGCGAGGCAGTATCCGGTAGCGGCAAGTTCGCCGGCAGGGACCATTGCCGCCAGGTTCATCTTCTCGGCGTAACGTCGCGTCTGCCCCATGGCGACGCGCGCCGAATCCTGCCAGGTAGGTGAGGGCAGCAACTCCTCCATGAACAGAACATTCAAACCGCGGGTGAAACTCTTCCACACCCACACGCTGTCGCCTCCGGTATGCCCCCACAAGTGGTCGGTGTCGTTGACGACGACCTTCGTGGTGCGCGACGCCGGCGGGTTCTCCCGGTAGTCTTCACCTGGCTCACCCGGATTGGGTGAGATCCAATCCGCCGGGCTGTCGTAAAGCGTCCGGTTGGTTCCGCCGCGGTACTGAAAGGTCATGCCGACGGGGTGCTGCTTGGGCTTTCCTTTCTCGTAATGCTTGACGTAGCGGATCAAGTAGTATTGCCAGTCGGTGGATTCCGGCAGGGCCTCGTTGCAGATTTCGTAGAGCACGTTGTCGAGGTCGTTCACCGTGTCGATCACCTGGCGCACGTACGCCAGTTGCAGCTCCAGGACACGCCTGCCCATGTCGTCCGGCTGGAGCGTGTTGTATTCGGTGCCCTGGCCATCGCCGTTCGCATCCCCTTCGATTCCGTTCACGTTGTTGTCGCGTTGGAACGGGTGGTAGTTCCAGGCATCGGTGAACTGGAGTTCCCAGCCTTCGAACAGCATCACGGTTGCATACATTCCACGATCGCGCGCCGCCATCACCCGAGTGCGCAGGCGGCCGAAGTACTCCGGATCGAACTTCGTCAGATCGAACTTCGGCTTGGCGTCCTTGGCCTCGCCGGGACCGGTGCGCATCCACGGGTGGGGCCGGCAGTACTTCACCTTGCCGTCGAACTTGTCGGACCACTTCGGCGTCTCCCACCTCCACAGGCGAAAGAAGTTGTGGTTGTGCCGTTCGAGGAAGTCGAGATAGCCGTTGTAGTCGAAGGCATCCGGCGGATCGCGGTCGTCCCGGCGGAGCAAGCCCGAATCCTGCAAGTTCTGCCAGGTGTGCGAGCCGGTGAGGTAGACAGCTTTGCCCGAGCCGTCGGTGAACCAGCGGGGATTGGATCCGAGCACCCGAAGAGGACCTGTCGCCGGAGTGCGCTGGGCTGCCGAAGAGAAGCACGTCAACAGGAAACTCAGAAGTACCTTGAGCCAGTGGGACATAGGCAGATTATAGCCGCGTGATCGAAGAGCCGGCTTCCGCTTGAACGAACCAAATCGCAGCGTGCTGCGTATACAAGCTTGTAGAGCAACGACGGCCGAAATGAGCCAGAAGGGCGAGACGGCCGGCGTGATGCGACAGGAGCCTGGGCCGGCGAGAAGGCTGGGGGTCGTGCTGCATCCCGCTTGGCTGGCATTCATCCGCTACTGCGAGGACTTGCGGTTCGGAGATATCGAACGACTGCGCATTCAGGACGGACTGCCCGTTCTGGCCGAGGAGACGCGAAAGAAAGTCAGGTTCGTCGAATAGACCGAAGCATTTCCGGCTGACCGGAACATACCGGAGGCCGCAGTCGCGGGTCCCAACCCGCGGCGGCGGCCTTTTTGTTTTCTTCCGGCGCGTCTGGGGAAGGCGTGGCCGTCGTTTGCGGAAGCCCCAGCGGGCTTCCCTGCGGGTTTTCGAAAGGAGGAACGACTCATGAAGTCGAAGTTGATCACCTTGTCTCTTCTGGCGGCGGCGCTGATCACGGCCCCCGCCCTTCAGGCACAGGCTCCGGCCGGACCAAGACCGGTGTGGGACGTGCCATTTGACTTCGTCGTCGGCGACCAGACGCTGCCGGCGGGGCAGTACACCGTGCGGCAGGACGCGCCCCGCGGCACCGTGCTGATTCGAAGCCTCGATTGGAAGGTCGGCCAGTTCAGGATCGCGAATAAAGTCCATGCGGGCCGTGTTCCGGACCGCAGCCAGCTCGTCTTTCGCCGTTACGGCAGCAAGAACTTCCTGGCGCGGATATGGGTCGCGGGCAGCGAATACGGTTCTGAGCTGCCAAAGTCGGCGTTCGAGAGCGAGATATCGCGACGGGGCCCGACTGAGGCTGTTGCGATGGTTGCGCGGTAGTCCGCGAGCGCTGGCAGCCGGTGGGGCGCCGGCTACGGCCTTAGGCCGGCGCCCCGCGCGCCGTTGCGGGCTCAGGCCTGCACTGGTCGCAGGCGACATGAGAAGTGCCGCAGGAACTTCGGTTCCCAGGCGATTTCCAGGCCACGCAGCTCGTGCTTGCGTTCGTTGACTTCGAGGATGGCCTCGACCACGTAATCGATGTGGCTCTGCGTGTAGACGCGGCGCGGGATCGCCAGGCGGAGCAGTTCGTGGTGCGCTTTGTCGCCGAACATGAGCGATCCGATCTCTACCGAGCGGATCCCGGCGTGGCGATACAGCTCGACCGCCAGCGCCTGGCCCGGAAACTGCTGGCGCGGGATGTGAGGCAGCATGCGGCCGGCATCGATGTAGATGGCATGCCCTCCGGGCGGCTCGACGATCGGCACGCCGCGATCGGCGATGTGCCGCCCGAGGTAAGCAGTTGAGGTGATGCGGTAGCGGAGATAGTCCGGGTCCAGCACCTCCCTGAGGCCGACGGCGATCGCCTCCAGGTCTCTGCCGGCAAGACCGCCGTATGTCGGAAAGCCTTCGGTCAGGATGAGCAATTGTGTCTCCTGCTCGGCGAGGCGGCCGTCGTTCGTGCACAAGAAGCCGCCGATGTTGGCGAAGGCGTCCTTTTTTGCCGAGAACGTGCAGCCATCGGCCAGCCGGAACATCTTCTGAGCGATCTGCTTCGGCGTCCAGCCGGCGTAGCCGGGCTCGCGCTGCTCGATGAACCAGGCGTTCTCGGCGAAGCGGCAGGCATCGAGATACAAGGGAATGCCATGTTTTGACGCAACTTGGCGCACCGCCTCGATGTTCTCCATGGAGACCGGCTGGCCGCCGCCCGAGTTGTCGGTGACGGTCAGCATGACCAGCGGAATCGTTCCGGCGCCTTCCCTCTCGATGAGCCTCTCGAGCGCCGCAACGTCCATGTTGCCCTTGAACGGATGACTTAGCTGCGTGTCTTCGGCCTCGGGCAGCGGGAGGTCCACCGCCTTCGCGCCGGTGAACTCGATGTTGGCGCGCGTCGTGTCGAAGTGAGTGTTGTTGGGGACGGTCTGCCCGGGCTTGCACATCACGCTGAACAGGATGCGCTCGGCGGCGCGGCCCTGGTGAGTGGGGATCACGTGCCGGAACCCGGTGAGGTCTTCCACGACCGCCTTCATTCGGAAGAAGCTCTCGCTGCCGGCGTAGGATTCGTCGCCGCGCATCACGGCCGCCCACTGCTCGGTGGACATCGCGCTGGTACCGGAGTCGGTGAGCAAATCGATGAGGATGTTCTTGGCCTCGATGAGGAAGAGGTTGTATCCGGCCTGCTCGAGAAACCGCTCGCGCTCTTCACGGGTGGTCTGTCGCAACGGCTCGACGCTCTTGATGCGGAACGGCTCGATGATGGTCTTCACAGCAGGGAGTGTAACACCGGGCGGAGGCGAAGCAGCCCGAGAGTTCCCGGCGCGCATAGCGAGCAATGGAAACAGGCGCCTAGAAGTGCTCCCGGAGGTCGGAGAAGCGGTCGAGGACCAGCAGGCGGCCGTCCACCGGACGGACCTGCTCGCGCTCCAGCGTCCAGGTGTGGGCGTGGGGGATGAAGACTGCGTTGAGGCCGGCTTCGAGCGCGGGATTCACGTCGGACTTGGGGGAGTTGCCGATCATCCAGGTGCGCGAGGGATCGACGCCCAGCTCGCCCACCAGTGAGCGGTAGGTGGGCGTGTCCTTCTCCTTGACAATCAGGGTCCTTCGAAAGAACGGGGCGAGGCCGGAGCGGTCGAGTTTGAGCTTTTGCTCGTCGGGATGGCCCTTGGTGAACAGAACCAGGTCGTGCCAGTCGGCAAGGTAGCACAGGGTGTCTTCGACGCCGTCGATGACTTCCATTGGGTGATCGAGGAGCCGTTCGCCGAAGGAGATCACCTGGTCGAGGTCTTCCGCCCGGATCTCCCGCTCGGCCAGCCGCTGGTAGCACTGGCGAAGGTTGCGGGCGAAGTTAACCGAGCCGTAGCCGTGGATCTTGTTGTTGGCGATCTCGATCTCGTCCAGGATGGCGCGGATTTCGGCGGCGGACAGGCACGAGTGATCGAGGAACTCGACGAACTCCTCGAACGCGCGCTCGAAGAAGATGTTGTTTTCCCAAAGCGTGTCGTCGGCGTCGATCAGGAGGTGTTGCCGCGCGATGCGAAGCAAGAGCGGTACCAGATCCCCCTGCATGATAGTATTATGGCTGCCGCGTTCCGGGGCGGGCAAACAGCCTGCGCCGGGCGCTGAGGTGAATCCAAGGTCGGAGGCCGGCGAAGCGGTTCCGGCCGGCCATGCAAACGCGATGATCCTCAAACTCAAGCGCACTCCCGGGGTCTACTTGGTCGGATTCATGGCGTGCGGCAAGACCATGATCGGACAGCGTCTGGCCGACCGGTTAGGGTGGGGATTCGCCGACATCGATTCCGACATCGAGGCGGAGCAAAAGATGTCGATCGCCGACATCTTTGACAGCCGGGGCGAAGAGGCGTTTCGGGATCTCGAAACCGAAGCCATTCGCAAGCGGGTTCGGATGGTGCAAACCGGGCACCCGATGGTGGTGGCGCTCGGAGGCGGCGCCTTCATCCGGCACGCGAACTACGAGCTTCTGGAAGAAAACGGGGTCACCGTCTGGCTCGATTGCCCGCTGGCGCTGATCAGGCAGCGGGCCGGGCAGGCGACGCACCGGCCGCTGGCGCGAGACCCCCACAAGTTCGAAATCCTGTACTACACCCGGCGCGAGAGCTATGCCCGGGCCGACTACCATATCCCGATTCACAGTGACAACCCCGACGAAGCCGTCGAAGCGATCCTCAGGCTCCCGCTTTTCTGAGGCGGCTATGCGCCGCGATGCGCTGCGGATCTATCGCGCGGCGCTGGCGGCGGCCGATCCCGCCAAGGCAGTGCTGCGCCACGTGCGGTTGGAAGGAGAGACGCTGATCGCAGGCCGCCGGCGCTATCGCCTCGGCCGCTACCGGCGGGTGCTGGTGCTGGGCGGAGGGAAAGCCGGAGCGGCGATGGCTCAGGCTTTGGAGCGGTTGCTTGGGGGGCGCATCGCCGGGGGCGTGGTCAACGTCAAGTACGGCCATGTGGCGCGCCTCGGCCGAGTCGAACTGGTGGAATGCGGCCACCCGGTGCCCGATGCCGCAGGAGTGGAAGGGGCGGGGTGCATCGCCGCGCTGGCCGCGGAGGCCGGCGAAGACGACCTGGTGCTGTGCGTCATTTCCGGCGGGGCGTCGGCGTTGATGCCCGCTCCGGCGCCTCCGGTCACCCTCAAGGAGAAGCAGGAAACCACCCGCCTGCTGCTGGCCTGCGGCGCGACCATTCACGAAATCAACGCCGTCCGCAAGCACATCTCGACCCTTAAGGGCGGGCAGCTTGCGCGGCTGGCTGCCCCGGCAACGGTGGTTTCGCTGCTGCTTTCCGACGTGATCGGGGACGATTTAGACGTGATCGGCTCGGGGCCGACGGCGCCGGACCCCTCGTCGTTTGCCGCGGCGCAATCGGTCCTCGACAAGTACCGGCTGGGGGAACGCGTGCCGCGACCCGTGGCCGAGCGGATTCGCCGGGGCTGCGCGGGCGAGATCCCCGAGACGCCGAAACCGGGCGACGCCGTTTTCAGCCGCGTGCAGAACCTGATTGTCGGCAGCAACCGGCTCGCCGTGGATGAAGCGGCGGCGGAGGCGCGCCGGCTCGGCTATCGCACGATGGTGCTTTCCACGTTCGTCGAGGGGGAGACGCGCGAGGTGGCGCGGGTTCACGCCGCCGTCGCCAGGGAGATCGTTGCGGCGGGGCGGCCGCTCCGGCCTCCCGCGTGCGTGATCTCGGGCGGCGAGACGACGGTCACCTTGCGCGGGTGCGGACTCGGCGGGCGGAACCAGGAGTTCACGCTGGCCGCCGCGATCGATCTCGACGGGCTTGCGAACACAGTGGTTCTCAGCGGTGGCACCGACGGCACGGACGGACCGACCGACGCCGCCGGCGCGGTAGCAGATGGCGTCACCTTGCGACGAGCCAGGGAACTCGGCCTTGACGCACGCCGGTTCCTCGACGATAGCGACTCCTACCATTTCTTCGAGCCGTTGGGCGACCTGGTGAAGACCGGGCCTACCAACACCAACGTGATGGACATCCGGCTGCTCCTCGTGGGAAACCGGGGACAGCCCGCATGTAAAAAGGGGTCAGA
>CAYZJD010000086.1:7742-13882 GCA_964478455.1 uncultured Solibacteraceae bacterium | reverse complement strand
GGCCTTCGCGACGGTAAAGAAGAACGCCAACGCCAAGTTCGATGAGACCATCGAAATGGCGATCCGACTGGGCGTTGACCCGCGTCACGGAGAGCAGATGGTCCGGGGCTCCCTGGTCCTGCCCCATGGCACGGGGCGCTCGCCGCGCGTGGCCGTCTTCGCCGGCGAGACGGGCCTGGAGGTTTACGAACGTTTGATCGCCGACGCCGCCCGCGTGCTTCGCCCCGGCGGCTGGCTGGTTGTTGAACTCGGCTTCAAGTCTCGCGACCCGGTGCTGGCGCTG
Organism: uncultured Solibacteraceae bacterium; assembly: GCA_964478455.1. GTDB lineage: Bacteria > Acidobacteriota > Terriglobia > Bryobacterales > Bryobacteraceae > CAYZJD01. Next base: position 13,599 of record CAYZJD010000086.1, on the reverse strand, counting down.
CTCGGTCCGCGGTGGACGGCGATTGAGGTGGTCCCGGACCTCACCGGAATACCGCGAGTGCTGCGAGCGAGGCTAAGAGGATGACGGAAGACGCACGCGCAGGCCAGGGACGTCAGAAACTTGCGCCGGCAGGCGAAAGCGCCCGCCCCACGCTCATCTTCCACGTGGACATGGACGCGTTTTTCGTCTCCGTGGAAGAGCTGCTCGATCCATCGCTCAAAGGGAAGCCGGTGGTAGTAGGCGGCGGGCCGGATCAGCGCGGCGTGGTTTCGGCCGCTTCGTATGCGGTGCGCAAGTTCGGCGTCCACTCGGCGATGCCGCTCCGCACCGCGGCCAAGCTCTGCCCGCAGGCGATCTTCCTCGACGGCCACCCGCATCTGTATCGCGAGTACTCGCACAAGGTTTTCCATGTGCTCGAGAGCTTTTCGCCGCGGGTGGAGATGGCCTCGGTGGACGAAGCCTATCTCGAAATGACCGGCACGGAGCGCCTGCACGGCCCGGCATTGGCCGCGGCCCACTCGCTGCACGAGCGCGTCAAGCAAGAGACGCAACTGAACTGTTCCATCGGCATCGGCACGTCGCGCCTCATCGCCAAGGTGGCTTCGGACCAAGCCAAGCCGAACGGCATCCTGTGGGTGCTGCCGGGTTGTGAGGCGCGGTTTCTCGCGCCGCTCGACGTGCGCAAGATTCCCGGCGTCGGCAAGGTGACCGAGAAGCGCCTGCACGCGTGCGGCATCGGCAAAGTCGGCGACCTGGCGAAGCTAGAGGAATCGTTCCTCGAGGAGAGGTTCGGCAAATGGGGGCTCGCGCTCGCCGGCAAGGCGCGGGGCGCGGACGCCGGCGGGTGGTTCGACAGCGAGATCGGCGAAGAAGAAGACCCGAAGTCAATCAGCCACGAGCACACCTTTGATCAGGACACCTCCGACGCGCAGGTGCTCGAGTCCACGCTGGCGCGCCTGGCGGAGATGGTCGGCCGGCGGCTGCGCGAGCACGGTCTTCACGCGCGGACGGTGCAGCTCAAACTGCGCTACAAGGACTTCTCGACCATTACACGCGCGCGCACCCTTGCCCACTCGACCCAGCTCGACACGGACCTGATCCGCGAGTCACGCGAGCTATTCCGCAAGAACTGGAGACTCGGCCGCGCGATCCGGCTGCTTGGCGTGCAGGCCTCCTCGCTGGCGCGCGAGGGCGGCCAGGCCAGCCTGCTCGACGCCGGCCAGGATGATCGCTGGCGCCGCGCGCTCTCAGCCGCCGACCGCCTCCGCGACAGGTACGGCGAGGACGCTATCTCGCTCGCTACCGGCCTTCAGGGCGGCTTCCGCGAGCGTGTCCACGAGAATCCGGTGGGCCTGCCGGGCCGCCGCAAGGACCGGGCGAAGCAATAGAGCTTTCAGCGATCGGCGGTCAGCTATCAGCTTTTGCATTGGCGCAGTAAGCGGCCTTGCCGGATAGAATGGGTAGTTACACACACGCTCTGTAAAAATGGCCCGCGGTTTCTGGAAGCGTCTTCGACTCACGCTCGACATGATTAAGTTCGAGCACTCCGTGTTCGCGCTGCCGTTCGCGCTCACCGGGGTGCTGCTGGCCGTTCGCGAGGACTGCTTCGCGACTCCGTCGCTGGGCTGGAAGATCTTCTGGATCATTGTCGCCATGGTTGGCGCGCGCTCGGCCGCCATGGCCTTCAACCGCATCCTGGATGCCGGGATCGACGCCCGCAATCCTCGCACGCGGTCACGCCACATCCCCACCGGCATCCTCTCCAAAGGATTCGCGTGGGGCTTCACGGCGGCCGCCTCGGCCGCCTTTCTGCTAGCCGCACACATGCTGAATGATCTGTGCTTTGTGCTCGCCCCGGTGGCGCTGGCGATCGTCTTTTTCTACTCCTTTACCAAGCGGTTCACGTCCTTGTCGCATCTCGTGCTGGGCTTCGCGCTCGGCGTCGCGCCGGCGGCGGCGTGGATCGCCGTTCGCGGTTCGTTCGACCCGCGCATCCTGTGGCTCACCACCGCAGTCATGTTGTGGACCGCGGGCTTCGACGTCATCTACGCTTGTCAGGATTACGACTTCGACCGCTCCGAGGGACTTTTCAGCATCCCACGCCGCTTCGGCATCGCGGGCGCGCTCTGGATGTCGCGACTGTTCCATGCGCTGATGGTCGTTTGTCTCGTCGCCTTGATGGCGAGCTTCGATCTCGGCGCGTTGAGCCTGGCGGGCCTGGCGGCGGTGGCGTTGCTGCTCGCCTGGGAGCAGAGCCTGGTGAGGGCCGGGGACTTGTCCCGCGTCAACGCGGCCTTCTTCACCGTGAACGGCTGCGTGAGCGTGCTATTCTTTCTGTTCTGGGCGGCCGACATTCTTCTCCTGCGCCGGGCGATATGAGCATGGAACCTGTCTTTGACGATCCGCGGCTGCGGCCGGTTTGCGACAAGGTGCAGGCCGGAACGCGGCTGAGCTTTGAAGACGGGGTCACGCTCTACCGCAGCCCGGACATCCTGGGGCTGGGCTGGATGGCCAACCTTGTCCGCGAGCGGCTTCACGGGAACGTCACCTACTTCAACGTCAACCGTCACATCAACCCCACCGATGTTTGCGTCGCGAGCTGCCGCCTTTGCGCGTTCGGCAAGAAGGCGAAGGACCCTCGCGCCTACACGATGTCGCTCGAGCAAGTATGGGAAACCGCGGGACACGGCTGGAGCGAACGAGTGACCGAGTTTCACATTGTCGGCGGGCTGCACCCGGAGTTGACGCTGGACTGGTACTGCCAGATGCTCCGCGGGCTCAAGGAGCGGTTCCCGCAGGTGCATTTGAAGGCATTCACCATGGTGGAGGTGGCCTACCTGGCCCAACGCACCAGGATCTCGATCCGGGAAACGCTCGAGCGGTTGAAAGAGGCAGGCGCGGAATCGCTGCCCGGCGGCGGCGCCGAGATCTTTTCCGAGCGGGTCCGGCGCATCATTTGCGATCACAAGATCGACGGCGCGCAATGGCTGGAAGTCGCCCGGCAGGCGCACCGCCTCGGTCTGAAGTCGAACTGCACCATGCTTTACGGGCATATCGAGACCGAGGAGGACCGCGTCGATCACCTGCTGAAGCTGCGCGAGTTGCAGGATGAGACCCGCGGCTTCGTCGCGTTCATCCCGCTGGCGTTTCATCCGGAGAACACGCCGCTGCGGCACCTCCCGAAGACCACCGGTTTTGACGACATCAAGAATGTCGCCATCGCCCGGCTGTTGCTCGACAACATCCCGCACATCAAGGCCTACTGGATCATGATGACGCCGCGGATCGCCCAGATCGCGCAGAGGTTCGGCGCAGACGACATCGACGGGACGGTGGTCGAGGAGAAGATCTACCACGATGCCGGGGCGACCACGAGCCAATCGCTGCGGCGAAACGAACTGCTACGGCTGATTCGCGAGGCGGGTCGGGAGCCAGTGGAGCGCGATACACTGTACCGGCCGGTGGTCCGGACCGAGACCACTGTCACCGTCCTGGTGTAGAAGCCACGTCGCGCCGGCCAAGACGCAGGTGCCTGTCCCTGGAGTCGGTACGCTTCGGGGTACAGAGCGTCGTCGGTGGAGCGGGCCGCGAGGCCCACAGTACCGCCGGTCCCGCGGGCAGGACTGGCCGGCGTGGCGCGCAAGACTGCGCGCTCCACACGCTCCCTACTCGGCCTTGGTCAACGTGGCCGTGCCGCTGACTGGTCCGCTGTCAGTGTCACCCTTGAATGTTCCCTCCATCTTTGCCCCGTCCACCGTCAATTCGAACTTGACGGGGTAGCCGCCTTCCGGAGGGGTCACTTCGAAGGTGAGTTTGGAACCTTCCATCTTTCCGTTCTGAATCGGGAGCTTCTCCTCGGGCTCGCGACCGATCGTACCAGTCACTTCGTCGCCATTCTGGGCCGGTTCGAAATGCAGGGGGAAGTTGACCATCTCGCCGTCCGGCATCTTGACCTCGATCGACCCGGTCCATTTTCCGGTGATGTTGGCAGCGGTCAGCACAAGAGCGGCAAACAGCAGCAGTGTGAGGGTAATAGTAAGGCGCATACGCGACATGGTACCCGATGGCGCTGCCGGCTGTACAACAGCGACAAGTCGATATGGAGCCGGAGGGGACCATTAAATTCATTCTCGATCAGCAGGCCAGGCTGGCGGCGGGCATGGTGGAGTTGCAGATTCGGCAGAACCAGTTCCAGTCGGAGCTGGATGGCTTGCGGTCCGTCGTAGCAACGGTGGTCACGGTGCAGCAAAGCTTTGGCGAGACATTGCGTCAGCTCGCCGAGGCGCAGCAGCGAATCGCCGAGGCGCAGCAACGTACCGAGGCGTCTCTGCTGGCGACCGACGAGAGGCTGAACGCCCTGATCCAGATCGTGGACGGCATCGTCCGCCGGCCGCCTCGCCCTTAGGGCCTCTGGCACTCAACCTGCTTTGACCTTTCCCGTTTCCAAATTCCAGTTCATGCGGCGACCCTTGCGATAGGCGAGGTTGGCGAGGTGGGCCGCGCCCGCGGCATAGTGGCCTTTCACCGCGTCCTCGATCGGCGGCGTGCCGTCGCGGAGCGATCGGATGAACTGCTCCTGGTGACTGGGGCCGCGCTCGACGGCGATCTCCTGCTCCGTGCGCGGCTCCGGACGCGCCTCGGCCGCGACCGATTCCAGGTACTGTTTCCGCAAGGCCTCCGGCCAGCAACCGGTGGCGTAGCGCTGGACGGCGGAAAAGGAGGGTTCCGGATAGAGCACAAGCCGGGAAAAGCCCTGGAAGGCGAGTGTCCCTTCCGAGCCCATAATGAGTGTGCCGTGCGGGTGGCGCGAGTTGCCGAGATTCACGTAAACGTCGGCGAGCCACCCGGGCGCGTATTCGTAGACCGTGTTCATCACGTCCGGCACGGCGCGGCCATCGTTCCAGCGGTAGATGCCTCCGCTCGAAACCGCGGAGAGCGCCCCTTTGACGTCCATGACCTCATGGAGCGCGGTCAGCAGGTGGATGTAGAGATCGGTGGCAACGCCGCCCGAGTACTCCCACCAGCAGCGCCAGCGGAAGAAGATCTTCGGATCGAAGGGGCGCTTCGGCGCCGGGCCGTGGAACCGGTCCCAGTCAATGGTGCGGGGCGAGGCATCCGGAGGGATGGGATAGACCCACGCGCCCTCGGCGTTGTTGCGGTGGTTGGACATCCGCACCATGTTGACTTTGCCAATGGCGCCCGATTTCAGGAGTTCTTTGGCCTTGGCCGCGAGCGCGGTACTGCCGGCGCCGCTGCCGACCTGGAGCACACGGCCCGAGCGGCGCACGGCGGCGATGATCTCGGCGCCTTCGGCGATGCTCCACGTCATCGGCTTTTCGATGTACACGTGCTTGCCGGCGGAAAGCGCGTCAAGCACCATGCGGCGGTGCCAGTGGTCCGGCGTGGCGATGACCACGGCGTCCACATCGCGACGGGACAGGATTTCCTCGTAGGCCTTGGTTGTGGCGATGGAGCCCTGCATGACCTCTTTCGCGTTCTGAAGGAAGCCGTCGTACAGGTCTGCGGCGGCGACGATCCGCACGCCGGCGATGTTCTTAAAGGCGCGCAGAAGCTGGGTGCCGCGAATGCCGACGCCAATGAATCCAAGCCCGATCTGATCGCTCGGCGCGGCTGGTCTCAACGGCGGCGGTGAGCCGGCCAGCTTGTAGACGATTGCGGTGGCCCCAGTACCGGCAAGGAATCGTCGTCTGCTTTGGGGCATATGAGTCGAGCGTCCTTTCTTGCGGCTGCCGACGAGTAGTCAACGGCAGCCGCAGCATCAGGCTAACTCCGTTGGCCGCAAGATGGCAAACGAAGGATTCGTGGAGTGTGGGGGAACATGCGGGCTGTCCCCGGT
>CAYZJD010000086.1:0-7642 GCA_964478455.1 uncultured Solibacteraceae bacterium | reverse complement strand
CGATTAGTCGGGACATGCTGCAAATCGAGCACCGGGAGCTGAAGCCGGGGGTTATCCTCATCACACTCACGGGCCGGGTGATGCTGGGGCCGGACAGCGCCAGGATCGAGACGCTCGTTGCCGATTCCCTCGCGCAGGGCCACAAGAAGTTCATCTTCGAGATGAGCGGCGTGAGCCACATCGACTCGACAGGCATCGGGCGGTTCATTTCGAGCTTCAACAAGGTGATGCAAGCGGGCGGCAAGATGCACATGGCTGGCGCGGCCGGCGCGGTTCGCGACGGCTTTCGCGTCACCCGCCTGGACACCGTATTCAAGTTCTTCCCGGACGTGGAGGCCGCCTGCGCGGCCTTGGGCTGAGGCGCACTGGGGCTCTGCGGCGTATCAGATCTCGTACTCAGGCGGTTTCACGCGGCCGTAGGTGATGTGGTTCCACAACCGCTCGTGAAGGAAGTAGAGACCCGTTTTGACCACGATGTCCAGGCCGCCGGCGCCCAGAGACAGGGTCGCGTCGCGGCTGAAGACGAAGAAAACCAGAGCCGTGGTCATGGAGCCGAAGACCCGGTAGCTGACTGCCTTGGCGATGCTGCGGCTGTGGGATTCCATGCGACAGGTTCTTTTAATATAGCATTGTCGATGGACTATAGTATGATTGCGGCGTAACGACCTGGCTCTATAATGGCGTTGTGCCGAAGGTCACTTTCCTTCCTGCCGGCGTGACGTTCGAATTCCAGCCGGAGAAGCTACCGTACCGGGGGCACGGCAAGCCGGGTTCGATTCTGGATGTCGCTTTGAACTTTGGTTTTCCGCTCGAGCACGCCTGCGGCGGCAACTGCGCCTGCACGACGTGTCACGTGGTGGTGAAGCAAGGCGAGCAGAACCTGTCGGCGATGGAGGACGAGGAAGCGGACCGTCTCGACATGGCGGCGGACCTGAGCCTGCACTCGCGGCTGGGTTGCCAGTGCGTGGTCAAGGGGGACGTAGTCGTGGAGGTTCCGTCCTGGAACCGGAACTACGTGAGCGAGAGCGGGGCGTCGCTGGCGGGCGAAGCCATCGAAGGCGCCCGGAAGTAGATCACTTCGAACGCAACCGCTTCATCCGCTCGAGGGTACTTTCTAGAACATCCATCGGGATGTCGGCATTCAGGGCGATGGCGGTCTGCCGCTGCGCGACCTGGAAGGAGTCATAGAACCGCAGCAGCTCCGGTTCGTTATCCGGCGTGCTCAAACGGCCCATACCGAGCAGGCCGCGGATGGCGTCGTGGATGAACTTGGCGTCCTGTTCGGTCTTGCAGACGCCGCCGGCTGTCATCTTAAGGCCGGCGCGGAGATCGAAAGCGACAGTGACGTTCTCGACCGAGTCGGCGATCTTGCGCAGGTTGCCGCCGAGGTTGCCGAAATCGGGAATTCCCTTCCCCAGCATCGGCGTGACGCCGGAGGCCAGCAACCAGATCTGCGTTTCCGGGGCGACGGTTTTGAGCCGGTCGCGGAAACCTTGCGGGACTCCGCCGCCCCCATCGAGGGCGACGCGAAGAGCCGCGGGCGGCCCGGCGGCCGCAGTCCGCGAGTTCAAGAAGACGACAGCGGCGTCACCGCTGCCGATAAGCGCGCGGCCGCGGTACGGCGTCTTCTTCGCGCCGGAGCGCACGAGCATCTCTTCAAGGCGCTCGACCGGGAACTCGCCCCTGGCCAGGACGAGCGGCCGCTTGCCGTCGGAGGCGATGAGCAACTCGGAAACGTCCTTGCGCGGATCCAGCCCCGTTTCCTTCGCGAACTTGTCAAGGTTGACGACGGGGTTGTCGCCGACCCACTTCCGATAGACCGGCGTCGCGCGCAGCGCATCCATGCGGACTCCGGCCAGCAGGATCGTGTCGGAAGGCACGAGCTCAGCGAGCGAGTGGTCCAGGGGAACGCCAGCGGGGCGGGAACCGCAGCCCACCAGGAGCAGGGCGAGCGCAACGGCCGGGAGCAACCTGGAGATCATCAGTAGTTCCTCCTCGCGAAAAAGGTGAGGCTCAGTGCGATCATGACGGAGGCGAAGGCGGCCGAGGTCCACACCGGCAGCCAGCTCTGGACGGCTTGACCCTGCACGAGCTTCAGCGTGATGTCGCCGAGGTCAAAGACCTTGGGAAGCGCGTGATAGAGCGATTTCCACAAGTTGCGAGACCACTGGGAGGAAAGCAGCCGTTCCATCAGCTTCGTCTGGGCCAGGATCGGGCTCATCACCATCAGGCCGAAAGTGACCATCACCGAAAGCGCGGCGCTCTCAAAGAGGACGCTGGCGAGGAAGATCACGCTCAGCAAGATGGCAAAGATGAAGGTCGCCGTTGCGATGGCCCAAAGGAAATCGGCGCGCCAGACACCGGTCTTCCAGCCGAAGACCAGCCAAACGCCGGTGACGAGGTAGGCGAGGTTCAGCGCGACCACGAGCAGACTGCCGAGGAAACGTCCAAGCAGAATCTCGTGGCGGGCGACGGGCTTGGAGAGAAGCAACTCGATGCGGCCCGGCTCGAGCACGGCGGGAACCAGTCCGGCGGAGGCGAAAACCGCGATGGCCATCCCCCAGGTGTAGAGGAAGGTGGCGACAACCGAGTGTGCGCCGCGCACCAGCTTGTCGATTTCCATCGCCCGCGGTCCGGCCTGGCCGAACAGAGAGACGGTGGCGCGCGCGCCCTCGACGATGTCGATCTTGAGAATGAAAAGAAAGAACAGGATGAGAACGGTGGACAGCCCGTAGAAGCCCCAGAAGACGAGGCGCGCAAAGGCCTCGCGAAACGTATCGGAGACGAAAGCGGCGGTGAGACGAGAGACTCTAGTGGCCACTGACGGTCCTCACGAAAACTTCTTCCAGGGTGCTCACCGACCGGGAGAGCGACTCGATCGGGCAGCGTTCAGCGCGCAGAAGGTCCACCGCCTCGTTGACGTCTTCGCGCGTGGGGAACCGGAATTCGGCCAAGCCATCACGAAGGGCGAAGCCAGCGGCCTTGTCGCGCAGAACATTCAGCAGCCTTTCGGGCACGCCCTCGGCCGTCAAGCGGTAGCCGGCGCCGGCCGTCAGATCTTTCACCTGGCCGCAAAGAGCCACCTGGCCACGATGGAGGATAGCGACTTCGCGGCAAAACAGCTCGACTTCGGCCAGCAGGTGCGAGTTGAGAAAGACGGTGACGCCTTTCTCCTCGAGCGACCGCAGAATCTCGCGGATGTGGATGCGGCCGACGGGATCGACGCCGTCGGTGGGCTCGTCAAGCACCAGGAGCGATGGAGAGTGCATCAGCGCCTGGGCGAGCCCGAGCCGCTGGAGCATTCCCTTGGAGTATTTTTTGAGGCGGACGTCGCCCCAGGCGCCGAGGCCGACGAGGTCGAGGAGTTCGCCGGCGCGCCGCTTGCGACTGCGAGGGTCCATGCCCGAAAGCGCCGCGTAAAAGTCCAGCATGGCCGCGCCAGTCATGTAGGCGGGAAACCGGTGGTTCTCGGGAAGGTAGCCCACGTTGCGGCGGCTCTCCTTAAGCCGCGCGTCGCGTCCGAAAAGTCGCGCACTGCCGCTGGTCGGCCGCACGATGGAAAGGAGCATTTTGACGAAGGTCGTTTTGCCGGCGCCGTTCGGTCCCAGCAGGCCGAAGGTGACTCCGCGGCGGACGGCAACGGAGACGCGGTCAACGGCTCGCACCTCCCACCGGCGCCAGAGGGAGCGATAGACCTTGGTGACGGCGTCCGTTTCAATGGCGAGGTCCACGCGGGCTCTCTCTCGTCAACGCAGCGCGGGCTACGGCAGTTCCCTTCATTATGGCAAAGCGTCCGATCGTACAATCTAAAGATGACATCCGGACTCGCCAACTTCCTCATGACCGCGGCCAGCGCGGCGATGGTGCTCGCAGTTGCCGCCTTCGCGCAGGACGGGAGTCACTCGCGCGATCGGGTTCTGGCGCACCTTGGCCAGATGCAGGAAAGCCAGCGCGGCATGTGGAACGTGACCGCCGGTGAAGGAGAGTTCCTCTCGAATCTGGCCAGGAAGTTGAACGCGAAGCGAGTGCTCGAGATCGGGACCTCGAACGGCTATTCCGGCATCTGGCTGCTGCTGGCGCTCAAAGAAACCGGAGGGAGGCTGATCACGATCGAGATCGACAGGCGCCGACATTCGCTGGCGACGGCGAATTTCCAAGCCGCGGGACTGAGCGAGCTTGTGGAGGCCCGCCTCGGAGATGCCCTCGAAGAGACGCCGAAGGTTGAGGGGCCGCTCGACCTTGTGTTCATTGACGCCAGCAAACACGACTACATTGAGTACCTGCGGATGGTGCTTCCCAAGGTGAGGACCGGGGGAGCGATCGTGGCGCACAACGTGCACGACATGCCGCACGCGATGCGGGATTTTCTGAATGAGATCAAGAACAGCCCGGCGCTGAAGACGGAGTTCGTGAGCGCCGGTCCGGGCGGGTTTTCGGTCAGCTACAGGAAATGACAGTCCGAGCCGGGCACGCGGGCCCTGAATTCTGCTACAAATCAGGACATGATCGGCGTTCTTCTCCGGTGTCTTGTTGCGCTGGCGGTGGCAGCGGGCTCAGCCTCCGCCGCCGACTTCTGGGAGAAGAAGAAGTACACCGAGTGGAGCCGAAAGGAAGTACAGAAGATGCTGAACGACTCGCCGTGGGCGAGGCCGGTGGAATTCCATCCGCCCGCCGGCGGTGGAGACGATGAAGACAAGCCCGGCCGCGCAATCTGCGAGGGCTGCTCAGGTGGATCGAGACGAAGCGGAGCCCCGGACCTTCAGCAGTCGGTACTCGTGACGGTGCGCTGGCAGAGTGCACTGCCGGTGAAGCAGGCGATGGTGCGGGGCCGGTTCGGCGACGAAGCAGCAAACTCGCCGGAGGCGGCCAAGTTCCTCGAGCGCCAGGAGCCGTATTACGTGGTGGCCGTGGTGGGGATCCCCGCGCACGTGCTCTCAGGAAGCCCAGAGCGGTTCAAGGCGGGGGCTCGGTTGAAGCTTAAGAACAAGCCGCCGCTGCCCGCAGCCGACGTGCGCGCCGAGCCGTACCGTGAACATCTGGCTACCGTCTACTTCGCCTTTCCGAGGACCCAGCAGGGCGCGCCGTCGATCTCGCTTGAGGACGCAGAAGTGGAGTTCGCGCTGGAACTCGGCTCGAACGATATCGAGAAGAAGTTCCGGCTGAAAGAGATGGTGTTCGACGGCAAGCTGGAGTTGTAGCTGCTCGTAAAGTGACAAGTCGGAGACTTTATCCCACTTGGTGAAGGGGGAAGGCGTTGATGCCTCCTGTGCGAGCCGCACTCATTCTTGCAGGTCTGGCGGCCTGCGCCGCCGAGGTTCCATCGGAGGCGCGGATCGGCAACCGGTTTCTGGAGCGGCGGTTCGAGATTCGCGAGGGCCGGCTGGCCACGACGGCGCTCGTGAACAACCTCGACCACCGCGTTTACGCGGCGGAGGCGGCGGACGAATTTGAGCTGGAGATCGTCTGGGAGCGGGTACACTACCAGCACGGCTTGGAGAACCCGGTCCGGCTGACAGCGCGGGATTTCACTGTGCGCGACGTGGCGCATCGGGCGCCATCCGGCGGCGCGCAACGGTTGACCTTCGTACTCGCCAACGAACGCCACGGGCTCGAAGTGCGCGTGGTGTTCAGGCTCGGGCCGGACGATCCGTTTCTGCGGAAGCACCTCGAGATCCGGTCGCCCGGCGCGGACAAGGTCTTCCTCAATGGCATCGCGGTGGAGAACTTCAGCTTGCGCGGCGTGGATGCGCGGCTGGGGGGTTTCGGCCAGCCGCTTTACGCGGAGAACCTCTTTGTTGGCTTAGAGTATCCGGCGTCTTACAACATCGCGGAGGGTAATAGGCTCCGCTGTTATTACTACTCGGGCGCGACGACAGGGAAAGAGTGGCTGCGGACGGAACCGGCCGTGGTAGGGGTCGCTACCGAGGGGGCGGTGCGGCGCTCGTTTTTCGACTATATCTCGCGGATCCGCGCCCGCGAGGTTCGCTTCACGACCGTCTTCAACACCTGGTACGACATGCAGCGCGACACGCTGACGGAAGCCAACTGCCTGGAGCGGATGGCGACCTTGCGGCGGAAGCTGCTGGATCCGTTCAACATCCGGTTGGATTCCTTCGTTCTCGACGACGGCTGGGACGATCGGAACAGCGTGTGGGCCATCCATCCGGTGAGGTTCGCCGGCGGTTTCGGCGCGCTCCAGCAGAAACTCGAGGAAGACGGCGCCAGGCTCGGCCTGTGGTTCGGGCCGATCGGGGGTTACGAGGAGCGGCAGTTGCGGATCGCGGCCGGGCGTCGTGAAGGGTACGAGATCACGGCCAACGGCGAGTACTTCTGCCTGGCGGGGACGAAGTATCGCGAGAAGCTCAAGCAGCGGGTGCTCGACCTGGTGCGCGGGCACCGCGTGAATCACTTGAAGTTCGACGGCGTGCCTTATGGCTGCAATGAGCCGGGCCACGGCCACCTGCCGGGCATTCACTCGCGGGAGGCACACCTCCGGGCGTTTCTCGACATCCTGGCATCGGTGCGGGCCGCGGACCGCGACGTATTCCTGAACATCACCACCGGCAACTGGCTGAGCCCGTGGTGGCTGAAATACGCGGACGTGGTGTTCATGGGCGGCCAGGACTACGGTTTTCTGAACAACGTCCCGGCGATCAGCGAGCGCGACAAGGCGATCACGTATCGCGACAAAGTGCTTTACGATGACTTTCGCCGCCACGAGTACCAGTTCCCGCAGTCCTCGATCATGACGATCGGGATCATCAAGGGCACGCTCGGAAGCGAAGGCGGGCTGGGAGAATCGCTCGAGAGCTGGATGCACAACGCCATCATGAACTTCAGCCGCGGCAGCATGCTGACGGAGCTGTATGTCTCGCCCGCCATTCTGACAGACGGCGAATGGGACGCGCTCGGTCAGATTCTTGTGTGGGCGCGGGAAAACAGCAACGTTCTGCTAGCTGACACCCGGTTGATCGGCGGCGACCCGGGGCTCGGCGAGCCGTACGGCTATGCCCACTTCGCCAACAACCTGGGCATCATCACGGTGCGGAATCCGTCCATCGAGCCGCGCGCGGTCTCGATCGCCCTGGACCGCAGCGCCGGCCTCGAGCCGACCGGGGAGCGTTTGCAAGCGCGGCTGATCTTCCCGTACAACACAATGCTCGCGGGCGCGTTTCGCTATGGGGACACGCTCGAGCTCGACGTGCAAGGTTACCAGGTGCTGGTGCTGGTGCTGGGACCCATCCCAGACCTCGACACGTTCCCGGAGCTGCCTCAAGGGTTGCGCTACGGGCCGACGTTTGGCAGCGGCGGGACGCACTCCGTGTACGATCCGTTCTCTTCGCCCGCCGGACAAGTGAGCGTCGAAGCGCTGCGGCTCTCGCGCGGCAACGGCGCCCTCACTCTGCGACTACCGGCCGGCGTCCGCAACCCGCGACTCGCGCTGCTGTCGAAACCAGTGGAGAAGGCCCCGCTGTCGGCGCGCCTCCGCAACAACGGCGTAGAGCGGAAGTTGCAGGCGGTGAGTCCCGAATCAACCGAGCGGTGGGGCGAGGGAGAGGGCCGCTGGGTCTTCTTCGTGACCAGGCTCTCAGACGGCGAGAACCGGCTGGAATTCGAGGTGCTGGACGCCCGGGGAAAGTCC
>CAYZJD010000085.1:4524-13957 GCA_964478455.1 uncultured Solibacteraceae bacterium | reverse complement strand
CTTAAGGCGTCTCCCCGTGCCCGGCCCTCCCGTAACGACTTGAACACAAACAGGATATTGGACCTCGGCGTGCTGCAGGAAATTGCCGGCCTTGACCGTCCTCCCCAACCTCCCACTGGTTCCCATCGTACTCGAAGCTCACCAAGAGGAATCCCTCTCATACGCGTTGCTATTAAGATAGTAGTTCCCATGAGCAGACTCGCAATCCTCGGCGGCGGTCCCGTCCGAGCGAGGTCCTTTCCCCAATGGCCTCGCCCAAATCCCGGCGACCGTGAGCGCCTGCTCGCGGTTCTGGATAGCGGCAACTGGGGTGGGTATCCGTTCCCGAACCGGCTGGCAGCCGAATTCGCGCAGAGGTTCGCGGCCTATCATGGCGCGCAGTACGGCTGCGCGGTCACCAACGGCACTCACGCGATCACCATCGCCCTGAAAGCCGCGGGCATCCGCTTCGGCGACGAGGTGATCCTACCGGCCTACACATGGGACGGCACCGCCACGGCCGTCCTCGATGCGGGCGCTGTTCCCGTGTTCGCCGATATCGACCTGGACACTTACTGCCTCGATGTCGAAGCGGCGCGACAGGCAATCACCCCACGCACCAAGGCCCTGTTGCCGGTGCACCTGGCGATGCGCTTCGCGGACATGGACGCGCTGGTCAACCTCGCCGTTGAGCGCGATCTCATCGTGATCGAAGACTGCGCCCATGCGCACGGCGGACAGTTCAACGGGCGGGGCGCGGGCTCGATGGGCGACTTCGGCTGCTTCAGCCTTCAGTCAAGCAAGCTGATGACCGCGGGCGAGGGCGGCATTATCATCACCAACCGCCTGGATTGCCACGAACTGGTCGAAACCATCGTCAATTGCGGCCGCGCCAGCGTCACCGACCAGTTCAAGCGGCGCATGACCGGCTCGAACTACCGCATGACCGAGTTCCAGGCCGCCGTGTTGCTGGGACAACTGGAACAGCTTCCCGAGCTGGCCGGGCTCCGCTCGCGCAACGCCGCCCTGCTTACGAAGGCTCTGGCGGAGGTTCCTGGCATCCGGCCGCTGCCGCCCCAGACCCGGCAAACGCGCGAGCACATCTACAACTACGTTTTCCAGTACCAGCCAAAGGACGGCCGCGTTTCCCGGGACTTGTTCGCGGCTGCGCTCGACGCCGAAGGAATCCCCTGCGACGGCCGCTTTTATGAACCCGTTTACCGCAGCGACCTTTTCAGAGTGACACCGGAGGAGTTCCCGCAGCTATCGCTAGGCCGCGAGCGGCCGGTCGATTACCGGGCGTTCCACTGCCCCGTCTCCGAGAAGGCGGCGTATCGCGAAGCGGTGTGGCTGCCGCAATTCCTGCTGCTCGGCGGCGAGGCGGACGTGGAGGATATTGCCCGTGCCGTGCAGAAGGTTATGGCGAATCTGGATGATTTGGCCAAGGCCGACCCGGCGCTGGCGCGCCAGAAATCGATGAGCCGCGCCGAGCGCCCGCGCGTGGAGAGGGAAAAGAACTATTAACCACCAAGACACCAAGACACAAAGAAGCAAAAAAGACCCTATTATGCCAAGTGCTTTACCCAAGGAGGGCAACTCATATAGCAGGAAGGCTCGGCGTGTTTCGATTCTCTTTTTTCCTTTCTCGGTGTCTTGGTGCCTTGGTGTCTTGGTGGTTAGATTGGAGTGCCAATGTACGTTGCGCTGAATGGGACGCTGACGGCGGGGCGCGTGCCCTGGCCCGAATTTGCTCACTTGGCCTCGCGCCTCGGCTATGGCGGTGTGGATGTCGATCTCGGCAAGGCGATGAACGAGGGCATTGACTCGACGCGCGCGCTACTGAAGGAACTGAGGTTGAAGCCCGCGGTGGTCGGTCTCCCCGTCGAGTTCCGCAAGGACGACGCCACGTTCCGGGAGAGTCTGAAGAAGCTCGGCGAGGCAGCCCATTTCTCCGCCTCCATCGGTTGCCCGCGTATGGCTACATGGATCATGTCGTCGAGCGAGACTCCGAAGGAGGAGTTGCGGAAGATCTATCTCGACCGGTTCCGCGCGTGCTCAGACGTGCTGAAAAAATCCGGCGTGCGCCTGGCCCTCGAGTTCCTCGGCCCGCTTCATCTCCGCAAGCGCTTCCCGCACGAGTTCATCTGGCGGATGGACGAGATGCTGGAATTTGCCGGGGAGTGTGGTCCGAACGTCGGCGTGATGCTCGACTCCTGGCACTGGCGCCACGCCGGAGGAACGCTCGATCAAATCGTCGGCGCGGGCAAGGCCGGGAGGATTGTCCACGTGCAGGTGGCCGACGCGCCGGACCTGCCGCCGGAGAAAATCGTCGATAGCGAGAGGCTCATGCCGGGCGAAGGCGTCATCGACCTTGTGGCTTTCTTCAAGGCGGTCCAGCAAGGAGGTTACGACGACGGCGTCAGCCCGGAGATCTTTGGCCGCGGCCTCAAGGACATGCCGCCCGAGGAAGGTGCGAAGCTCGGTCTGCGTACCACCGCTGAGGTGATGCGCAAGGCGGGCGTGCTCTCCTGATTCCATGCTCGAGAATCTGCTGACTGAGCAGCGCAACCCGGCTTCGGAGGGCATCGACGCGCTCCCAACCGAACAGATCCTGCGCATCGCCAACGCGGAAGACCTTAAGGTCGCCAAGGCCGTCACACCCGAGATACCGCGGATCGCGGAAGCCGTGGAGGCAATTGTGGCCGCTATCCGGCGCGGCGGCCGGCTGTTTTACATCGGCGCCGGCACGAGCGGTCGCCTCGGCGTTCTGGACGCCGCCGAGTGCCCGCCGACGTTCAGCGTTTCTCCCGACGTGGTGCAGGCCGTCATCGCCGGGGGGGAGGGGGCGCTCTGGCAATCGACAGAAGCGAGCGAAGACGATCCCGAAGCGGGCGCGCGCGACCTGCTCGAGCGCGGATTCACCGCTAACGACGTGCTCGTTGGCATCGCCGCCAGCGGCCGGACTCCGTACGTTCTGGGCGCGGTGGCCGCGGCGCGAAAGCTCGGCGCGGTGACCGCCGGCATCTGTTGCACTCCGGACTCGGAGCTTTCGAGAGTAGTGGACATCGCGATCGCCCCCTTGCCCGGACCGGAGATCCTCGCCGGCTCCACGCGGATGAAGGCCGGCACCGCCACCAAGCTCGTTCTGAACATGATCTCGACCGCCGTGATGATCCGCCTGGGCCACGTCTTCGGCAACCTGATGGTGAACGTCCGGCCGACGAACGCGAAGCTGATCGACCGCGCGCGGCGGGTCATCGCAGCAGCAAGTGGGGTGGACGAGCGCCGCGCAGCGGAGTTGCTCGACGCCGCTGGTGGCAGCGTAAGAGCAGCAATTGTCATGGCTCGCCTCGGCGTGGATCGCCAGGAGGCCGAGCGGCGGCTGGAGGCGTCCGGCGGCCGTGTTTCCGAGGTGTTTCGCAATGGATAAGTTCCTGATCCGCGGCGGCGTCCGCCTGGAGGGCCAGATCCCGACGAGTGGGGCGAAGAATTCCGCGTTGCCGGCGCTGGCTGCCTGCCTCCTCACCGATGAGCCCGTCGTCCTCCACCGCATCCCGCACGTTCGCGACATCCAGACAATGAGCAAGCTCCTCGAGCGCTGCGGCGCCTGGGTGAAGGCGAAGAATGGAACCTACCGCGTCCAGGTGTCCGAGGTCGCCTCGCCCGAGGCGCCCTACGACCTGGTGAAGACCATGCGGGCGTCGAGTCTGGTGCTTGGCCCGCTGGCGGCTCGTTGCGGCCGCGCCCGGGTGTCGCTTCCCGGGGGCTGCGCCATCGGCGCTCGGCCGATCAATCTCCACCTGGCCGGGCTCGAGCAGCTCGGCGCGCGGATTCGCCAGGAGCACGGCTACATCGAGGCCGAAGCGCCGAACGGGCTCCGCGGCGGGTTCGTGCACTTCGACCGGATCACGGTGACCGGAACCGAAGACGTGCTGATGGCCGCGGTGCTCGCCGAGGGGGAGACGGTGGTCGAGAACGCCGCGCGCGAACCGGAGGTGGCTGACCTGGCGGCGCTGCTCACCAAGATGGGCGCCCGCATCGAAGGCGCGGGCAGTTCGACGGTTCGCGTCCAGGGCGTGAAGCACCTGCACGGTGCCGAACACGCGATCATTCCCGACCGCATCGAGGCCGGCACGTTCCTTATCGCCGGAGCCATCACCGGCGGCGATCTTGAGGTGACCGGCTGCGCGCCGGAGCATGTGCACGCGTTGGTTCTGAAACTGCGGCAAGCCGGCGCGGACGTGATCGAGTCCGGCCCCGACGCGCTCCGCGTGCGCGCCTCCGGTCGCCTCAAGTCCGCCGACGTGACCACCGAGGAATATCCGGGATTCGCCACCGATCTCCAGGCGCAGTACATGGCCCTGATGACGCAGGCCGAGGGCATTTCGTTCATCACCGAAACGATCTTCGAAAACCGCTTCATGCACGCCCTCGAGCTGATGCGCATGGGCGCTAACATCCGCATCGAGGGGCGCCAGGCGATCGTGGCCGGCCCGCGGTCTTTGAGCGGCGCCGAGGTCCTGGCCTCCGACCTCCGCGCCAGCGCCTCGCTCGTGCTGGCGGCGCTGGTGGCCGGCGGGGAAACCATGGTGGACCGCGTCTATCACATCGACCGGGGCTACGAGCGAATCGAGCGGAAACTGGGCGCAGTCGGCGCGAACATCCGGAGGGTGAAGGGGAAATGACACAGCACAAGCAGCACAATCCCGGCTTCCTCGCGTTGGTCAACGACGCCAAGTCGCGGATCCGGCAGATCGACATCGAAGAGTACCAGCGCATGCGCGGCTCCGGCGAGCAGTTCCTGTCGATCGACATACGAGAGGAGAGCGAATGGGCCGCCGCCCACGCCGCCGGCGCGATCCACATCGGCCGCGGCATTCTCGAGCGGGACATCGAGACGCGCGTGCCGGACAAGAGCACGAAGATGGTGCTGTACTGCGGCGGGGGATACCGGTCGGCGCTCTCGGCTGATTCGCTCCAGAAAATGGGCTACAGCGGCGTCATCTCACTGGACGGCGGCTGGCGCGCCTACCAGGAGGCGGGACTGCCGATGAAGAAGTAGTAGAAGAGCGCACCGCCGGTGAGCAGATCCACGAGGCGCAGGAGAATGTAGCCGAGCGCAATGAGTTCAGCCCACCAGAGCACCTGGGCCGGGCGTCCTTCCGGCAGGAACCGCAGTAGCAGGCCCGCAGCCAGCCCGCCGAAGACCCAGTAGGTGTTGAGGGAATACTTGAACGCCGCCCAATAGCCCAGAACCAGGAGATAGTAAAGAAACGGCCAGTTGCGGCTCAGCTTCCTTCTGGCGAAGCCGGCGATGGTCAGCACGGTCAGCCCAAGGAGGAACAGCGTGACGCTGTTGAAGAGCGTGAAGCGAAAGCCCATGACCGATCAGAACGACCATAGCACGCTGGTGTACCCGGTGTGCGCCCGGTAGCCTCGCTCGGCGAGGAAATTCTCGCGATAGCCGTAATACTGGTAGCCGAAGTTCCACCGCAGCCGCTCGTGCAGCCGGAGGGACAACCGCCCCAGCGGCGAGCGGAACGCCACCGGGAACGTTTGCCCCGATAGGAACACCGGGTTGGCCGATCCTCCCACACCGGCGGCGGGCGCGCTGCGGCCGTCGCCGGTGTCTTCGACGTGGCTGTAGCCGAAGTAGAGATCGGCGCGGCTCCGGATGCCGACGCGCGCGCCGAGGCTCGCCGCGTGGAGATGGCTGAGATAGAGCGACTGCTCGCTGCGGATGAACTCGGACGAAGCGAAGTAGGCGATTCCGGAGACCGTGTCGAGGCGCCGCTTGGAGTAACCCGCGTCGACAGCGAACCAGTCCCTCGGGGTCCAGGCCGCATCGACTGAGTAAGCGCGCGATTTCGAGCTGTGACTTGTGAGCGACGCGGAGTTGAAGTTGTAGCTCGTCCTTGCCGCGGCGGAGATTTGCAGCGTGCGCGTCCGGTAGCGCGCCCGGGCGCCGAGGGCGTGATAGTTCCGTTCGCCGATCGGAAGAAACGGCCGGTCGGCGCGGCCAATCTCGGCGTCGAGCCGGAACGCCAGCGGCTTCACCGGCTGGATCTGCACGCCGGCGAGCCCGGCGTGGATCCGGTTGTTTTGTTCGGTGCGGGTGCGCTCGACATTGGCCTGGAGCGCGAACTGCTCCACGGTGCGAATCCGCCTGGTTGAGTATTGATAGCCGCCGTACAGCGAGAGCCACCTTGCCGCCCGCAGCGTCGCGTCCGTCGTGTTCGCCAGCGTCCGGATGCCGAGATACCGGAAGAACAGGAGCGGCCCGAGGAGCGTGCTGTTGTTGATCTCGCGGTACGCGGAGTCCCCTTCCATGCGGGTGTGATGGAACGCGAGATGGTTGGCTACGGTGAAGCGTCCCGACGGGAGCAGGCTGAGCGTCAGGCTTCCGGTCGTAACAGGCCTTCGGCCGTCCCCGGCGACGAGGATCTGGCGGTTTCTGACGCCGCCGAATCCATCCGTTCCCTGCGCTGCTTCGTCGAAGGCAAAGCTGCGCCGCCTGAGCGCTTGGGTAAAGCGTCCGCTTACGGCGAACCACCTCGAGTGTTCGCTAAGCAGGCTCACGCGCGAGTAAGGGGTCGTTCCTCGATACGGCTCCGAGCGGCGGAGGCTATCGAGCGCGGTCAGGTCGCGGGGGTTGTCGCCGGCGCTCGGAGCGCCAAGCGAGACCGGAGTATCTTCCTGGAAGCGGTCCCAGCCCCGAAGCACGTTGAGACGCAATCCCCAGAGCCCGATCTCGCCGCCGAGCCGGTATTCGTTGCGCGTCCGCCGGATGTCCGCAAAGAGAGGAAACTCATCTCCAGCGCCGTCGAACTGCTGCACCGTAACGAGCCCCGGCCCGTCCTGCTTGTTCCGCGTGTAGCTCAGGAAGAGCTTGAAACGCGACTGCGGCAGCAGAGTCAGGTCGTGGTCCTGGAGCCGGCGGCTGGTGTTCATCAGGTGCCGGCCTCCCGCCACCGCCAGCGCCGGGTTGACGTACTCGTTGAGCCGCCAGGTGAAATCGTAGCGGTAAAGCCGGTTCTTTTGAATCCGGAATGAGGAGAACTGGTACGGGTCGTTGCCGAGGCCTTGCGTCGAGAGCACGATCTCGTCGAACAGCCGGCCGTGCCCCTCCTTGGAGTGCACGCTCAGGAAGCTGCCGAGGAGCCGGACGCCGTTGCCGAAGTTCACATCGCTACGGTACTTGCCCAGGTCGCCGCCGACCGAGCGGAAGCGGTAACCGGTCTCGAAGGAGTTCACCACGTTGAATCCTCCGATATCCTCGCCGCGAATCTTCCCGACGCGCGCCGGAGTCGGCGCCACCGTGGGCTGCGCCCATGCGAGACCGGCGGCCAAGGTCAGGGACGCGAGCCGGAGGATGATCATGGCGGGTTGCCTCACCTCCGGAACAGCGGATCCGCGTTGGAGCCATGGATACGGATGTGGCAGGCGGTGCAGTTCTGATACCGCGGGCTCGCCATGTCGTGCGAGGCCGATTGCGTGGGGATGCCCAGGCCGCCGGGGCCGAAGCCGGGGGCTGCGTTGTGGCACTCCAGGCACACCGTAAACACCACCGGCCGCCGCAGCAGGCGTGCGTTCATCGACCCGTGGGGCTCGTGGCATGTTTCACAGCCGTCCACGCGCACCGGCGGGTGCTCAAAGGCAAACGGCCCGCGCTTGTCCGAATGGCACTTGAGGCACGCCTCTTCGTTCGCCGGCGCCTGCTCCGCCATCCGGGGACGCAATCCCATCCGCCAGGAGGGCGCCGCCGTCCCATGCGGGTTGTGGCAGTCCGTACACTCCACCGCGCCTTCGTTCACACGGTGCTTGAACGGCATGGAGAACTGGCTTCGAACAGGCGCGTGGCATCCGTAGCACACCTCCCGCTGCGCTCTTGCGAGCAGGAACCTCGGCGTCTGCGCTTTGTGGATCGAGTGGCAGTCCGAACAGGCGATCCCCGCCAGCGTGTGCGACGAGCGCTGGATCTGGCTCTTGCCGATGTCCGGCGCGTGGCAGGCGAGACAGGCGTTTAGCGACTGCCTCGGCTCCAGTTGCGAGAAGGCGCGGATCGTCGCCTCCCCGCCGCGGGCTTCCACGTGCGCCTTCCCCGGACCGTGACAGCCCTCGCACCCGGTCCTCTCCGGGGGCTCGGCGCCGCTCGCGACGCTCTTGTAGTGCGGATTCTTGTAGAAGTTGAGCCAGACGTCCGGGTGGCAGGTCTTGCACACGGCGCCCCCCACATAGTCCGAGGCCGCCGTGCCGGTAGCGCCGCACGCGCGCGCAGCCAGTATGACCAGGAGTGCGGAAGACCCAATAAGCCCCACTTGTTCCAGTGTAGGAACAAAGGGGCCGAAACAGTTGCAAAAAACCTGGCTCCGACGCTCGCGTCAGGCGTGCGCCGTTGTTAATTCATCGCACGGCCGCGGCTCACTCGATGCCGAAGCTCACGCCGATGAGCGGGACGATCTCATGCAACCACCCCGGCGCCTCGGCGCCGAAGGCGGGCGTGATGACTTTGGATGGAAACCGAGTGAGGTAATCCCGCGCCTCCAACCGCAGGAACACCCGTCGGGATAACGCCACCCGTACCCCGCCTCCGAAGCTCACGAGCGGCTTGTACTCCTGCGTTCTGGTGAGCAGCGCGATGTCCTGAAGCGGCTGGTAGGCGTGCTCTTCGCCCGCGCCGCGGAACACACGGATTCCGCCGCCTGCGGCGACAAAAGGCCTGACTCTGGCTTCCAGCGGCTGGGCGTACAGCAGGAAATCGTAGTGGATGGTGTGCGTGACGCTCTTGAACAGCGCCTCCTGCGAACCGGCGGAGAGACGCAGATCGCCGGGCCGGTAGGTGTAGCGGATCTCGCCCCCAGCCCACCGCCCCATGCTCTGCCCGAGCGCGGCGCCGGCGGCATAGCCCCCTGCCAAGCCTGCGCTCGCTTGCCCCAGCGGACCGGTGATCGCGGGACTGCCGGAGAAGCCCGCGCCGGCGGCCCCTCCGAGCTCCCACACCTGCGCGGGAACGACGCCGGCGGTCATTAACAGAATCGAGACAATTGTGAATCGCATTGAAGTCAAGCTCACCTGTTTTACTCCACTACGCGCACCTGGAGAGTCGTCGAAGCGCCGCCCTGCGAGATCGTCAATGGAACCCCTAAGCCCGATGGGGTCCCGTACGGCACAACGGCGTTGATCTGGTAGACCCCAACCAGCCCCGGTGACATGCCGGCGTAAGCCAGCGGCAGTCTAACGCCACCCAGGGTCACCTCAGGCTGAACCAGCGCGACGGCCAGCGGATCGAAGGGAGCGGGCACGCCCTGCTCAACCGCCGGCGTGGTCCTGCCAAGGCCGGTCACGTAGATCACCACCGTGTCGCCCCAATGCACCGGGTTCGCGGGTGTCGCCAGTTCGCCGTTGGCGGCACGCACGATGGTCGGGATGTTCTTCACCGGTCCGGCCGCGCCCG
>CAYZJD010000085.1:0-4424 GCA_964478455.1 uncultured Solibacteraceae bacterium | reverse complement strand
GGCCGCGCCCGCGACCGTCAGCGCGAAGCTTTCGCTGACGCCCGCCGGCGTGTGCAGAATCATCGTCGCCGGCCCCTCCACCTCAAACGGCAGTTGGGCGTTGATCTGCCCCGGCGATACATAGAGCATCGGCACGGCCCGGCCGTTGACCGTCAGGCAGCTCTCGGCCAGCGCCGTCGGGAGCGGCAGTTCGCTCGTCGCCTGACTGACCGGGCCCAGGTTCTCCCCGAAAACCGAGATCAGGCCGCCGGAGGCCACCGCCGGCGTGAAGTCCGCCGCGCTCACAACGGCGGTGATTCTGGGCGACGGCGTCAGCGCGTCATACTCCCACGGCAGCACGGTTAGCCCGGAGGCGGTGAGCGAGATGATCGCATTCTGGTTCGCCAGCGGGGCCAGCGTCCGCGTCAGAGCGGCGCCAGCCTCCCCGTAGAGCGGCGATTCGGCCATCCGCGTGGGACGGATGTTGCCCGGCCGGGCTGGCTCGACCCGTTGGATGACGCCGGGCAAGTCGCCGGCAGGGATCGTCGTCATCACGCCGTTCTCGCCCAGGAACGCGAAGCCGGCGGCGCGCCCGCCGCCCGTGTCCAGCCGCCGCACCGGCACAAGCGAGGGATTGAGCAGAACGTTGTCGACGAGGAACAATCCCGACGCCGAGGCTGCATACGGGCCAGCCAGCCCGGTGAAATCCTTCCGCGCAATCGTGAAGGTGTCCGCGCTCGCGTTGTACAGCAACACACCGCCGTCGGCCTGGGCGGCCAGGATCGTCGCGCCGTTCGGGCTCGCCACCAGCACCGTGTTCATGTTCACCGTGTTCTGGTAAACGCCCAGCGCCGGCATCTCCGTCGCCAGCCGCGCCTGGAAATCCACCCGGTCGACTGTGTTCTGTGGCCCCATAACCCGGCTGGCGGCCAGCACCGCCCGCGCCGAACAGGCAATGGACCTCGGGTAGCGGCCGGGCGGGAACACAACCGGGTGGGTGGCCTCAAGCGTCTCCAGGTCAAAGACGTTTGCCAGTTGCGAGTTGTCGTTTGCCACCAGCAGGTGGCGCCGGTCCGGCGTGATCGCCATCTGCGTCGGCGTGTTGCCCGTGCGCAGCGTCGTCAGAAGCCGCCTGGTCAAGCCGTCGAAGACCAGCACCATGTTGCGGTCCTGTCGCAGCACGTAGAACCGGTCGCGAACGGGGTCGGCCAGGATGTCGACCAGCTTGCCCGGCACAGGGATCACGGTTCCGCGCTGGTCGGAGTCCCGGAAGTTAACAAGCACGCGGACAGGCGGAGGGAGGTTCACCGCTCCCGCCGAGCGGATTGTAAGCCACGCTTCCACCGTCCCGCGCCGGGTTGCGTATACGACAGGGTCCACGGTGACACGCAGGGTCGCCGGCGTCATTCCGAACTCCGGCAACACCCGAATGCCCGGCTCGGAGGAAGTGACGTCGAAATCCGTCGCTTGTCCGCTCGTGTCCTCGACCCGGAACTCGATCGAGGGCGCGCGCGTGTCGCAGAAGTTCGCTTGGAGGAAGATCTGCTCCTCGGAGGTGACCAGCCGCCGTTCGCGGGTGGCCCAGCCGCCGACCGGCAGGATCATCAGCCCGCTGTCGGAGATCGCGTACAAGGTAGCGCCGTCGGAAGTGAGCGCGCTCCGTCCGGCGAGGTTCTCCGGAAGCTGGAGCCGCTCGCGGATCGTCAGGTTATCCGCGTCGGCGACCATCAGCACCGGCGGCTCACCCTCCTGTTCCGGCACCTGCGCGTAAAGGAGGTTCCGGTCCGTGTCGATGGCGTGGCTGCCCACGTGCAACTGCCCGCTGGCATGCGGAAACTGGGCAAGAAGGTTTCCCTTCCAGTTGAACAGCGCCCAGCCCGCCGCATAGAGCGTCCCGTAACGGTCCACGCTCACCACCCGCGGCCCGAGCGGCGGTTTCGCGGTGTAGCCGAGCGAGAAGATGCGCCGCGCAATGTGGTCGTAGCGGAAGCGAATGGTATCTGTCAGCCCGTATACCATGAGGCCGTCGGCCGAGGCGGCCACGGAGGCAGCCACGATCTGCGGCGGGAAGTTAGGCGGCGGTGCGGGCAGCGTGTTGGCGCTCACGTTTTCCACCGTGTCGAGCACCTCCACTGCGCCCGTCACAGGGTGGAAGCGGAGGAACTCTCTGCTGGTCACCACCAACGCCCAGCCGTCGAGGGTGAACGCCGCGCCGAGTGGAGGATCCGCTAGCGCGACCGTGCGTGTGCCACGGTCCGGCAGCTCGATGACGGTGAGCCCGCAAAAGGGCGTGTTCGGAGGGAGGAAGTTCCCGAAGTGGGTCACCAGCAGGAAGCGGCCGTCGTGCGAGAGCGCGACCGAAGCCGGCTGCGGCGGCAGGGGAATCGACGTGGTCACCGATTCTGTCGCCATCGAGATCACGTCGATCCGGTTGGCGGTGAAGTTGGCGACATAGACCGACTGGCGCGCCTCGTCCAGCGCCAGGTCGGCGGCATGTCCCCCGAGGGGAATTACCCGGCCGAACGTGCCCGCCATCGCCGCCGTTGCGATCAGCAGAGCCAGCGGCGGCAGTTTCCACCATGAAGACTCTTTCGGTATACGCACACGCTCCTCCCCTGTGCGGGACAAGCCTCAGCTTGTCCTCGCCTTGAACACGAACCGGTGTCCGCGCCCGCTTACTCGGCGTGCTTGCGCCGCCTCAGAACGATCAAGCCCAGCAGCGCCACCGCCGCCACTGCGCAGATGATTCGAATTGTCATTGGTTCCATGACCTCTTTCCTTTCCTTCCTCCGGCCCTACAGGTTGTTCATCATCGGCAGCAGGTCGCGCATGATGCGCACCGCCACCGGCCCCACCGTCACCACGAACAGCGTCGGCAGGATGCAAAAGAAAATCGGAAACACAAGCTTGACGCCCAGCTTAGCCGCCTTCTCCTCGGCCTTCTGCCGCGCCTGCACCCGCATGAAATCCGAGTGCGTCCGCAACGTCTGTGAGATGCTGGTACCGAAACGGTCTGCCTGGATCAGCACCGCCACCAGTTTCTTGAGCTCTTCCACCGCCGTCCTGTCGGCCAGGTTTCGCAGCGCCTCGCTGCGGCGCTTGCCAGCTTTCAGCTCCAGGTTCACCAGGGCAAATTCCGCGCTGATGTCGCCGTGCGCAATCTCCAGCTCTTTGGCCGACTGCATCAGCGCCTGGTCCAGGCCGAGGCCCGACTCCACGCAGATCACCAGCAGGTCCAGCGCGTCGGGCAGTCCTCGCCGGATCCGCTTCTGCCGGCGGCGCGCCATCCATCCCACCCAGTAGCCCGGCCCGCAGAAGCCCGCGAGCGCCGCTCCTGCCAGGAGCAGCCCCAGCATGTCGGAGCCGGGCGTCCAGGCCGCTGTCGCCAGGTACGCCGCCAGCGGGAGCAGCACGGCCAGCAGCACCCGTGCCCCGTGGATCACTCGCACGGCGCCCGGATTGCGGAAGCCCGCCCGGATGAGCCGCCGCTCGAGCAGGCTCGTGTCGCGCCCCGAGGCGGGCAGAATGGCGCCCAGTCGCCGCACCATCTCCCGGAAGGCCAGACTCGGATGCGACGGCAGATGCTGGTCGGCTTCCACCACCGTGCCGGTCACCCGCTCCAGCGCTGCCTTCGGCCGCGCCCACAAACGCGTTCCGGCCCAGGCCATGCCGGCAGCCACCAGTAGGAACAAAGCGGCGCTAAAGACAAGCTCCATCGGTCTACGCCTCGATGTTTACGATCCGCTTGATCACCCCGTAGCCGATGATCTGAAGGCCGACGGCGGCGGCCGCCATCTTCTGGCCTGTGGGATCGGTCCAGAAGAACGTAACGTACTCGCGGTTCACCCAGAACATCATCAGCGCCACCACGATCGGAATGATGGTCAACGCCATGCCCGTCATCCGCCCGTGCGCGCTCACTGCCCGGATGCGGCCTCGGAGCTTAAACCGCTCCCTGATCAAGTGGGCGAGCTTGTCGAGTAGCTCCGCCAGGTTGCCGCCCGTGCGCTTTTGCAACATCACCGCCGACACAAAGAAGTGCACGTCCATCAGCGGGATGCGGCGCGCCAGCTTCTCGAGCGCAGCCTCCAGCGGCAGCCCCAGGTTGTGCTCGTCAAACGTGCGGCGGAACTCGCCCGCCAGCGGATCCTGAAACTCCCGGTGGAGCATTTCGAGCGAAACCGAGAACGCGTGCCCCGCCCTCATCGAGCGCGAGACGAATTCCAGGCTCTCAGGGAACTGCTCCTCGAAGTGCCGCAGCCTCCGGCGCCGCTTCCGCAGTACATAGAGCAGCGGAAGCGATCCGGTCACCAGCGCCGCCGGCAGGGTCAGATACCGCAAGCCGGCTGGCAACAGGAAAGACCCCAGCGCGAACACCCCCAGCGCCAGCGCCAGGCACCCTTGCGCGAGCCGGGCCGCCTCCCATCGCAGTCCCGCCTGCTCGA
>CAYZJD010000084.1:0-13965 GCA_964478455.1 uncultured Solibacteraceae bacterium | reverse complement strand
GCGTAATCGAGGCCGCCGAAGAAGGCGCTGCGGAAGTCCTCGGGGACGGAGGCCAGGGCCGACATCGACTCGACGGCTGGAGAGAGTTCCCTGGTCTCGAAGTCGCCCAAGCCGGCTTCCTCCATGTAGAAGCGGAGAAGGTCGGGAGGAACGGGGCGGGTGTGCGTCGGATCGAGGAAGAAGTAAGTGGCGAAGATGGCCAGGCAGTTGGGGTTGGGCGTTTCGATGGCCAGGAGGCCTCCACGAACGAGGCGCGAGGCGCAGAGGCGGATCATCTCCGGTATGCGTCCTGGCGCCAGGTGCTCGACGACTTGAGAGCAGAAGATGCCGTCGAGGGTGTGCGCAGGCACGGACTGGAGGTATTCGAAAAGGTCGGCGGCCTCGGCGCGGAGTCCTTTCTGGCGGCAGAAGGCGGCCGATTCCTCGCTCGCGTCGATACCGCGGGCTTCCACGCCGGCCTCCTGCATGAGTTCGAGAAATTCGCCGCGGCCGCAGCCGAGATCCAGGACTTCGCGGCGGCCCTGGAAGTACGGAAGATAGAGTTTCTGCTTCTCGCGGATGAACTCCGGCGAGCCGCGGAAGCGCTCGGCGAAGCGGGCGTAGACGAGGGCGGGGGTGGAGACGGGTGGGGTCAAGGTCGCGGCGGCGGGTTCCATCACCGGCAGCGCGAGGCGCTGGCGGATGAGGCGTAACTCGGTGAAGATGAGCCGCTCGAACTCGGCGCGGACTTTTTCGAGATCCGTCCAGAGGCGTTTCTGGATGTCAACAGTGGATCGATCCAAAGCGCCGAGGTAATCCTCGTGCTGGCCGCGGACCATCTCGCGGAAGTTGTTCTCCATGAGAGTGGCGCGGTGAGCGAAGGCCGCTTGCAGGTCGGCGATGCCGCGCAGGAACTGGACCTCGTTGACCGAGACCTTGTGTTCCCATTCCTGACGCCACTGGGCCCAGTGAACGCGGACGTCCTTCAGCTCGCGGGCCTCCTCGCGCAGCGGAGCGACGCCGGCGGCGAATTCGGCCTGATCCGCTTCGAGCTTGTCGATCCGGCGCGAGGTTTCCTGGCCAAGATGGGCCAAGCGGTCGATTTCCTTGAGCAGCTCGGCCTGCCCCGCGGCAAGGCGGGCGAGGGCCCGGTTGTTCTCGTTAAGCGCTTCGAGGATGGCCTCGAAGGAGGTCATGGCAGCGCGGTTGAATTCGACCTGCTCGCGCACGTGCCAGTCGAGCGCGCGGGCGATCAGCTTCTTAAGCGCCTGGATGGCCGAGTTCAGCACGCCGGGAGGACGCGGGTTGACCGTGCCGATGGAGGCAACCTTGGCGGAGGCGGCGTCGCGGGCGTGAACGATGGGCACAAGGTCGGGCAAAGGAAGACCGGAAGCAGAACCGGAGGGGTGGCGGGCACGCACGCGCTCTCGGATTTCACGGATCACTTCGACGAGTTCGCCGGCCGAAGCAGCGCCGTTGGGGTTATCGCTTCCGTCCACGCGATTTGCTCCAGCTCGCGGTGACCTTCGAGTAGATGCCGCCGCGGGGATTGAACTCCCCGGTGACGGTGATGGACACGGGCTTGCAGGCCTTGACGAGGTCGCGGACGAAGCGGTTCACGACGTTCTCCTGGAAGATGCCCAGGCCGCGGTAGGAGAGTTCGTACATTTTGAGGGATTTAAGCTCGAGGCAGAGCTTGTCGGGGACATAGCGGATGGTGATTTTGCCGAAGTCGGGCAGCCCGGTCTTGGGGCAGACGGACGTGAACTCGGGGATCACGATCTCGATCTCGTAACCGGGGAACTGATTGGGAAACGTGTCGATGGTGGGGAGTACGGCATCGAGACCGGCGCGCGCGTGTTCTTCGGTGTAGCCGTCCTTGGTCATGAGGAAACCAGCGCCTTGGCGAGCAAGTCGAGAAAGAGGCCGACATCGGTGACGACGCCGACGGCCTGGCCGGTGCCGCGGTCGCTGACCTTGGTGGCGACGGCGGGGTTGATGTCCACGCAAACGATCTTGACCCAGCTCGGCAGCATGTTGCCGGTAGCGATGGAATGGAGCATGGAGCCGAGGCAGAGCACAAGACCGGCGCCCGCAAGCTGGGCGGCGTAAGCGTCCTGGGCTTCGTTCATGTCGGTGATGGTCTCGGGCAGGGGGCCGTCGTCGCGGAGGCTGCCGGCGAGGACGAAGGGAACGCCGGCGCGGATGCACTCGTAGAGGATGCCGCTTTGCAGGCGGCCGGCTTCAACCGCCTGGCGAATGCCGCCGCAGTGGTAGATTGCGTTGATGGCGCGCATGTGGTTGCGGTGGCCGTGTTCCTCCTGGCGGCCGTCGGTCTGACGCACGCCGAGGGAGGTTCCGTAAAGGGCCGCTTCGACGTCGTGCACGCCGAGCGCGTTGCCGCTGAGCAGCGCCTGGACGTAGCCCTCGCGGATCATGGCGGCGAGCGGAGGCGCGCCGCCGGTGTGGACGACGACCGGCCCGGCGACAACGACGATCTTCTGACCGAGGTTGCGGGTGTGGCGGATGAGGGCGGCGGTCTGGCGGACGGCCGTTTCCACCTGGCGCTCGGAGGAGACGCCGTTGGTCATGAAGGCGAACTCGAGCCGGTCGCGTTCCTTCGATTCGGGGATGACGCGAATGCCCCGCATGCCGGTGACGACCTGGTCGCCCGCCTCGAGGTCGCGGAGGCGGCGGCAGAAGGCGCGGCCGTCCTTGACGACGATAAGCGCGTCCATGCGCTGGTTCTCAACAGTAACCCATTGGCCGCCGAGCCGGACCATCGTGCGGTGATTGGTGGAAGAGTAGAAGTCTTCGGGGGCGCAGCGGTCCGCTTCCACCGTCTTCAGCACCACGTCGCCCGGCGCCAGCGGCGAGCAGCCGAGATCCATGAGCTGCTCGAGCATCCGGTCGAGAACCTCGCGGCTGGTGGCCTCGACGCGCAGACGGAGGTAGGAGGGATCGAGATTGGTCCGGCCGATGCGAAACTGCTCGACTTCGAACCGGCCGTGGACTTCCACGACCTTGTCGAAGATCTGCTCCATGATGTGGCTGTCGATGAGGTGGCCCTCGGCCTCAACCACTTCATGAAACGGAAAGGTGGTACTGCGGGCTGACATGTTCTTCTCAGTCTAGCGGACGGGGAAGGGGTGGCGGCGGGACGTCTATTTCAGTCCTTCGATCATGTGGAGGTCGGAAAGCGTCTGCTGGATGGAATAGGCGTGAGCTTTGGCGTCCGGGGTCATGACCAGGGCAATCCCGCCGACGACCCCCGCCGGATCGGCCGGCGCGATCTCGCGGACGAACTCCCGGCGTCCAGTCTTCCGATCCACGCGGAAAATCTTCGCCGGCAGTTCGTTGCGAGGGTAGACGAGAAAGGACTGGCTGTCATCGCTCTGGGCGGTGATCCTTTCTCCCTCGAGAATGCCCTCCAGAAGCTGCGGCTCGCCGCCGTCAATCGGATAGAGGCGGATTCTGCCTCCGGAAAGCCCAAAGATGTACTTACCGTCGCGGGTCGCGCCGGGCCCGGCAAAACGGACGCCCTCCGGCGTAACCGGCCGTGGTTTCGCGCCTTCCGAATCGATGAGGTAGTAACGCGAGCCGCGTGACGGCTCGCTCCCGTTGAACCAGAGTCGCTTGCCGTCCGGCAACCAGTTCGCGCGAACGACCCTGAAACCCGGCGTGGGAAGGTGTTTCGCCTGCCCCGGACCAACAGGGTAGACAACAATCCCGCTGCCGTCCGCTTCGGGCGCCACAATCGTCTGCCCGTCGGGCGAGATCGCTGGGAAACTCCCGGTGCCGAGCTTGACGGCGGGCGCGCCGCTGGTGTCTCTCAGATAGACGGTCTGCACCTCCCCGGAGCCTTCGCCCGACTCGCTGAACGCAATGAGCTTCCCGTCCGGCGTCATGTCGGTTATCAAAGACCAATCGAGCCAGGAAAGCTCGCGCTCGCGGGCTTCGCCTTCCCGCCTGAACACGAGCTTCTGACGGCTCTCGAGGTTCACCAGGAGAACCTTGCCGTCCTGGGAGATGTCCTGCAAAACCAGGGACCCGGTTTGCGCGTGCACAAGGCGGTCGCGCCCGCCGAGGGTCACTGCTCGCAACTCCGCCCGGGCGCCAATCTTCGCCGCCGTGAACCAGATCTCGTCGCCTCCAGGCGACCACGCCAGTCCATCGGCCACCAGGTAGTGCCGGGTGAGTGTCCTCTTTTGCCCAGCCCTGTCAACGGTGGCAACGGTGCCTCCGTTGTCATTGGAGACGGGATGATCGAGGAAGGCGATCAGGTCGCCCCTAGGCGAGATGCGCGGATTCGAGATATAGCCGGCGGTCCGGTAAAGCACCTTGCCGGCGGGGTACTCCAGTTGCGTTCCCCGGTCGGTCTCCCTCACAAGGGCGAGTTCCTTGCCGTCGGGCGACCAATCCGCGAAGTCGATCTTGTCATCGATGGCGCGCGGCGCGCCGCCGGAGAAGGGCGCACGCGCCAGCAATCCCACCGGCGCGAAGGCATTCACCGCCACGCGCGTGTTCAACTGGAGCGCCAGCTCGCTCGTGGACGAGATGGCCAGCAGCACTGCTCCCTGGAAACCGAGTGGGCGGGACTCGGGCCCGTCCAAGCGGGCGCTGAACAACTCGCTTGTCTCATGCTCCCAAGCGGCGCTGTACACCACCGTGTTGCCATCCGGCGCGAAGCGGGCTGCGGGAACGTATCCGCGGCGGAAGGTAAGGCGGCGATACTTCTTCTCTGCCGGCGCAACGCTCTCGCGCCCGGCGACGAAAGCGCCGGCCAGCAACACGGCGACAGCCGCTCCGGCCGCCCACGTGAGCCACCGGCGCCTGGTCTTGGGAGGAGCTTGTGGCGGGCCGCCGCTCTGCGAGGTTTGCGACAACGACTCGAGGCCGAAGGCCAGGTCCCGCGCCGACTGGAAACGTTCCTCCGGGTTCTTCTCGAGGCAGTGGCGAACCAGACGATCCAGCGCCGGAGGAACCACGACCCCTTTTGTGGACAGCTCGGGCGGCTCTTCTTTCAAGATGGCGCTCATCGTATCGGCCGGTGTCTCGCCGTGAAACGGGCGTTCACCGCTCAACATCTCGTAGAGAACGCAGCCGAAGCTGAAGAGGTCCGAGCGGTGATCCGCGGCCTGGCCCCGTACCTGCTCCGGGGACATGTAGGAGACCGTTCCCAGCACCGCGCCCGGCGTCGTCTCCATGCCCACCGTTTCGGTCTTCGTCGCGTCGCTCTCCAGCGCCCGCGGCTGGGTCACTTTGGCCAGTCCGAAGTCGAGGATCTTCACCCGGCCGTCTTTGGTGACGAAGAGGTTCTCCGGTTTGATGTCGCGGTGGGTGATGCCCTTGGCGTGGGCCGCCGCCAGACCAGAGGCGATCTGCCGCGCATAGTCCACCGCCTTCGAGACACTCAGCCTTCCGTCCCGCAGGCGGTCCCGCAACGACTCGCCTTCGAGCAGTTCCGACACGATGTACGGCGTGCCGTCGTGGGCGCCGAGGTCGTAGATAGCAAGGATGTTGGGGTGATTGAGCGCGCCGGTGGACTGCGCCTCCAGCGTGAAGCGGCGTAAACGGTCCCCGTCGGCGGCAAACAACGACGGCAGGACCTTTACGGCTACGTCGCGGTTCAGCCGCGTGTCGCGGGCGCGGTAGACCTCGCCCATGCCGCCGGCGCCCACGGCGGAAAGGATCTGGTACGGGCCCAGACGGGTGGAAGGAGAAAGAGACATACGGGGTGTTCAGAGAATTCTATCGCACTACGGCCGGTTGGTTAGTTCGTACATAATTCGGCCGACCTCGGAATCACTCCTTGACAGTCGCGGCCCGGCATCGGTCACCGTTTCTGAGCCGCGAGCATCAGCGAGCGCAGGTAGTCGAGGTTCCGTTTGAGGTCGGCCTCGACGTTGCCGGAGGGCGCGCCGGTCTCGAGCATCCCGTATCCCTTGAAACCGATATCGCCGATGGCCGCGAGAACGGCCGGGAAATCCACCTTGCCCTCGCCGAGGTAGCCCTTGTCTTTCAAGTGGAACTGGCAGATACGGTCGCGCCCGAGCCAGCGGATCTCTTTGGCCGCATCCACGCCGACCATGTTGGTGGAGTTGCCGACGTCGTAGTAGATCTTAAAAGCCTTCGACGCGACGCGGTCCATGGCTCGGGCGTTGTCCTCGGCGTTGAGCAGGTTCTCGAAGCCGAGAATGACGCCGGCTCTTTCGGCTTCGGGCGCGAGTTCCTTGAAAACGTCAGCGGCGTAATCGACTTCTTGGGGGCTGGTGAGCGCGCACTTGCCGAAGAAGACCGTCATCAGGATGCGGGCCTCGAGCCTGCGGGTGATCTCGATCCCCTTCAGCACCCATTTGCGGGCCAGCGGGTCGTTCTTCAGGCAGTTCACGTGGAGGATGTCGATGTAAGTGGCGGCGATGGGCAGCTTGTGCTTCTTGGACTCGGCGGTGAGCCGGGCCTGAAGCTCGGGGTCTTCGAGCGGGAGGCGTTCGCCCTCGCTGGACCGGCCGAGGGTGACCTGAAGACCCTCCAGGCCGAGACTCTTGGCGAGGGCGACGGCTTCGGGTTTTCCGCCGAGGCGGAGGATGCCGTCCATTGCGCCGATCTTGAGGCCGGAGGGCCTCTTGGCGGAGAGCACGGTAGCGGCCGCGCCGGCGAGGAGGGATCTGCGGCTGAGCATGGGTTGGCTCCGAGGATTCCGAGCCAGTCTATCAGAAGGCGGGCAGCGGGCTCAGCGGGCGGCGCGCTTCTGATAGACGGCGCGGCCGAGCTTGAAGGCTTCGATGGAAGCCTGCTTGTCGGAGGAGCGGGCGAACTTCGCCTCGGTTTCGAGCCAGCGGATGCAGTTGTCCATGTAACGGATGTAGTATTCGGCGTCCTCCCAGCTCCGGATCGGCTTGCCGTCGAGAATGGCATAGACCGGAGAGGTGTGGGCGAAGACCGTCTCGGGGCGGCGCGTGCCGAAGTAGCTGGAGAGAAGAGTGCCCTGGGCGGCGTGGACCTCGCGGAAGTCGAGGCGGCGCTCGTGGTACGGCGCGATGTCCTCGAGGGTGCGGGCGGCGATCCAGCAGCTTCGCTCGATCGGGTGCTCGATGCGGATCTCGGCGCGCTGGCGAAGGCCGGAGGCCGAGGCGTCGGCGATCACCTTCCCGTTGGCCACGATTTCGAGGCGGTGGTAGGGCAACTGGGACTCGGCGCGGGCGTGGATCCGAAGGACTCTGTCGCGGCCGGCCTTCAGGCGCAGCGTGGTGCCGGGCTCCTGCCCGTTGACGGTGAAGGAAACGAGCGGGCTGTTGGTGATGAAAGTGCGGCCGGCACGGAGTGCCGCAATCCAGTTCTCGTACGTGAAGTCGCCGTCGAGCCGCGCGAAGACACGGTTGGCGCCGACGGTGACGAAAGTGGTCATCTTGTCGGTGCCGGCGGTGGCGGTGAGGCGGAAGCCGCAGTTGAGATAGCGGTACCAGAGGCGGAGACCGTCGTTCGCTTCGATCTCGGGCACGACCTGCCTCATGAAGACGGGCAGGGCGCGCGGCTCGAGCACGGACAGGATCTCCAGGCCGTCGAGCTTCTCCATGGCCACGTCGAGCGGGCTCTCGACGCCGGGCCAGCTTGGAAAGTGAGCCCAGGTCACATACCCACCCTGTGCATGAGCACGGTCGCAGACGCCGAGGTGCAGCGGGTAGTGATAGGGCTGAACCCCTATGACGGGTTCAACGAGATTCTTGAGGTTCAGCAGGCACATGTGCCCGAGTTCGTGATTGCGGAATTCCTGCGAGACATAAATCAGCCGGTTCGCGCCCGAGTGCGCGTTGACTTTGCCTTCGAAACGGTCATAGTCGGCGGTGAAGTCCGAGGTGAGGATATTGGCGACGTTCAGATCCTCGGCGTCCATTTCGAGACGGCAGGTTTTCGGGGAAATGTGATGGATGTGAACGTCGCCGCTCCACCAGCCGCGCGAAGAAATGTCCGACCAGCGTTCAAGCGGGATGGTGAAGACGCCGTCGCGCAGCGCTTCCGAAGTGAGATCCCCTTCGGCGATGGCGTACTCGTAGCCTTTGATGACCTGGTAGCGGTGCGGAAGCGAGGAGGGGTCGATCGAGAAGGTCCCATCGACGTAGGCAAAGCGCCGCGAGTAGAAGCGGACGTCGCCTTCCTGCGCGCCCTCACTGAGGGCGGGCGGGTGGCCGGCCGGAATGACATCCTCGCCGCGCGCGTTCAGCAGGCGAACACGGGCGGGGACAGGGCGGCCGGAGCGCGCGTCGGAGACGCGGCAGGTGACTGCGCCCCAGGCGGGCCGGGCGGCCGCGGCAAGGGCTGCGTCCTGGAGGAAACGGCGTCTGGAAAGCGGCATGGGTGACACGCTCGGGTCAATGCTATCATCCACCGGGCGTTACAATCGCATACCATGCGCGCCAACTCCGCTGTCGCCATTCTGCTGCTTGGCAGTCAGGTCTCGTTCGCCCAGGCGAAGAAACCGGTCACGCTCGAAACGGTCGCGCAATGGCAAGCTGCGGGTACTCCCGTGACGGTTGTCTGGGCGCCTGATAGTACACGCTTCGCGTGGAAATCCGGAAAGTCCGTCTGGCTTTACGACGTCGTGTCGCACAGTCGCCGCGAGCTTGTATCTCTCGACGCGCTCGCGGCGGCCGCCACGCGCGCCGCTCACCCGGAAGCGTCCGAATGGCAGAACCGCAACGTCAAGGAGCAGGACTTCCAATGGTTCCCAGCGGGAGACCGGCTGCTGATTGCGGCCGGTGGCGACCTGTTCGTCTTCCGCATCGCCGCCGGAGGCTGGACGCAGCTCACGACGACGGCGGCGGAGGAACGCGACCCGAAGGTTTCTCCGGACGGCCGGAGCGTCTCCTTCCGCCGCGGCAATGACCTCTATTCGATGGACGTCGCGCGAAAGACGGCGATGCGGCTGACCTTCGACGGCAGCGATACGCTGTGGAACGGCCGCCTCGATTGGGTCTATCCCGAGGAACTCGAGATCCCCACGGCTCACTGGTGGTCGCCCGACTCGAAGCAGATCGCCTACTTCCAGTTCGATGTGAGCCGGCAACCGCTCTATCCGCACGCCGACATTCTAGGGCTGCGGCCGGTTTACGAGCCGCAGCGCTATCCGAAAGCCGGCGACCCCAACGCGGATGTACGGCTCGGCGTCGTCCCGGCCGGCGGCGGACGAACGCGCTGGCTCGACGTGGGGGAAACGCGAGACGCGCTCCTGGCCCGCGTCGCCTGGGTCCCCGACAGCCGGGCGCTGTTCGTCCAGCGGTTGAACCGCATCCAGAACCGGCTGGACCTCCTGCGGGCGGACGTGGCGAGCGGCGCCGCTTCGCTGATTCTGCGCGAGGGAGATCCTTACTGGATCAACGTGCATGACCACCTACGATTCCTGAAGAACGGCGCCGAGTTTCTGTGGTCGAGCGAGCGCGACGGTTTCCGGCACCTCTACCGTTACTCGGCTGACGGCCGGCTGCTGGCGCAACTCACGCGCGGCGATTGGGAGGTGACTGAGCTGTCTTGCGTGGACGAGGCGGGCGGCCAGGTGTACTTCGTTTCCACGGAGCGGAGCCCCCTCGAACGGCACCTGTACCGCGCCGGCCTGAGTGGCGAAGACCGCCGCCGAATCGGCGAAGCGGCCGGCACCCACGAGATCTCGATGGCCCCGTCTTGCGAGCACTATCTTGACGCCTTTTCGAGCCTGAGCGCCCCCCTTCGCCAGGCTTTGCACGGGCGGGACGGAGTGGAGCGGGCGGTGTTCCAGGACGTGGATCGTTCGCGTCTGGAGGAGTATGAGGTGCCGCCGACAGAGATCGTCGAGGTGAAGGCCGCAGGCGGCGCGACGCTATATGCACGATTGATCAAGCCCGCTGGTTTCCAGCCAGGCCGAAAATATCCGGCGATCGTGATCGTGTATGGCGGCCCGCACGCGCAGGAGGTGCGCAACCACTGGCCTGGGGTCAAGTGGGAACATGCGATGGCACACAAGGGCTTTGTCATCTGGCAGCTTGACAACCGCGGATCGGCCGGCCGCGGCCACGAGTGGGAGTCGGTGATCTTCCGCAAGCTGGGGGAGAAAGAACTGGAAGATCAGAAGGAGGGAGTCCGCCATTTGATCTCGATTGGCTTCGTTGACTCGAGCCGGATCGGAATCTACGGCTGGAGCTATGGCGGCTACATGACCCTTCTGGCGTTGTTGAAGGCTCCGGATCTGTTCCGCGCGGGCGCCGCCGGCGCACCGCTTGCCGACTGGCGGAACTACGACACAATCTACACCGAACGCTATATGGGCTTACCTTCAGACAACCTGGAAGGCTACCGGTCCAGCTCGCCGGTGCATTTTGCCTCTGCTCTCAAGGCGACGCTGCTGCTGATCCACGCTTACGAGGATGACAACGTGCTGTTTCAGAACAGCATGCAGATGGCCGACGCCCTCCAACGGGCGGGCAAGCCGTTCGAGTGGATGATCTATCCGGCGAAAACCCACGCGCTGAGCGGCAACTCGCAGAAACAGATGCTCGAGACGCTCACGGCGTTCTTCGAGAGGAGCCTGAAGGACTGACAATAGCTTTCAGCGATCGGCGGTCAGCTATCGCTCACGCCCCCCGGCCCGGCCGGTATCACGCACGATGGGTGCGGTGGACGAGGTCGTACTCGTCGTCGGCGCGGCTGCGCCCACTGCAAGCGTGCCGGAGTTGCCTGTTGAGGTCGCCGGTATTGTCGTGTAGCCGAGGCTGGGGTTGTAACTTCCTAGGTTCGAATAGCTCGGGCTCGGCCGGTAGTACACGACATACACTCGTTCCGGACTCCAGAACCGGTAGCCGTACGCGCTGCGGTAGACGCCATCCACGGGCACGAAAGTGAACATGCCGAAGTAAGGGTTCCAGAACCAGCCGGAGGCGCCCCAATAGAAGCCGCGGTCGGCAATTGACTTGGCGGCCGAGATGTTGGCCATCGCGATGTACTCGCCCCGGCGGTGGCTCCATCGATCGAAAGCGTCGGTCAGTTCTGGATTGAATCGCTGAACCAGCAACGTGCCGTCGAGCGCAAGCATCTTGCCCTTCTTCACCAGCGCCTTCTGGCTGCCAACCTCGGCCATCGCCTCACCTTCAAAGACGCGGAATTGCGCGGGCTCGGAGTCCAGCCGGTAGATGCCGCTCTTCATGAGAGAGAGCATCGTGTCTTTGTAGAAGACGGTGACGGCCGAACCCTTCTCAATCTGAGTCGCTTCGACCAGGACGCTGCCGCCCAGGAACTCGACGCGCGAATCCGTCAGGCGCGTGGAGAGCATCCGGACGGAACTGTTCTCGGCCACCCGCAGGAAGACGCCCGGGTTCAGCAGCAGCTCGGCGCGGCCCTCTTCGGTTCGCAGGACCTGCTTCTCCTTGAGTTGCGGGAACTCGCTGGACTTCGGCTCGGCAGGCGTATCGCCAATGTACACCCTGCCTTCCACGAAGTGAACCAGCCCGGACTGGGCCGAGATCACCGACTGGGAAAGCGCCGGCAGAGCCACGAGGACGAGAACCGCCGGGATGATCAGCGAGGTTCGCAGAGCGGACATAGCCACCCCCTATCCCAATTCTGCTCCCATGGTTCGACGCGCGTCAATGAGCGTGCGTTTCAGGGAAACCGTGCGCCGTTCCCTTTTGCTATCAATTGAGGGAGGGTGCGCCTGAAACTGATCGGCTGTGAAGTCCTTTACCGCGAGCTGTGCCACGTGGTGGCCCGGTCCCGCAACCAGGTGGACGTGGAATTCCTCCCCAAGGGATTGCACGACCTGGGCGGCGAGGGGATGCGGGTCCGCCTCCAGGAAGTGGTGGACCGGGTAGATTCATCCCGCTATGAGGCGGTGCTGTTCGGATACGGGCTTTGCGGGAACGGCATTGCCGGCCTGGCCGCACGCTCGCTTCCCTTGGTGCTGCCGCGCGCGCACGATTGCATCACCTTGTTTCTGGGCAGCCGGGAACGGTACCTCGACTACTTCAACACCCACCCCGGGACATACTTCAAGACATCGGGTTGGATCGAGCGCGGCTCGGGACTGGTGGACCTGGAACGCCAGATCACGCTCGGCTACGACGAACTGGTGGCGAAGTACGGCGAGGAGAACGCCAAGTATCTTTACGAGGAGCTGACGAAGCATTACCGACAGTTCACCTTCATCGAAACAGGCATCGAGCCCGACGACCGGTTCGAGCGCCACACCCGGGAGGAGGCCGGGCGGCGCGGCTGGAGCTTCGAGAAGGTGCAGGGTGACCTCGGCCTGTTCCAACGGCTCGTGGACGGGCCGTGGGATGACGGCGATTTCCTGGTGGCGCCGCCAGGCGCGCGCGTCGTGGTAAGCCACAACGACGGCATCATTCGAGCGGAGAAAGCGGACCAGTGAACGGACGCGAAAGAGTGCTGGCGCTCATCGACGGCCATGAGCCGGACTGCCTGCCGCTGATGCCGATC
Source organism: uncultured Solibacteraceae bacterium (assembly GCA_964478455.1). Classification (GTDB taxonomy): domain Bacteria; phylum Acidobacteriota; class Terriglobia; order Bryobacterales; family Bryobacteraceae; genus CAYZJD01. The sequence continues at coordinate 1,527 of CAYZJD010000084.1, read as the reverse complement.
ACGATGATGTTCGCCGCCGATCAGATCGGCGTCCGCTATCGCGATTACGTCACCGACCACCGCGTGCTGGTGGAGGCGCAGATCCGGACGGCGGAGAAATTCGGCTTCGATTACGTCTCGGCAATCTCCGACCCGGCGCGCGAGGCGACGGACCTGGGCGCGGCGATCGAGTGGTTCGACGACCAGCCGCCGGCCATCGTCGAGCAGCAGGCGCTGCTGGCCGACAAGCGCACGCTTGGACGTTTGCGGCAGCCCGATCCCCACGGCGGCGGCCGCATGCACGACCGCGTGCGGGCGCTGGCGCTGTTTCGCGAGCGCGTGGCCGGCGAGAGGCTGATCGAAGGCTGGGTGGAAGGCCCGTGCGCCATGGGGGCGGATCTCCGCGGGATCAACACGTTGATGCTGGATTTCGTGGACGACCCCGCCTTCGTGCGCGACCTGTTCCACTTCTCGGTCGAAATGGAACTGCGCTTCGGCCGGGCGCAGATCGAGGCAGGGACCGAGTTGATCGGCATCGGCGATGCCGCCGCCTCGCTGGTCGGGCCGGCTGTCTATGAGGAGTTCGTCTGGCCCTTCGAAAGGAAGCTCGTGGATGGCTTGCGGGCGCTCGGTGCGCGCGTGCGCCTGCACATCTGCGGCAAGACGCGCCGCATATTCTCCGGCATGGGCCGGCTCGGCTGCGACATTGTCGATCTGGACTGGCCGGCGCCGGTCGCCGAAGCAAGACAAGAAATGGGTCCCGCACAGGTGCTGCTCGGGAACATCGATCCGGTGAAGGTCTTGCGGAACGGCACGCCGGAATCGGTGACGGCGGCCATCGCGCAGTGCCACCGAGAGGCAGGCACGCCGTACATCGCCGGCGCCGGTTGCGAGGTCGTCCGCGACACCCCGCCGGAGAACGTGTGCGCGCTCGCCGCCTATGCGCGCAGCCACAGGCCGCAAGCCGTAAGATGAGCGACCGCGTCCGCATCCAGCTCGAGCCGCTCGGGCAGGTTCTTGAAGTCGAGCGCGGCGCCCCCCTTCAGGACGTCCTCTTCGACTACGGGGTCGAGTTCCCTTGCGGCGGTCAGGGTGACTGCCGTGGCTGCCGCGTCAAGCTGCTCTCGGGCGAGTTGCCGCTGTCAGCCGAGGAGGCAAGCATCCTCCTCCCCGAGGAGATCGCGGCGGGATGGCGGCTGGCGTGCCGCAACCGCGCCGAGGCGGACCTGCGGCTGGAGATCGCCCAGTGGGAGACGGTGATCCTCGGCGACACCAGGGCCTTCGAGTTCACCCCGCAGGAAGGACTCGGCATGGCGGTCGATCTCGGCACCACCACGCTGGTAGCGCAACTCCTCGATCTGGAGACTGGCAACGTGCTCGGTGTGCGCTCCGCGCTGAACCCGCAGGCGGCCTGGGGCAGCGACATCATGAGCCGGGTGGAGTACGCCGGCGCGCCGGACAACGCCGCCCGGCTCATGATGTCGCTGCCCCAGGCCGCCTGCGGGTTGAGCGCGGAGCGCACACCGAGCACGTTGCCAGTCTCCAGAT
>CAYZJD010000083.1:0-14054 GCA_964478455.1 uncultured Solibacteraceae bacterium | reverse complement strand
GCCAGGCCTTGCTGAAGCGTGACATCGACGCCATCATCGAGTTGTACCGCAGCAACGGCTTTCGCGACGTGAAAGTGACTTCCGAGGTCCGTGACAATCAGCCGTCCCGCGGACAGATCTCGGTGTTCGCGAACATTGAGGAGGGGCCGCAGTGGTTCGTCAGCAACCTCCAGATCGACGGCGTCAACGCAGGTGACCTGGAGGTGCTGCGCTCACTGGCGCAGTCTGGACCGGGGCAGCCCTTCAGCGAAGCCAACGTCGCGGCGGACCGGGACAACTTCCTTGCCTGGTACTTCGGCCGCGGCTACTCCGATGCGTCGTTCGAGTGGACCTTCCAGCCGTCGGCCACGGCCAATCGCGTCGATCTGCACTACCGGATCACCGAAGGCGAGCCCCAGTACGTGCGCGAGGTGCTCATCGGCGGCCTGGAGGCCACCCAGCGGCGGCTTGTGTACCGGCGCATTCTCCTCAATCCCGGCGATCCTGTCTCGCAGGCGCAGGTCCTCGAAACCCAGCGGCGGTTGTACGACCTCGGGATCTTCGCCAAGGTGGACACCGCGATCCAGAACCCGGACGGGGACGAACAGCACAAGTACGTGCAGTTCCAGTTGGAGGAGTCCAGGAAGTACTCCGTGTCAACCGGCTTCGGCGCCGAGATCGCCCGCATCGGCGGGTCTCAAACTTCGCTCGAGTCTCCGGCCGGCAAGGCGGGCTTCAGCCCGCGCGTGTCGTTCGACATCAGCCGGCTGAACTTCCTTGGCCGCGCCCACACGGTGAGCTTGCGCAGCCGCGTGTCCACCATCCAACGCCGCGCCCTCTTCAACTACTTCGCACCGCAGATTCGCGGGATGGAAAAGCTGGACCTCTCGCTTTCGGCGCTGTTCGACGAGTCGCGCGACATCCGCACGTTCTCGGCGCGGCGGTGGGAGGGCTCCCTCCAATTCGTCCAGCGCTATACGCTCTCCAAGAGCCTCTTCTATCGCTTCTCCTACCGGCGCGTGAGCGTGAGCGACGTGAAGATCCAGCCGGAACTGATCCCCCGCCTCTCCCAGCCGGCCCGCGTGGGCATGCCCTCGGTCGGCTATGTGGATGACCGGCGCGACGACCCCGTGGATTCGCGCAAGGGTACCTACAACTCTCTCGACCTGGGCGTCGCTTCGAAGTACTTCGGCTCGGAAGCGGACTTCTCGCGCCTGCTCGGGCGGAACTCCACCTATCACCCGCTGGGCAGCAAGCTGGTGCTCGCGCGGACCTTCCTGTTCGGTTGGATCCATACCGTCCGCCGGAACCCGGACCTCCCCCCGGGAGAGCAGGATATCCCGTTGCCGGAGCGGTTCTTCGCCGGCGGCGCTACCACTCACCGCGGCTTCCCGGAAAACCAGGCTGGCCCGCGCGACCTGCTGACCGGTTTTCCTATCGGCGGTAAAGCGCTGCTCGTGCTCGGCCACGAAATACGGTTCCCTCTGTATGGGGCTAACCTCGGCGGCGTGCTTTTCCACGACGCCGGCAACGTGTATTCCAGAATGGGAGCCGTCTCCCTGCGAGTGCGGCAGCGGGATGAGACGGACTTCAACTACATGGTTCATGCCGTTGGCCTCGGTATCCGCTACCGCACCCCGATCGGTCCCATTCGCGCGGACTTCGCTTACGTTCCGAACTCCCCGGCGTTCTTTGGCTGCGAGGGACGGCTGGAAGACCTCATGTTCGGCTGCGACGTCAGGAGCCGGCAGCGAATCAGCCGCTTCCAGTTCCATTTCTCTCTGGGGCAGACGTTCTGATGGCCTCGCGCTGGCTGTTCCTCCTCGTCCTGGCGGCGCCGGCCGTCACAGAGATCGTCGACCGCCTTGTGGCGTCGGTCGGGCGGCAGGCGCTCACCGAAAGCGACTTGTTGCGCGAGATCCGCCTGCACGCGTTGCTGAACGGCGCGCCCGCCGATTTCAGCCCCTCCTCCAAACGGCCGGTCCTGGAGAGAATGATTGAGCGCGCATTGATCCGCCGGGAAATGGACATGAGCCGGCACCCGGCGCCGGAAGCCGACGCTGTCGACGGCTACCTGAACGAGGTCAAGAAGACCCGCTTTGGTTCCGAGGCCGCGTATCGAGAGCAGTTGAGCAAGTACGGTGTCCGAGAAGAGGAGTTTCGACAGTACCTCGCCGAGCAGGTCGCCGTGGCGGGGTTCCTTCAGGTTCGCTTTCGTCCCGGAGTGCAGGTGACCGAGTCCGAAAGCCTCGAATACTATCAGAATCACCTGCTGCCGGAGTGGCAGAATAGGACCGGGGAACCACCGCCGTCGTTCGAGGAGGCGCGCCCCCAGATTGAAGCGATCCTGGCGGGGCAGAGGGTGGACAGACTGGTGGACCAGTGGCTAAAGGAAGCTCGCGCGCAAACGCGGATCGAGATCCGGGAGAAGGCACTCGAGTGAGGAGGACTCTCAGAATCGCTTCCCGGGTCTTGCTGGGCGCGCTTTGCCTGCTGCTGCTGGCCGCGCTTTCGGGCTTCTTTGTCCTGCAAAGCGGCTGGTTCCGAGAGCGCGTGCGCCAGCGGATCGTGCGCGAGATTGACGGCGCAACCGGCGGCTGGGCGGAGATCGGCTCGTTCCATTTGGACTGGCGACGGCTTCACGTGCGGCTCGGCTCCTTCGTCCTGCACGGCACGGAGGGAGCGCACGAGCCGCCTTTGTTCGCATGCCGCTCGGTCGACATCGGCCTTCGCGTTGTGTCTTTCCTGCGCCGTGACGTCGATATCGAGCTGCTGGCGCTCGATGAGCCGCGGCTGCACGTCTCCGTCTACGAAGACGGGCGCACCAACCTCCCGCGGCCGAAGGTCCGCCGGGCCGATCCGCTTGCGACCATCCTTGCGCTGCGTGTCGGCCGCTTCGCCATCACCAGGGGAACGATTGAAGTCGGAGCGCAGACGGCGCCGCTAGACCTCCACGGCGAGGCTTTGGATGCACGCTTCTTTTACGAGCGCCGTTCTGCCAGCTACCGTGGGCAAGTCGGCTTTCGGAAACTCGAACTCCGCGCCCCGGCCGCCGTGCCCGTCCCACTCGATATGGATGCCGCGATGTCGGTCTCTAAGGCCGGCATCGAGTTCTCCCCGCTTGCGATTGGCGTTGGGAACTCGAGCCTCCGCCTCACCGGCACGCTGGCGGCCGGCGGGTCCACCCGCGCGGCCTTCCAATTCGAAGGAAACCTCCACCCCGAGGATTTCGCGAGGCCGTTCAACCTCCCTCTTCGTAGCGGGCAACTCGCGCTGAAGGGGAAGGGAACCTTCTCCGGCCCTTCGGACTATCTGGTCTCGGCCGAGGTGACGGGCGCGGGCTTGGCCTTCGAGCGCGGCGGCCTCCGGGTTGCCCCCGTGCGCGTTGCCTCCGCTGTCCTGCTGACGCCCGGGCAACTGGAGATGAATGGACTGCGCGTCGGCGCTTTCGGCGGCTGGTTCACCGGCCGGGCGTCCCTGGATCAAGATTCGCGCCGGTTCCGGATCGAAGGCGACGCGACGGATCTCGAGGCAGAGCAGCTTCTGCAATTGCGCGGTTACCGGCGCGCCGGCTGGAGCGGCCGTGTCTCGGGTTCGGTAACCCTCGGCGGCATTCTCGATGCCATGAGTGTGCGTCGAGCCGAAGGAAGCGCCCGCCTCGACATCGTCGCCGAAACCGGCGGGCTGCCGGTGCGCGGCGCCATCGGTCTCACGTTCGACCAGGAGCTCGGGCTGGTCGAATTCTCCGAATCGCGGCTGGAAGCGGGCGTGTCGCGGATTCAGTTTGACGGCGGACTCGAACGCGGCATCCACGTGAATCTCGAGTCGCATGACCTCAACGATCTGCTGCCGGCGATCGCCCTCGTGCGCGATTCCCCCGCCGCTCGCTTGCCCGTCACTCTTCGCAACGGGGTGGCGCGTTTCGAAGGCACGATTCGGGGCCGGCTGCCCGAGCCGCGGATCGAAGGCCGTGTTTCTCTGCCCTACTTTCTTTTCGAGGGCCGCTGGTTTGACAAGCTCACCGCCGAAGTGAGCGCCTCGGCGGACAGCGTGCGAGCAAGCCAGATCGCGCTAAGGCGGGATGACGCTCTCATCCGCGGCAGCGCAAGTGTCAAGCTCAACCGCTGGGCGCTCGAGGACTCCGGCGACCTCGGGGGCAGCCTGACCATCGAACGCATCGCTATCGAGGACATGCTGCCTGGCTCGCCCGTGCGCGGCGTCCTGACCGGTACCGTCCGGCTTGCGGGAACGTTGGGCTCACCCGAGGCGTCCTGCCGGCTGGCTGCTTCAAAGCCCGCCGTCGGCGATCTGCATCTTGACCGCGCACAAGCGGACTTCCGGATCAACACGGACTCCGTCGAGATCTCTTCCGCCCTGCTGGAGGCAGGGCCTGGCAGGATCACGGGAAAGGGAGAATTCAGCCACCCGCGAGGCGATTGGAACAACGGATCGGCGCGAGCGAGCTTCTCCGGCTCACGAATCCCACTGGCGCGTCTTCGCGCTCTGATCGGCCTGCCGGAGAACCTCGAGGGGACCGTGGAGTTCGATGCGGCCGGTGAAGCTCGTGTACGTGACTCCAAGCCGCAGGTGGTCAGCCTGGAAGGAAGCACCCTGCTGCGGCAAGTCCTCCTGGACCGCAAGCCGCTCGGCGAGTTGAAGCTGTCGGCGAAAACCGAGCGAGGAGCGTTGCATCTCCAGGCCGGGGGGGAGCTGGCCGGGGCTTCCATCGCTGGCTGGAGCACATGGGGCCTGGAGGAGGGATACCCGGCACAAGGCGAGTTGCGGTTCACGCGGATGTCTCTTGCCGCGCTGCGTCCCTGGTGGTCGCCCGCCTCCGGTGGCGGTGAGTCGCCACTAGAGGTCTTCGCTGAGGGCAAGGCGGTCTTCTCCGGCCGGGGCCTCGACCCGAAAGCCTGGAGCGCCTCCCTTGAGCTGCCGCTGTTGGAAGTGACGCCGCGGAAGAACAGGCCGGCCGCTGCCGCCTTCCACTTGCGCAATCATGGGCCCGTTGTGCTGCGGGTGGACCGCGCGGCGGCTCGCCTGGAATCGCTGCGGTTGACGGGAAAGGACGCGAGTTTGGAAGCCGCGGGAACGGTTTCGCTTGAAGGCGACAGGCCGCTCCAGCTTGCCATCCGGGGGTCCGTGAACCTGAGTGCGCTGAACTCTATCGAACCCGGCCTGGCGGCCTCCGGTGATTCGCGGCTGCAAGCCACCGTCCGCGGCACGATTTCCAAACCGGTCTTATCCGGCAGACTGGAGTTCAAAGACGCCTCCTTCTACTTAAGCAACGTGCCTAACGGGCTCGACAAGGCAAGCGGCGTTATCCTGCTCACCAATAACCGGGCGACCATCGAGAGGGTTACTGCCGAAACAGGCGGCGGCAAGCTGACGCTGGGCGGCTTCGTGGACTTCGGAGGCAAGGAGTTGATCTATCGTTTGCAGGCGGCTGCCGAACAGGTCCGCGTCCGGTATCCCGAAGGCGTCAGCACGACCGCTAATGCCTCGATGAACCTCGCCGGCGCCACGAGCCGCAGCCTGCTGTCCGGCACATTGACCATCGTGCGCTCGGGCTTCACTCAGCGCGTGGACCTGGCCTCGGTGGTCGGAAAGCCTGCGCAGGCGGCGGTCCTGCCGGCGGCTCAGAATGAAATCCTGCGTGGGATGCAGTTCGACGTCAGGGTCAACACCACCGCCGGCGCGAAGTTCGAGACCACGCTGACGCGGGACATTCAGGCGGAGGTCGACCTGCGGCTCCGTGGCACTCCCTACAAGCCGGTCTTCATCGGACGCGTGTCCATCACCCAGGGCGAGGTGCTCTTCTTCGGCAACCGCTACAACATCAGCCGGGGAGATATCCTTTTTCTAAACCCGGTCAGGCTGGAACCGGTGTTGAACCTCGACTTGGAGACGCGCGTGCGCGGGATCGACGTGACCATCGGAGTCAACGGTCCTCCTCACAAGCCGAATGTCACCTACCGCTCCGATCCGCCGCTCCAGCCCAGCGAGATCATCGCCCTGCTCGCCGTCGGGCGGGCGCCTACGGCCGACCCTGCCCTGGTCGGCCGGCGAACCGAAGTGGGACAGGACTGGGGGCAGCTCGGCGCCAGCACCGTTATCGGCCAGGCGCTGGCCGCCCAGGTGTCCGGCGGCTTGCAGCGCTTCTTCGGCGTCAGCCGCATCAAGATCGATCCGCGCATCACCGGCGTCGATAGCAGCCCGCAACCGCAGCTCATCCTGGAGCAACAGATCTCCAGGGACCTTACTTTCACTTACATCACCGACCTTGCCGAGAACGAGCAGCAGACCGTTCGCGTCGAGTGGAACGTGAACAGAAACTGGTCCGTTCAGGCGGTACGCCAGGAGAACGGGCTGTTCGGAGTGGAGTTCCAGTACCGGAAACAATTCAAGTGAACGAAGAGCTGCTGGCGGAATGGGCCGCGCGACGCCGTGAGATGGTCGAGCGGCAACTCAAGGCGCGCGGCATCCGCGACACGCGCGTGCTTCAGGCCATGCTGGAGATCCCGAGAGAGCTTTTCGTGCCGGCCGAGAGCCGCCACTTGAGCTACATCGACGACCCCGTCCCCATCGGCCATGGCCAGACGATTTCCCAGCCCTATATGACCGCGCTGATGGCCGAGTGCCTCGAGCTCAAGGGTGATGAAACGGTCCTCGACGTCGGCTCCGGCTCCGGCTACCACGCCGCCGTGCTCGGGGCGCTGGCGGCGCACGTGTACTCGATCGAAATCATCCCTGAACTTGTGGAACAGGCCCGCCGGAATCTCGACGCCGCCGGCAGAGCGTCGAACATCACCGTCGTTTGCGGCGACGGCTCGCTGGGATACGCGGAACATGCTCCCTACGACGCGATCTCCGTCGCCGCCGCCGCCCCGGATGTCCCCTCGAAGCTGATCGAACAATTGAAACACATCGGTCGTTTGGTGATCCCTGTCGGTTCGCTCTGGGACCAGGAGCTGCGCGTCATCACCAAGCGCGGCGAGCGCCTCGACTCCCGCCTCGCCACCTACTGCCGCTTCGTACCGCTCCGTGGCGGCAACGGCTGGAAGGGGGAGTTCTGAGTTCAACCACCAAGACACCAAGAACACCAAGATCGGAATCCCAAGGCAAGTCGGCAATTCAATGAGTCAATGAGCCAATGAGTCAATCATCAAATTCCTTGGTGTCTTGGTGGTGTAATGAATTCAGGATGCGTCTGCGAACCGCCCAGGGCAAGCTCAAGGTGGAGCACAGCATCATCGAGGGCGTGCGCGAGGTGCTCGAGCGCCTCCTCGATGACAACTCGGAGGTGCGCTCGGTGATCCCCGGCGTGATCCGCGCCGTGCGCGATGCCAGGGGCAAGGTGAAGATCCGGGTCACGGTGCCCACCACCAACGGATGGAAGGCGATCGCCTTCAGCGCCGGGGCCCGGCAGGAATTGTTCATCAGCACTTCGCTCACCAAGGAGAAGCTCGAAGAGGCCCTCGAACGGGCGATTCAGGGGTGACCCGTTCTTCTCACGCTCTGCCCAGGTGCAGCGCCACGATCCCGCCCGTCATCCGCTCGTACTCAAGCTGCGAGAAGCCGGCACGGCGCATCTCCTGCGCCAGTTCCTCGGCGTTCGGGAAGTTCCGCACGGACTCCGGCAGGTACTCGTAGGCGTCGCGCGCGCCGGAGATCGCGCCGCCCAGCACCGGCAGCACCCGCCGCGAGTACAAATCGTAGAACCGCGCGAACAGCCGGTTCGGCGGCCGGGAGAACTCGAGGATTGCCGCAACGCCCTGGGGCCTGAGCACGCGCCTCATCTCGACAAGCCCGGCCCGGTAGTCGGCGAGGTTGCGAAAGCCGAACGCGACGGTGATCAGGTCAATCGAGCCATCCGCGAGCGGGAGCCGGAGGGCGTCCGCCTCAAACAGCCGGGACCTGCCCCGTCCGCGACGGATCTTCTCGCGCGCCTCGAGGAGCATCGGGCGGCAGAAGTCGCTGCCGAAAACGACACCGCCGCGCTCCTTCTCGAGTCCCAGCATCAGGTCGCCCGTGCCGCAGCACAGGTCGACGACGCGCGCACCGGGCCGGGCCAGGATTTCCCGTACGCGCCGCACGGAGCGGCGTCTCCAGGCGCGGTCCATGTTGAAGCTGAGCAGGTGATTCAGGAGGTCGTAACGTCCGGCGACGCGGCCGAACATGGCCTGCACCCAGCGCGCCGGATCCGGCTCCGCGCTCCCGTGGGGCGCCCGTGTGCCCCGTGGCTGCCCGGCGCTCATTCGAGTGCGGCCCGGGCCGCCGCCAGCACCGCTTTCTCGTCCAGCCCGCTCACCACCTTCACTCGTCCGATCGTCTCCGGCAGCACGAAGTGCACCTTCCCCTGGAGCGTCTTCTTGTCGGAGCCGAGACGGGCGGCCAGGCGCGCGGCCGAGATCCCGTCGAGCGGCGGGATCGGCCCATACAGGGCGATCGTGTTCAGGATGTCCACGCTGTCTTCGGCCGACAGGTGTCCGGTCATTTCCGCCAGGTAGACCGCGGCGCGCATGCCGAAGGCCACCGCCTCGCCGTGAAGGAACCGGGAGTAGCCCGTCTCCGCCTCGAGCGCATGTCCGAACGTGTGGCCGAAGTTCAGAATGCGGCGCAGATCGCTCTCCCGCTCGTCGGCCGACACCACCTCCGCCTTGATGCGCACCGATTCGCCGATCATCCGGTCCACGACGGCGGGCGCGCGGCTCTTCACTTCCGCGTGGCGCTCGGCCATCAGCAGGAACAGGTCCGGGCTGCGGATCACACCGCACTTGATCACCTCGAACAGGCCGGCGCGGTATTCCCTTTCCGGCAGCGTGGCCAGCACGCCAGGATCGATGAGTACGGCGAGCGGCTGATGGAATGCGCCGGCCAGATTCTTGCCCGTTTCCAGGTTGACCCCGGTCTTCCCGCCGATGGCCGCATCCACTTGCGCCAGCAGCGTCGTCGGAACCTGGAGCACCGGAACGCCGCGCATGAAGATCGCGGCCAGAAACCCGGCCACATCATCCACGATGCCGCCGCCGAACGCGATCACCACGCTCGAACGGTCGCCGCCGCGCCGCACCATCTCCTCGGCCAGCGATTCCACTTCGCTCAGCCGCTTGCGGTCCTCTCCGCCGGGGAAGAAAAGCACTTCGTGCGGCCTGCCCTCGAGACCCTGCTCGAGTTTCTCCCCGTGCAACCTCCATATGTTGGATTCGGTGACGACAAACAGCCTCCCGACCTTCGGCGGAACAAAGTCAGCCACTTGCCCGAGGATGCCCCGCTCGACGATGGCGCGGTATGGGCGCGGCGAGGTCTGTACTTCAAAGGCGGCAGACCCGTGGTGGCGCCGGGCAAGGGAGGAACCATCGTGTTCCTGACGGGACCCCATACCAGTGTTGTACCACGCGCTGGCACGAGGCCCGCGCTGTCTGGGCTGGTTTCGAGACGACGGACATCGATGCGGGGAGCAGCGGGTACGGTGCCCTCAGCGGATGCGAATCCGTCCTCAGCCAGTTCCACCGGCAGGTTTTCGTCGATCTTGAATCTCACCTGGCACGCAGCGGAACCAGCCGCTCCTCATGCGCCAACTCGGCCGCGTACGCGAGTGCGGCTTCGATGTGTTCTGGCCGAAGAGATGGATAACTCCTGAGAATCTCCTCCCTGGTTGCTCCCTCGGCTAAGCTATCAAGAATGACGGTGACAGGGATGCGCGTACTCGTGGCGCAGATCTGGCCTCCTCAGATCTGGGGATCGCTGCTCAGGTGATCCTGCCACACCGTCATAGCTTCATTCTATCGGAGAGATTCTGGCCTGGCGCACCCGGGGCAGTGCAGCACGCCTCCACCTGCTCGGCGCTCGCCGGTGGTGTAATTGACGCAGCCGGGGCGTTTGAGGACGGGCTTCGACACCCGGGCGTGACGCATCGCGGCCTGCTGCCCCCTGTGCAGGATGCACGTTGTAAGTCGTTGATTCAATTGTCAAAAAGCAGCGGCGTGACGCATTCTGGCCGTTTTTGAAGGCGCGATGCGTCACGCCAGGACGGTCGCCGGCGGAGGGACAACCCAGGCACAAGGCCAAGTTGTTCGGGCGGGGCCGGTGATGGCTCCGCGAGCGGCGATCCTCGGGGGGAGGATACCATGCCCGGGAGACCTGGTTGAATCGAACTGGCTTGTTTTGAGTAAGATAGGTTTGTGATCGACATTGGACGATGACAGGCTTATCCGCGTCACCCCTCCACGGCCCAGGCTCGATCCACTCGCAGGCAGTCGTCGTGCTGAACATTGCGAAATCGTGCGCTACATGCTGGTATGAGAACGAGCAAGACCCTGTCGATCGCCTTGCCCCCGGAGATGCTTTCCCGCGCCGAGCAGCTCGCACAACGAGAGAACCGGACCATGAGCGAGCTTGTGCGGGAAGCGCTTCGCCAATACGAGCGGAAGCTCTGGTGGGAGGAGATGAACGCCTACGGCCGGGCCAGGGCCGAGGCTCTTGGCCTCAGTGAGGCCGACGTTGTTTCACTCGTGAAGGAAGTCCGCGGGCAGCATCGCGCACGGAAGAGCCCCCGGCGGCCATCGAAGTGATTCGGGCGGTTGTAGGGCCTCGGCGCTGGTCTTCGGAGGCCGTGCCGTCCAGGAGTGGCTCACCGAGCTTGGCGGCGGCCGAGCGGCGTGCACATTTGTGATGCTAAGATGTATCACATGAGCCGCGCTACGATCCGCGACCTCCGCTACAACTTCGCCAGGGTGGAGAACCTGCTCGAGGCCGGCCAGGAAGTCGAGATCACGCGCCGCAAGCGCGTGATCGCGCGCCTGCTGCCTCCGAAAGTCGCCTCCGGCAGCCGGCCGGACTTCCTCGGCCGGTTGAAGCGCATCTATGGCGTCAGGCGGCTGAAGACCACCGGCGCACAGATTGTGTCCAGGGAGCGCGATCGCTATTGAAGGCTTACTGCGACACGAGCCTCCTGGTTTCTTTGTACGCTCCGGATGCCAACTCCGCGCGGGCAGCGGCGCTCTGCCGGCAGAAGCAGGTGACGCTTCTGATCACCCCGCTGTGTGAACTGGAGCTGACGAATGCCATGCAATTAAGGGTGTATCGAAAGGAACTCACCGCCGCCCAGGTCAGCGAGGCATTGGCTGGGTTTCAGAAGGACCTGCTCGCGGGGGTGTACTCTCTCCACCCGGTTTCTCTCGCCGTCTATGAACAGGCCAGGCGTCTGTCGGTGGACTATACGGCGAGGGTGGGCGCCCGCTCGCTTGACATTCTCCACCTTGCGGCGGCGATTACGGCCCGCGCCGAGATTCTCTACACGTTCGACGCCGCTCAAAAGCGGCTCGCAGAAGAGGTTGGGTTCTCCACAGCCCCGAAATAGCTTCGGCGCAACCCGGGTGATCAACAAGAAGCGGCACTCGTCACCGGAGAGTGGCGATGCGCTCGAAATGATTCGTGAAGCGCCGGCTGGCAGCCCGTGTCACGTCTCGACCGCCACCGCCTCCGCGGCTTCGCTGGCAGTGAAGTAAACGCAGTCAGGGTGGTGAAAGACCAGTGCGCTGACGCTTGCCTCGGGCTCCATCATCATGCCCTCCGTCAGCCGTACGCCGATCTCCTCGGGCTGGAGCAGTCTCCAGATTCCCCGCTGGTCATCGAGGTTCGGACAGGCGCCGTAGCCGAAGCTGTAACGCTTGCCGCGATAGCGGGCGGTGAACCGCTCCTGCATAGTCATTGACGGCGGGTCGGGAAATCCCCAGTCCTCGCGGATGCGCCGGTGGAGCCATTCGGCGCAGGCTTCCGCCGTTTCGAGCGCCAGCGCCTGGATCGCGTGGGCCTTGAAGTACTCTCCGGCTTGCTTCCATTCTTCGGCGCGCTCGCGAATTCGCTCTCCCGCCGTAACCACGAAAATGGCGATATGATCGCGCCGCCCGTCCTGCGGATCGAGCACGTAATCACTCAGGCAGAGCCCGTCTTCGCGGGGCTGCCGGCCGAAGCGGAACGTGAGTAGCGGCGACGAAGCCCCGGGCGCGTACAAGTGAATCGCGTTGCCCTCCCGTTCCGCCTCGAAATACTGCCACACCGCGTGCACCTTCATGAAGCCGGCCGCTTCGCGCTTCAAGCCCTCCACTTTGTGGAACAACTCCAGCGCTTTCTCGTCGCGTTCCGCCAGCCGCTTCTCGAAGTTGCCCCTGAACCCGAGATGTTTCCCGAAAAGCATGAACGGGTTCACATAGCTCCAGATTTCGGCAAGCTGCGGCACGTCGCGGAGTTTCCGGTCCAGGTACGGCGCCTCCGGGATCGGAATTTCGGCGCGTACCCGGGAGGAGCGCGCCTCGCCCGGCCGGGCGGTCGCCGCCATCACCGCCGCCTCTTCCGTCGCCTCCCTATGTACGTGCGCTCGCAGCACATCCGCCCGAGCCGCCGGGTCCATGATCTCGTTCAGCACCCGCAGCCCCGTCATTGCGTCTTTGCAGTAGCACACGGCCTCGCCGTAAGCCGGCGCGATCTTCAGCCGCGTGAACTTGTCCGACAATGCCGCGCCGCCCACGAGCAGGGGCACGCGGATACCGGCGTCTCGCAGGTCTCCCGCGGTGACCACCATTTGCTGCGCGCTCTTCACCAGCAGGCCCGAGAGGCCGATCGCGTCCGGCGAGTGTTCCTGATACACCCGGATCAGCTCCTCCGGCGGCACCTTGATTCCGAGGTTGATCACCCGGTAGCCGTTGTTCGCCAGGATGATCTCCACGAGGTTCTTGCCGATGTCGTGGACGTCGCCCTTCACCGTCGCGAGAACGATCCGGCCGCGCGTCGCCGTCTCGGCCTTCTCCATAAACTGCTCGAGATGTGCGACCGCCGCCTTCATCGCCTCGGCCGATTGCAGCACCTCGGCCACGATCAGTTCGTTGTTATTGAACAGCCTCCCGACTTCGCTCATCCCGGCCATCAAAGGCCCGTTGATGATGTCGAGCGGCGCCGCGCCTTCGGCGAGCTTCAAATCCAGGTCCGCAATCAGCCCGTCCTTCGTCCCCTCGATGATGTAATTCGCCAGCCGCTGGTCCAGCGAGAGGGGGCTCGCCTCTTTCTTCTTCGCCTTGACTGTCTCTCGAAAATGCGAGGAGATCGCCGCGATGTGGCGCTGGTTAATGGCGATCTTCTGCTCGCGCGACTGGAGCCGCCAGTCTTCCGGCGCCAGGTGCAATTCCTCCGGCCCGCCGGCCGGCGGCGTGTTGAACAGCAGGTTCTCAGCCAGCCGCCTTTCCGCCTCGGGGATGGACGCGAACCGTTCCAGCTTTTCGGAATTGACGATCGCCAGGTCCAGGCCGGCCTTCGTCGCGTAGTAGAGAAAGACGGAGTTCACTACCTCGCGCGCCGCCGGCGGCAGCCCGAACGAGATGTTCGAGATGCCGACAATCGTCCTGGCGTGCGGGATCTTCTCCTTGATCAGCCGCACCGCCTCGATGGTCTCCACCGCGCCGCCGATGTAGTTCTCGTCTCCGGTGGCGCAGGGGAAGACCAGCGGGTCGATGATCACATCCTCAGGGGGAATGCCGTACTTCTCGGTCAGCAACCGGAATGAGCGTTCCGCCACCGCCAGCTTGCGCTCGCGCGTGAACGCCTGCGCCTGGACCGGGTCCTCGTCGATGGTCCCGGCGATGATCGCCGCCCCGTATGCCTTCGCGAGCGGGCAGACCTTCTGGAACTTCCCCTCGCCGTCCTCGAGGTTGATCGAGTTGATGATGCTCTTGCCCTGGCAATACGTCAGCGCGAGCTCGACCGCCGCCGGATCCGTGCTGTCGATCATGACCGGCGCCTTCACCTTGCGGATCAGGCGCTCGTAGAACGGCGGGATGTCTTTGATCTCCTCGCGTTCGCTCGACTGGAGGCAGACATCAACGACGTGGGCGCCGTTGCGCACCTGGCGGCGCGCGATCTCGCTCGCCTCCTCCCATTTCTCCTGGGCGATCAGGTCCTTGAAGAGGCGCGAGCCGATGACGTTGGTGCGCTCGCCGACGATGAGCGGCCGCGTGCTGTCCTCCGCCTCCACCAGCTCGATGCCGGAGTAGAAGGTCCGCCGGCCCCGCTCGGGCAGCGCC
>CAYZJD010000082.1:10991-14080 GCA_964478455.1 uncultured Solibacteraceae bacterium | reverse complement strand
CGGGCAGAGCGATCTGGATCTGCTGATTGTCAAGTCGGCAGAGGAGTCCGCTTCCAGGCAAACGGGCCAGGCGTACCGGGCGCTTTGGGGGATCAGTGTGCCGGTCGACATACTGTGGTACACGCCGGAGGAGGTGGATTACTGGTCCGAAGTGAAGTACCACGTTGCGACCCGCGCCACCAGAGAAGGGCGAGTCCTTTATGAGAGGCACTAACGAGGAGTACGCCCGCGGCCTGGCGCGCATAGCCGAGCACGATTGGAGGAGTGCGAGCATCGGACTTGCGCACGATGCGCCGTTGGACACCGTCTGTTTTCATCTTCAGCAGGCTGCGGAGAACTGCTCAAGGCGCTTCTCGTGGTCCGCGATCTGGACTATCCACTGACCCACGACTTGAAACGCCTCGTGGACTTGGCCATTCCGGAGTTTCCGGCCCTGGAGGAACTCCGCGTTATGCTGCCGGACTACACAATGTTCGCGGTTGAAATGCGGTATGACGCGAGCTTGTACCCAAGCAGCGAGCAGGCACAGGCTGCGTTCGAGACGATAGGCCGTCTGCGGTCGATGGCGCACTCGCTGCTGCCGCCGGAAGCGCGGCCCTGAGCACGCCGCCGGCCAATTCGACAATCCCAATCGGATTTGTTAGATTGGGATTTAGGAGTCCCGCCCACGATGGCAGCGAAACCACCCTTTCCTCAAGGCGCGCAGGTGGAACATCCCAAGTTCGGGTTCGGCACCGTTCTGTGGAGCAACGAGGAGCACATGGCGATCAAGTTCGACGATCACGGCGAGAAGAAGTTTGTCACGCCGATCGTGTTTCCGAACTTAAAGAAGAGTGACCGGCAGCCGCCGGCCGAGAAGAAATCCCGCAGCCGGAAGCCGAAGGTCGCGCCGGCCGTGGCGGGCTGAGGAACCAGACGTTCCCGCGGACCGACGTCCGCGCCACTTCCCCTGGGAGGAGGGGCTCGAACCCCTCATGCTAGACTGAGAGTCTCCAATGAGATTCGGAGTCGTAGTGTTTCCAGGCAGCAACTGCGATCACGACGCCTGGTACGCCGTCAGCGCTAATCTCGGTCACGAAGCCGAGTTCATCTGGCACGACGATACGCGGCTCGGCAACGTCGATGCCGTCATCCTTCCGGGCGGTTTCTCCTACGGCGACTACCTGCGGTGCGGCGCGATCGCGAAATTCTCGCGCGTGATGAGCGCGGTACGCAGGTACGCAGCCGAAGGCGGCCTGGTCATCGGCATCTGCAACGGCTTCCAGATCCTGGTGGAAAGCGGGCTGTTGCCCGGCGCGCTGGTGCGCAACCGGGGGCTCAAGTTCATCTGCCGGCCGGTGGATCTGGTGACCGTGACCGCCGATTCCCCCTTTACCTGCAAAGCCGCCAAAGGCCAGGTGCTGACGGTGCCCATCGCGCACGGTGAAGGCTGCTACTACGCCGACGAGCGCACGCTGGACGAACTCGAAGCTGAGGACCGCGTGGTGTTCCGCTACGCGGGCAATCCGAACGGCTCGCTGAGGGACATCGCGGGAATCCTGAGTCGCGAGCGCAACGTGATGGGCATGATGCCGCATCCGGAGCGGGCCTCGGATCCGCTGATGGGCTCGACGGACGGGCTGGTGGTGTTCCAGTCGATGGTGGCGGCGCTGGAACTGGCGCCGGCCGGGTTGAAGGGATGAGCGCGATCACCCCCGACCTCGTCGCGGCCCACCAACTCAGCGAAGACGAATACCAGCGCATCTGCTCGATCCTGGGGCGCGAGCCCACCTACACCGAACTCGGCATCTTCAGCGTGATGTGGAGCGAGCACTGCTCGTACAAAAGCTCGCGGCTGCACCTGAAGAAGCTGCCGACGCGGAGCAAGCTGGTGATCCAGGGCCCGGGTGAAAACGCGGGGATCGTCGACATCGGCGAGGGCTACGCCATCGCCTTCAAGATCGAGTCGCACAACCATCCGAGCTTCATCGAGCCGTTCCAGGGAGCGGCGACGGGCGTGGGCGGCATCTTGCGCGATGTGTTCACCATGGGCGCGCGGCCGATCGCGGTGATGGACTCCCTCCACTTCGGGCCGCTCGACGATCCTCAGGTGGGGGCCCGCAACCGGCGCATTTTGAGCGGGGTGGTGGCGGGGATCGCGCACTACGGCAACTGCTTCGGCGTTCCAACGATCGGGGGCGAGTGCCTGTTCGATCCCAGTTACAACGGCAACCCGCTGGTCAACGTTTTCGCCCTCGGCGTGTTCAAGAAAGACGAGATCTTCTACGCGCGGGCGAGCGGGGCCGGCAACCCGGTGATCTACGTCGGCGCCAAGACAGGACGCGACGGCATCCACGGCGCGTCGATGGCCTCAGCCGAGTTCAGCGAGGAATCCAAGCAGAAGCGTCCGAACGTGCAGGTTGGCGACCCGTTCATGGAGAAACTGTTGCTGGAAGCGTGCCTGGAAGCGATGAAGACGGGCGCGATCGTCGGCATCCAGGACATGGGCGCGGCCGGGCTGACCTGCTCCACCTGCGAGATGGGGAGCCGCGGCGGCACCGGCGTCGAGATCGACCTCCGCTACGTTCCGCAACGCGAGACGCGCATGACGCCTTACGAGATCATGCTGTCGGAATCGCAGGAGCGGATGCTGCTGGTGGCCGAGAAAGGACGGGAGGACGAGGTCGTTGCCGTCTTCCGCAAGTGGGGGCTGGATGCAGTCACGATCGGGCACGTCACCGACGACGGACTGCTGCGGGTGAGGGACCACGGCGAGGTTGTGGCCGAGATTCCGAGCCGCGAACTGGCAGAGGAAGCGCCCCTGTACGACCGGCCGCACACGAAGCCGCTGCGGCGCTGGCCGCTGGAGGCGCCCGGATACCAGCCGGCCGCTCCGCAAGCGGCGCTCGAGATGTTGCTCTGCTCGGGGGATGTCTGCTCGAAGCGGTGGATCTGGGAGCAGTACGACTACATGGTCCGCACGAACACGACGCAGGGGCCGGGCGGGGACGCGGCGGTCGTCCGGATCAAGGAGACGGGCACGTCGGTGGCCATGGCGCTGGACGGCAACAACCGCCACTGCGCACTGTCGCCTCGGGAAGGAGCCCGTC
>CAYZJD010000082.1:3099-10981 GCA_964478455.1 uncultured Solibacteraceae bacterium | reverse complement strand
GCCGGAACCTGTCGACCGTGGGCGCGGTGCCGGTGGCCGCGACCAACTGCCTGAACTTCGGCAACCCGGAGCGGCCGGAGATCATGGCCCAGCTCGTGGAGGCGATCGAAGGGATGGGCGAAGCGTGCGCGCACTTCGAGACGCCGATCACCGGCGGCAACGTGAGCCTGTACAACGAGACGCTGGGCGAGGCGGTGGATCCGACTCCGGTGGTGGGCATCGTCGGGCTGCTCAAGACCGCAGCCCCGCTGGCCATTGATTTCAAGGGTCCGGGGCGGGCGGTGATGCTCGTTGGCGGACTCGGCGAGTGCGACCGCGTTCGCTTCGGCGGCACCCAGTACGCCAAAGTCGTCTTGGGAACCGCGTGGGGCCTGCCGCCGGCGCTGGACATGGATTACGAAAAGCGAGTCCAGGCGGCGATACGGGAAGTGGCGGCTGCGCGACTGGCGGAATCGGCGCACGACCTGAGCGACGGCGGCCTGGCGGTCGCCCTGGCCGAATCCTCGTTCGGCAGGTCCGGTGTGGGGGCGGCAGTGGAACTGGACTCCGCGATGCCCGCCGAGTGGCTGCTGTTCCACGAAGGACCGTCGCGGATCCTGATCTCGACCCAGTTTCCGGAGCGGGTGGAGCGCGTCGCGGAGGAGCACGGTGTCGCCGCGTTGCGCATCGGCGTGACGGTCGAGAACCGGCTGGCGATCCGCGCCGGCGGTACGCTGCTAGTCGAGGCGGAAACGAAGCGGTTGCGCGACCTCTGGGAAAGCGCGCTCGAGAGGGCGTTGAGGGGCTGAGGCGATGTTCGACAAACTCCACGAAGAGTGCGGTGTCGTCGCCATTTACGGGCATCCGGAAGCGGCCAACCTGGCTTACCTGGGCCTGCACGCGTTGCAGCACCGCGGGCAGGAGAGCGCGGGAATTGCCGCGAGCGACGGCAAGACCATCCAATGCGAGAAGCACATGGGCCTGGTCGCCGAGATTTTCACGCCCGAGGTTCTGGGAAGGCTTCCGGGCGAGCTGGCCATCGGCCACACGCGATATTCGACCGCCGGCGACACGGTGCTGCTGAACGCGCAGCCGTTCTCGGTGGCCTGCAACAAAGGCCAGATCGCGGTGGCCCATAACGGGAATCTCACCAACGCCGCCGAGGTGCGGGGCCAGCTCGAGCGGGAAGGCTCGATCTTCCAGGCATCGAGCGACACCGAGGTAATCCTGCACCTGGTGGCGCGGTCGAGGGAGCGAACGCTGGCGGGCGCGCTGCGGGAAGCGCTGCTCCAGATCGAGGGCGCCTTCTCCCTGGTGTTCCTGGCCGAGGACCGGGTGATTGTGGCGCGCGATCCGCACGGCTTCCGGCCGCTGGCCATGGGCCAGATGGATCTCTCGGGCGGAAAGAAGTGCTACGTGTTCGCGTCGGAGACGTGCGCGTTCGACCTGATCGGCGCCGTCTACCTGGACGACGTCGAGCCGGGCGAGATGGTCGTCGCCGGACCGGAAGGTCTGACGCGCGAGCGGTACGCGCCGGCGCGTCCGCGGGCGCACTGCGTCTTCGAGCACGTCTACTTCTCGCGGCCGGATTCGACGGTGTTCGGCCGGCCGGTGCAGGTGTCGCGCGAAATGCTGGGGCGGCTGCTGGCGCGCGAGCACCCGGCCGCCGCGGACCTGGTGGTTCCCGTGCCGGATTCGGGAGTGACAGCGGCCCTCGGCTTCTCGGCCGAGTCAGGCATTCCCTTCCGCTTCGCGCTGATCCGGAACCACTACGTGGGCCGGACGTTCATCGAGCCGTCGCAGGCCATCCGCGACTTCGGCGTGAAGCTGAAGCTGAATCCGGTCCGCAGCCTGCTCGAGGGCAAAAGCGTGGTGCTGGTGGACGACTCGATCGTGCGGGGAACTACCAGCCGGAAGATCGTCCGCATGGTGCGCAGCGCCGGGGCGCGCGAGGTCCATCTGCGGATCTCCTGCCCGCCGACGATGTCGCCGTGTTTCTACGGTGTGGACACGCCGACCAAGAGTGAGCTGATTGCCGCCAACAGCTCGGTCGAGGAGATACGCAAGTTCGTCGAAGCCGACACGCTCGGGTATTTGTCACTCACCTCGCTGCGCCAAGCGGTGGCCGACGACAACCTCGAATACTGCTACGCCTGCTACACGGGCGACTACCCCACCGAGCTGATCAACATCGAGGAGCTGATGGCGGCGAAGAAGCACCGCTAGCCCGGCGCGTTCGCGGCATCTTCCGCCTCCGTTCGTCGTCCGTCTGCCGGAGGCCACCAGGGTTCCCGCCGGAGTCTTCCGACTCCAGCGAGCCGGTTATTACCACCTTTATTACCACGATTCATGGATTATTACCACGTTTCCGCCAGACCGCTCCAGCGCCGGCGCCCTCGCAGAAGATCTCGCCGTTCTTCTTCAACCTGTTGATGACGACGCGGATCATGTCGCGGGTAACGTTGGGACAAGCGCGCTCCAACTCCACCATTCGGAAACCGTCTGGCAGGCTGCGGATAGCGTCCAGCACCAGTTGAGTCTTTGCTCCACGGGCGGCGCTCAGCGAGCCGACTCGTCCCTCGAAGTCACGGTACACCGCAGTCAAGAAGCCGAGGAAGTACTCGGTCCACGGGCGCACATCGTGCTTGCCCGCGTGCCACCCTTGCGAGGACCTGTACAGGGCATCGTAATACGTGTCACGGCTCTTCTCAAAGGTTGCCTCGATGCTGATAAACCGGCCAACCTGGTAGCCGGCCTGGTAGAGCAAGAGCAGCGTCAACAGGCGGGCCATCCGGCCGTTGCCATCGACAAAGGGGTGCACGCAGAGGAAGTCCAGAACATAGGCGGGGATGAGCAGAAGTCTCTCGACCTTGTCCTGCCTCCAAAGGCGACCGAATTCGGTATGAAGGCGCTGCATGAACTCGGGCGTCGTGGCGCTGGAACCGGATGGAACCGGACTTTCCGCGTGCCACCCTGAACAACCTCCACAATCTCGTTGTCCACAGGCTTCCACCGTCCGCCCAGCGTCTCGCCGTACTTGTACAGATCCCGGTGAAGTTGCAGCACGACTGGTGTGGTAAAGGGGATGTTCGGATAGTCGGCGTGGATGGTGTTCAGCACATCCCGGTAGCCGGCGATCTCCTGCTCTGAGCGGTCTCGCGGGGTGGTCTTCTGCGCCACCAGCGCCTGAATCCTCTTCGGTGGCGCAATGACTCCTTCGAGCCGGTTGGAGGACTCGATGCTCTGGACAACGGCAACCTGCCGCAGGGTCTCGAGTGCTTGGGGGAACTGCTGCCGGTACAGCGCCTCCCGTCCTTTGAATTCGCCGAGCAAGCGAACGGTACGCAACATGTCCTGCGTGATTGCTTGGCGCTCGATCCGGTCTTTCTCGAAGGATTTCATATCGTCTCCCAGCCCTATCTAGTTCAGAGGCATCTGCTTGTCCTCGCAGGCAACTCCTCGTGCAGTTGCGTGGTTGCTGAGGCCTTTCAATAGCGCTCGCTCCTCACCGCCGGATGGGGAGAGTTTGATGAACGCGTGGAGAAGCTGCGTGAAAGAGCTGTTGCGGCGAAGTGCCGCGCAGTAGGGCGGGCCGGTCACGATAACATCATCGGCATCCGTGACCGGTAGGCCCAACGGGCTCGTTTGAACAACAACCGGACTTGGCGCGCCTCCGGTCACCTCAAGAAGCGGTTGATGATGAGTCACCCTTGCAGCATTTGACCACCACGGCAGGTCGCGCTGCAGGTTGAAAATGCAAAACGCTATCAAGTGCAATTTGCCCGTCCTTCCCGCGCATTACACTGCAAGGATGGTGACGGCGAAGGTCGCTTCATCCGCCCTGGAGGTGCCGCACTCCCGAATCCGCGAACTGGCCGAGGTGGCCATGTCCATGGACGGAGTGCTGAAGCTGTACTTCGGCGAGTCAAACCTGCCAACGCCGGGCTATATCAAGCGCGCGGCCGCGCGCTTGATATAGCCCGGCGTTGGCAGGTTTGACTCGCCGAAGTACAGCTTCAGCACTCCGTCCATGGACATGGCCACCTCGGCCAGTTCGCGGATTCGGGAGTGCGGCACCTCCAGGGCGGATGAAGCGACCTTCGCCGTCACCATCCTTGCAGTGTAATGCGCGGGAAGGACGGGCAAATTGCACTTGATAGCGTTTTGCATTTTCAACCTGCAGCGCGACCTGCCGTGGTGGTCAAATGCTGCAAGGGTGACTCATCATCAACCGCTTCTTGAGGTGACCGGAGGCGCGCCAAGTCCGGTTGTTGTTCAAACGAGCCCGTTGGGCCTACCGGTCACGGATGCCGATGATGTTATCGTGACCGGCCCGCCCTACTGCGCGGCACTTCGCCGCAACAGCTCTTTCACGCAGCTTCTCCACGCGTTCATCAAACTCTCCCCATCCGGCGGTGAGGAGCGAGCGCTATTGAAAGGCCTCAGCAACCACGCAACTGCACGAGGAGTTGCCTGCGAGGACAAGCAGATGCCTCTGAACTAGATAGGGCTGGGAGACGATATGAAATCCTTCGAGAAAGACCGGATCGAGCGCCAAGCAATCACGCAGGACATGTTGCGTACCGTTCGCTTGCTCGGCGAATTCAAAGGACGGGAGGCGCTGTACCGGCAGCAGTTCCCCCAAGCACTCGAGACCCTGCGGCAGGTTGCCGTTGTCCAGAGCATCGAGTCCTCCAACCGGCTCGAAGGAGTCATTGCGCCACCGAAGAGGATTCAGGCGCTGGTGGCGCAGAAGACCACCCCGCGAGACCGCTCAGAGCAGGAGATCGCCGGCTACCGGGATGTGCTGAACACCATCCACG
Organism: uncultured Solibacteraceae bacterium; assembly: GCA_964478455.1. Classification (GTDB taxonomy): domain Bacteria; phylum Acidobacteriota; class Terriglobia; order Bryobacterales; family Bryobacteraceae; genus CAYZJD01. The sequence goes on along the minus strand of CAYZJD010000082.1, from coordinate 6,179 downwards.
CCGACTATCCGAACATCCCCTTTACCACACCAGTCGTGCTGCAACTTCACCGGGATCTGTACAAGTACGGCGAGACGCTGGGCGGACGGTGGAAGCCTGTGGACAACGAGATTGTGGAGGTTGTTCAGGGTGGCACGCGGAAAGTCCGGTTCCATCCGGTTCCAGCGCCACGACGCCCGAGTTCATGCAGCGCCTTCATACCGAATTCGGTCGCCTTTGGAGGCAGGACAAGGTCGAGAGACTTCTGCTCATCCCCGCCTATGTTCTGGACTTCCTCTGCGTGCACCCCTTTGTCGATGGCAACGGCCGGATGGCCCGCCTGTTGACGCTGCTCTTGCTCTACCAGGCCGGCTACCAGGTTGGCCGGTTTATCAGCATCGAGGCAACCTTTGAGAAGAGCCGTGACACGTATTACGATGCCCTGTACAGGTCCTCGCAAGGGTGGCACGCGGGCAAGCACGATGTGCGCCCGTGGACCGAGTACTTCCTCGGCTTCTTGACTGCGGTGTACCGTGACTTCGAGGGACGAGTCGGCTCGCTGAGCGCCGCCCGTGGAGCAAAGACTCAACTGGTGCTGGACGCTATCCGCAGCCTGCCAGACGGTTTCCGAATGGTGGAGTTGGAGCGCGCTTGTCCCAACGTTACCCGCGACATGATCCGCGTCGTCATCAACAGGTTGAAGAAGAACGGCGAGATCTTCTGCGAGGGCGCCGGCGCTGGAGCGGTCTGGCGGAAACGTGGTAATAATCCATGAATCGTGGTAATAAAGGTGGTAATAACCGGCTCGCTGGAGTCGGAAGACTCCGGCGGGAACCCTGGTGGCCTCCGGCAGACGGACGACGAACGGAGGCGGAAGATGCCGCGAACGCGCCGGGCTAGCGGTGCTTCTTCGCCGCCATCAGCTCCTCGATGTTGATCAGCTCGGTGGGGTAGTCGCCCGTGTAGCAGGCGTAGCAGTATTCGAGGTTGTCGTCGGCCACCGCTTGGCGCAGCGAGGTGAGTGACAAATACCCGAGCGTGTCGGCTTCGACGAACTTGCGTATCTCCTCGACCGAGCTGTTGGCGGCAATCAGCTCACTCTTGGTCGGCGTGTCCACACCGTAGAAACACGGCGACATCGTCGGCGGGCAGGAGATCCGCAGATGGACCTCGCGCGCCCCGGCGCTGCGCACCATGCGGACGATCTTCCGGCTGGTAGTTCCCCGCACGATCGAGTCGTCCACCAGCACCACGCTTTTGCCCTCGAGCAGGCTGCGGACCGGATTCAGCTTCAGCTTCACGCCGAAGTCGCGGATGGCCTGCGACGGCTCGATGAACGTCCGGCCCACGTAGTGGTTCCGGATCAGCGCGAAGCGGAAGGGAATGCCTGACTCGGCCGAGAAGCCGAGGGCCGCTGTCACTCCCGAATCCGGCACGGGAACCACCAGGTCCGCGGCGGCCGGGTGCTCGCGCGCCAGCAGCCGCCCCAGCATTTCGCGCGACACCTGCACCGGCCGGCCGAACACCGTCGAATCCGGCCGCGAGAAGTAGACGTGCTCGAAGACGCAGTGCGCCCGCGGACGCGCCGGCGCGTACCGCTCGCGCGTCAGACCTTCCGGTCCGGCGACGACCATCTCGCCCGGCTCGACGTCGTCCAGGTAGACGGCGCCGATCAGGTCGAACGCGCACGTCTCCGACGCGAACACGTAGCACTTCTTTCCGCCCGAGAGATCCATCTGGCCCATGGCCAGCGGCCGGAAGCCGTGCGGATCGCGCGCCACAATCACCCGGTCCTCGGCCAGGAACACCAGGGAGAAGGCGCCCTCGATCTGGAGCAGCGCTTCCCGCAGCGCGCCCGCCAGCGTTCGCTCCCTCGACCGCGCCACCAGGTGCAGGATTACCTCGGTGTCGCTCGATGCCTGGAAGATCGAGCCTTCCCGCTCGAGCTGGCCCCGCACCTCGGCGGCGTTGGTGAGATTCCCGTTATGGGCCACCGCGATCTGGCCTTTGTTGCAGGCCACCGAGAACGGCTGCGCGTTCAGCAGCACCGTGTCGCCGGCGGTCGAATATCGCGTGTGGCCGATGGCCAGCTCGCCCGGAAGCCTTCCCAGAACCTCGGGCGTGAAAATCTCGGCGACCAGGCCCATGTGCTTCTCGCATTGGATGGTCTTGCCGTCGCTCGCGGCAATTCCCGCGCTCTCCTGCCCGCGGTGCTGCAACGCGTGCAGGCCCAGGTAAGCCAGGTTGGCCGCTTCCGGATGCCCGTAAATGGCGACGACACCGCACTCTTCGTGGAGTTTGTCGAACATCGCCTCAGCCCCTCAACGCCCTCTCGAGCGCGCTTTCCCAGAGGTCGCGCAACCGCTTCGTTTCCGCCTCGACTAGCAGCGTACCGCCGGCGCGGATCGCCAGCCGGTTCTCGACCGTCACGCCGATGCGCAACGCGGCGACACCGTGCTCCTCCGCGACGCGCTCCACCCGCTCCGGAAACTGGGTCGAGATCAGGATCCGCGACGGTCCTTCGTGGAACAGCAGCCACTCGGCGGGCATCGCGGAGTCCAGTTCCACTGCCGCCCCCACACCGGACCTGCCGAACGAGGATTCGGCCAGGGCGACCGCCAGGCCGCCGTCGCTCAGGTCGTGCGCCGATTCCGCCAGTCGCGCAGCCGCCACTTCCCGTATCGCCGCCTGGACTCGCTTTTCGTAATCCATGTCCAGCGCCGGCGGCAGGCCCCACGCGGTTCCCAAGACGACTTTGGCGTACTGGGTGCCGCCGAAGCGAACGCGGTCGCACTCGCCGAGTCCGCCAACGAGCATCACCGCCCGCCCCGGACCCTTGAAATCAATGGCCAGCGGGGCTGCGGTCTTGAGCAGCCCGACGATGCCCACCACCGGAGTCGGATCCACCGCCTCGCCCAGCGTCTCGTTGTACAGGCTCACGTTGCCGCCGGTGATCGGCGTCTCGAAGTGCGCGCACGCTTCGCCCATCCCTTCGATCGCCTCCACGAGCTGGGCCATGATCTCCGGCCGCTCCGGGTTGCCGAAGTTCAGGCAGTTGGTCGCGGCCACCGGCACCGCGCCCACGGTCGACAGGTTCCGGC
>CAYZJD010000082.1:0-3089 GCA_964478455.1 uncultured Solibacteraceae bacterium | reverse complement strand
GACGGGCTCCTTCCCGAGGCGACAGTGCGCAGTGGCGGTTGTTGCCGTCCAGCGCCATGGCCACCGACGTGCCCGTCTCCTTGATCCGGACGACCGCCGCGTCCCCGCCCGGCCCCTGCGTCGTGTTCGTGCGGACCATGTAGTCGTACTGCTCCCAGATCCACCGCTTCGAGCAGACATCCCCCGAGCAGAGCAACATCTCGAGCGCCGCTTGCGGAGCGGCCGGCTGGTATCCGGGCGCCTCCAGCGGCCAGCGCCGCAGCGGCTTCGTGTGCGGCCGGTCGTACAGGGGCGCTTCCTCTGCCAGTTCGCGGCTCGGAATCTCGGCCACAACCTCGCCGTGGTCCCTCACCCGCAGCAGTCCGTCGTCGGTGACGTGCCCGATCGTGACTGCATCCAGCCCCCACTTGCGGAAGACGGCAACGACCTCGTCCTCCCGTCCTTTCTCGGCCACCAGCAGCATCCGCTCCTGCGATTCCGACAGCATGATCTCGTAAGGCGTCATGCGCGTCTCGCGTTGCGGAACGTAGCGGAGGTCGATCTCGACGCCGGTGCCGCCGCGGCTCCCCATCTCGCAGGTGGAGCAGGTCAGCCCGGCCGCGCCCATGTCCTGGATGCCGACGATCGCGCCCGTCTTCATCGCTTCCAGGCACGCTTCCAGCAACAGTTTCTCCATGAACGGGTCGCCAACCTGCACGTTCGGACGCTTCTGCTTGGATTCCTCGCTGAACTCGGCTGAGGCCATCGACGCGCCGTGGATGCCGTCGCGTCCTGTCTTGGCGCCGACGTAGATCACCGGGTTGCCGGCCCCGCTCGCCCGCGCGTAGAAGATCTCGTCTTTCTTGAACACGCCGAGGGCGAAAACGTTGACCAGCGGGTTGCCGTTGTAACTGGGATCGAACAGGCACTCGCCCCCGATCGTTGGAACGCCGAAGCAGTTGCCGTAGTGCGCGATCCCCGCCACCACCCCGCTCAAAATGCGCCGGTTGCGGGCCCCCACCTGAGGATCGTCGAGCGGCCCGAAGTGGAGGGAGTCCATCACCGCGATCGGCCGCGCGCCCATGGTGAACACATCGCGCAAGATGCCGCCCACGCCCGTCGCCGCTCCCTGGAACGGCTCGATGAAGCTCGGATGGTTGTGCGACTCGATCTTGAAGGCGATGGCGTAGCCCTCGCCGATGTCGACGATCCCCGCGTTTTCACCCGGGCCCTGGATCACCAGCTTGCTCCGCGTCGGCAGCTTCTTCAGGTGCAGCCGCGAGCTTTTGTACGAGCAGTGCTCGCTCCACATCACGCTGAAGATGCCGAGTTCGGTGTAGGTGGGCTCGCGCCCCAGGATCGAGCAGATGCGCTGGTATTCGTCTTCGCTGAGTTGGTGGGCCGCGACGAGGTCGGGGGTGATCGCGCTCATCCCTTCAACCCGGCCGGCGCCAGTTCCAGCGCCGCCACCATCGACTGGAACACCACCAGCCCGTCCGTCGAGCCCATCAGCGGATCCGAGGCCCGCTCCGGATGCGGCATCATGCCCATCACGTTGCGCTCGCGACTCAGGATTCCCGCGATGTCCCTCAGCGAGCCGTTCGGATTGCCCGCGTAGCGGAACACCACGCGGTCCTCAGCTTCGAGTTCGTCCAGCGTGCGCTCGTCGGCGTAGTAGCAGCCTTCACCGTGCGCGATGGGCACCGTCAGCACCTGGCCTTTGGCGGCTTTGCAGGTAAAGGGGGAATCGGCGGTCACGGTCACCAGATCCACCGGCCGGCAGATGAACTTGAGCCCCCGGTTGCGCACCAGCGCGCCGGGCAACAGCCCGCTTTCCACCAGGATCTGGAAGCCGTTGCAGATGCCGATGACCAGGCCGCCTTCGGCTGCGTACCTGCGTACCGCGCTCATCACGCGCGAGAATTTCGCGATCGCGCCGCACCGCAGGTAGTCGCCGTAGGAGAAACCGCCCGGAAGGATGACGGCATCGACGTTGCCGAGCCGCGTATCGTCGTGCCAGATGAACTCGGCTTCGTGACCGAGATTAGCGCTGACGGCGTACCAGGCGTCGTGATCGCAGTTGCTGCCTGGAAACACTACGACTCCGAATCTCATTGGAGACTCTCAGTCTAGCATGAGGGGTTCGAGCCCCTCCTCCCAGGGGAAGTGGCGCGGACGTCGGTCCGCGGGAACGTCTGGTTCCTCAGCCCGCCACGGCCGGCGCGACCTTCGGCTTCCGGCTGCGGGATTTCTTCTCGGCCGGCGGCTGCCGGTCACTCTTCTTTAAGTTCGGAAACACGATCGGCGTGACAAACTTCTTCTCGCCGTGATCGTCGAACTTGATCGCCATGTGCTCCTCGTTGCTCCACAGAACGGTGCCGAACCCGAACTTGGGATGTTCCACCTGCGCGCCTTGAGGAAAGGGTGGTTTCGCTGCCATCGTGGGCGGGACTCCTAAATCCCAATCTAACAAATCCGATTGGGATTGTCGAATTGGCCGGCGGCGTGCTCAGGGCCGCGCTTCCGGCGGCAGCAGCGAGTGCGCCATCGACCGCAGACGGCCTATCGTCTCGAACGCAGCCTGTGCCTGCTCGCTGCTTGGGTACAAGCTCGCGTCATACCGCATTTCAACCGCGAACATTGTGTAGTCCGGCAGCATAACGCGGAGTTCCTCCAGGGCCGGAAACTCCGGAATGGCCAAGTCCACGAGGCGTTTCAAGTCGTGGGTCAGTGGATAGTCCAGATCGCGGACCACGAGAAGCGCCTTGAGCAGTTCTCCGCAGCCTGCTGAAGATGAAAACAGACGGTGTCCAACGGCGCATCGTGCGCAAGTCCGATGCTCGCACTCCTCCAATCGTGCTCGGCTATGCGCGCCAGGCCGCGGGCGTACTCCTCGTTAGTGCCTCTCATAAAGGACTCGCCCTTCTCTGGTGGCGCGGGTCGCAACGTGGTACTTCACTTCGGACCAGTAATCCACCTCCTCCGGCGTGTACCACAGTATGTCGACCGGCACACTGATCCCCCAAAGCGCCCGGTACGCCTGGCCCGTTTGCCTGGAAGCGGACTCCTCTGCCGACTTGACAATCAGCAGATCCAGATCGCTCTGCCCG
>CAYZJD010000081.1:0-14348 GCA_964478455.1 uncultured Solibacteraceae bacterium | reverse complement strand
GTCACAGGGGAGAAACGACGAAGCTTACGACGCTTTCTATAAAGCGACCTGGAGCACGGCCTGGACGTCGGCAAGTTACTTTTCTCTGGCCGAGATCGCCTCGTCGCGCGGGGACTATCGGGCGGCGCTTGGGTTCCTCGACCGCTCGCTTGCCATGAACGCCTGGAACACTCGCGCGATGAACCTGAAGGGCACCGTACTCCGCAAGCTTGGGCGGGGAGAGGAAGCTCGTAGACTCCTAGATGAGGTCGCCGCCTTCGATCCGCTCGATGTACGCAGTCTGGCCGAACGCTCGCTCTCTGCCAGCGATCCGAAGGCCGCGCAAGCCCTCCGCGCTGCGCTCGCCGCCCACCCTGCGACCGGACTCGAGACCGCCGTCGAGTACGGGAATGCCGGGCTGTATGAGGATGCCATGGAGGTTCTTCGCGAGATGCAGGCGGCTTCACCGGACAGGCCGCAGGTTTCGCCGATGGTTTACTACCTCCTCGGGTGGTACGCCGGGCGCCTTGGCGCGACGGACAAAGCCGCCGGCTACTATGAGCTCGCCGCGAAAGCGTCGCCCGATTACTCTTTCCCGTTTCAGATGGAAATGATCCCGGTCTTTCGAGGGGCGATGAAAGTAAACCCCGAGGACGCCCGCGCTCCCTACTATCTTGCCAACCTCCTGTTCGACCACCAGCCCGAAGAAGCCGTGAGGCTCTGGGAGGCGGCGCGTTCTGTCGATCCTTCCTTCGCTATCGTGCACCGCAACCTCGCGCTGGCATACCAGCGGCAGCCCAATGGCCTCTTAAAGGCGATCGCCGGCATGGAGAAGGCGGTTTCCCTGAGCCCGGACGATCCGATGTTCCTCTTCGAGTTGGACAAGATGTACGAAGCCGCCGGCGCTAGCCTCGAGAAACGGCTCGCCGTCCTCGACAAGCATGACGCCACGGTGACGAAGCGCGACGATGTTCTCTCCCGCGCCATCCAGCTTCGCGTTCAGGCCGGCCAGTACGACCGTGCCATCGAATTGCTCAAGGGCCGCCATTTCCACATTTGGGAAGGCGGCGTACGCTTCGGCGTGCATGATTCTTGGGTGGACGCGCACTTGCTGCGCGGCCACCAGCGCATGGCGGGCAAGGATTACGCGGGAGCGCTCGCCGATTACCAGGCGGCGCTCGAGTATCCGCAGAACCTGGAGTCGGCGCGGCCGCTGCGCGGCGGCCGGTTGCCTGAGACTAACTACTTTGTCGGCCTGGCGCACGAGGCGCTCGGCGATGGAACCAAGGCCCGCGAGGCGTGGAAGCAAGCAGCCGCGCATCCACTCGGCAGCGACGAGGACCCCGAGCCGACGGTGGCCGAGGGCGCCGACATGTTCTACTGGCAGGCGCGCTCGCTCGAGAAACTCGGCGAGAAAGCGAAGGCCTCGGCCATGTATGCCAGGCTCGTCGAGATGGGCGTGGCCGCGATGAAGGAGCGCGAAGGGGTGGATTTCTTCGCGAAGTTCGAGGGCCGCGTGGCGGCGAGCACGCGCAAGGCACAGGCCCACTACATCGCCGGCCTCGGCTACCTCGGCCGCAACGAGAAACACAGGGCCAAGGAGGAGTTCATTCAGGCGCTGAAGCTGGACGGCTTCCACCTCGCAGCCAAGTCACGGCTGGCGAGCCTGTGAGGCCGGCGGCGCGTCAAGCTCTAAATCCGCACAACTCTCCTCGCCGCTTTGGCCGAGCTTCGCGCCGCAGCGGCCGATCCTTTCCGGTTTTTGGAGCCACCGGGCGAGGGTTTCGGGATTCAGCTTCGCCTGGACGAGAGTCGCCTCGCCCGGAGCCAAAGTTGCCGTCAGCAGGTACACGTCCTTTCCGCTCTGCTTCACATAGACAGCCGTCCATTCGCCATCGCCGCGCGACCTGGTACGCACAAGCGGCTTCCAGGCCGGGCCGAGTTCTTCCGCAATGAGGTCGTGAAAGCGCGCGCCGTCGCGCTCCCGCAAGTCCTCGAAGATCGCCAGTTCAACCCGGCGGGCGCCCGCCGGATGGAATAGCTTGAGAAAGCCATTGGCGACTCCCAGCACCGGGACCGACACCCTGCGCGCGGAGTACTGCGACTCAACGCGATCGACAACCGCCCGGAACTCCGAGTCCCCCGCGAACAACAGGGCAGCGGCGCCGGCTACGAGAGCGAACGGAATGTCGATTCAGGAGTCCTTCATTTCTTCTCGGTCTTCGCGGGCGGCTTCTGCCCGGCCGGCAGATTCGGGAGATTCGGGACGCCGAACTGCCCGCCCAGGGCGGCAAGGTGCTCGAGGTCGATCGGGCCGACGATGTTGACCACCGTCAATTCCTTCGGCTCAGCGGCCAAGACGGCCATGCCCACGACCTTCTCACCCTCTTTCTTCAGGTAGACGCCGACGTCGTCGGTCTTGTCGCGCACCGTGACCAGACGAGCCCATCCGGGGCCGCTCAACTGCGACCGGATCTCATCCACGTCCGCACGGGAATACTCGCCCTCCTTGGCGAACTTCAGGCTCTTGACGTAGATACCCTTGAGCCCGCTGACGACGTCCTTGGCCTTGGCGGCCTTGGGCTCTTTCTCCTCTTGGGCGGCGAGGAACTTGCCGGCGATTTGCAGCATGGCCGGGTCGACGGTGACATCCACCACCTCCTCGGCCTTGGCGGCCAGCTTGTCGAAGCTCGCCGGGAACTTGATGTCCTGGGCGTGGGCGGCGAACGCCGCAAGCGCCATCACAAAGAGTACTTTTCTCATAAGACTCCTTTCTGTTGCGGGTGTTACCCGCGTTCATCAAAGAATTTTCCTGCCGCTTGTCGCCGGATCCTCCTCGGCGCGGTCCTGCGTTTCGCGCTCCGCCTCCAACTGGCGCAGCTTCTGTTGCACCAGTTGAAGCTTGCTCCCGGTGACTTGCAGCGCGTACAACACTTTCGCCCTGGCCTCTTCGCCTTCCTGGCGCGCCCGGCGCGCCTGCTGGTAGCGAACGCCGAGCAGCAGCATCAGCAGCAACGCCGCGGCGCAGACCCAGCGAACCGCCGGGAACCGAAACAGGCCCAGCAATCGCTCGAGCAGCGTCTCGCGTTCGACCGCGGCCCGGGCCAGCGCCCGCTCCGCAAAACCCGGCGGCGGCTCTTTTCGCCGGAGCGCCATCCGGAGATCGTCCTCGAACCGGCTCATGGATACACCTCACCTATGGAGCGGGCAGCCTTTTCCCGCAGCGTCGCCAACGCCCGCTGGAGCTGGCTCTTGACCGTGCCGAGCGGCATGTCGAGCGCGGCGGCGATTTCCTCAAGCTCCAGGTCCTCCTGGTAACGGAGGATGACCACCATCCTTGCTTTGGGCGGCAGCGACGCCACCAGTTTCCGCAGCTTCCCAGCCAGCATCGGATCGCCGTCCACGACGGCCGCTGCCGGCTCCGGCACGTCGTCCAGAGCTACCGAAGGCATGCTGCCCCGGTGCCTGGAGAAGTCGATCGAGCGATGGCCGGCCACTCGCCGAAGCCAGTGCTTGACGTGCGCCGGCGACTTGAGCGACTTCAGGCTCCGGTGAAGCTGAAGAAACACCTCCTGCGCCAACTCCTCTGCCAGCGAGACGTCGTGGAGGAAGTGATAGCCGATGCTGAAGACCATGGCCTGGTGTTCGCGCACAAGGCAGGCAAAATCCCTCCAACCGGCTGACTCCTCGGCCGACAGCGGCATGCTCAGCTCCCTGGCCAGTTCCTTCATCGGCGTTCTTGCCGCCTCACTAGATCAATACGAATCCGGCCGGGTTCGGGGACGAACTTTCTTGAGCGGTGATCGTACGGTATCAGTAGCTGGCATACATCGATATGAGAATGACGGTTGTTGAGAAGTACTTCGTCAACCATCCTGCCCATGCGGCCTCGGTGGCGCGGCGTGCGGAATCCATGTTGAATCGCATCGAGGTCGAGGCCGGATGGCGGTATCTCGACGTCGGCTGCGGAACCGGGGCGGCGGCGCGCCGGGTGGCCGAGACACGGGCGCTCGAAGTCACGGGCGTTGACGTGGATCCGGAGCAGATCTAGGCCGCACGCGCCAGGACAGCCCTTCCGAATCTGCGCTACCTGCCGATGGATGCGATGCGGCTGGAGTTTGCCGATGGCGAGTTTGACGTCGTAGCGACGAACAAGACCACGCACCACATCCCGGATTGGGAACGCGCATTCCGCGAGATGACTCGCGTGCTGCGGCCCGGAGGTTACCTGATCTACAACGATTTCGTCGTGCCTGGCTGGCTGGCTGCGCTAGGGAAGCGGCTCCTCCCTTCGGCCGGATTCCCGACACGCAGCGCTGTCAATACCATGGCGGAGCAGGCGGGGCTGAGGCGCGTGTATTGCTCGGACGGACTTGTTCAGATGAACGTGATCTGGAGGAAGGAAGACGGCGGTACAATTGGCGGCAGCCCAACCCATGCCGCTGACTTTCCGCCTCGCCACTCCCGCTGATTACGAGACGCTGGAGACACTCGTCATTGACGCGTTCGGACCAATCACGTGGTATCGAACTGCCGATGAACGGTTCGGCCCGCTGAACGGGCGCGACTGGCGCGCCCGTTGGAAGACGCGGTTCGCCCGGATCTTCGAGACGCAGATCGTACTGGTGGGCGAGCTGGGAGGTGAGGTCATGGCGGTCGCGACGGGTACGTATGACGCGGAGTCGCGGCTGGGCTACATCGATCTCGTGGGCGTCGCCATTTCCCATCAGGGTAAGGGTTATGGCCGGCAGATGCTGCGGGGGATGCTGCAACACGTGAAAGAACTGGGCGCCGAGCACGCGCACCTGGAGTGCCTGACGACGAACGAACGCGGCAACGAGTTGTACCGGTCGGAGGGCTTCGAAGAGGTCGCGCGCTCGATCCGGTGGTTCATCAGGATTCCCTGAGGCCGTCCGGCCGGTGTATGCTGTAGACAGTAATGCTTGCCGCCGGGCTTTGGGAACAACGCCCGGACAAGAAACGAAACTTCAGCAGAGGGGAACACCATGTCCAAGAAGATAGTCAACGGGGTCGATGTCGCCGCTCTGGGCGAGCTGGTCTCCGGCTTCAAAGCCGATCCGAAGAAGGCGAGCTTCGAATTCAGGAGCTCGACCGACTGGCAAAGCGGCGCCGTCGTGAACTCTACCTTCACCGGTCACAAGAACAACGGCGTGGATGTCAGGAGAGCGAGGCCTCACCAGCTCGCGGGCGACGAGCCCGTGGCGCTGCTTGGTACCGGAAAACACGTCGGTCCGGCGGGGCATCTGCTCCACGCCGCGAGCCACTGCCTGATGGTTACCACGGCCTACCACGGAGCCGCCCGCGGCATCCAGATCGACTCCATGCGGGTAGACGCGGAAGGAAGTCTCGACCTGCAAGGATTCCTGGGCCTGAACGACAAGGTGAAGCCGGGATTCAAGCACATCCACCTCACGGCGCACATTGACTCGCCGAACTCATCCGAAGAGGTCTTCGAGCTTTTCCAGTACGCGCAGGGCCGTTCGCCGATTTGCTCCACCGTCCGTCACCCGGTGAACGTCTCGTGGGAATTCGACATCGAAACCACCGGCGCCGGGCCGGACACGGGCGATGACCGGCACGGCGTCAATTTCCCTAACCTGGCCGCCACGGTGCAAGCAGTAAAGGAAACTCCGGCACTGGCCAAGTGCAAGTTCTATGCTTCGGCCGGGTGGCTGGGTGGCGCCAAGGTCAAGTCAACGCACCCGGGGTTTGATCAAGCCGAAGGGGATCTGCTGATCCGGCACCGAAGCGAAGGCCCGATGGGTTACACGGGCGACGAGCCCACCCAGCTTCTGGGTTCCGATGCAGGCCCGTCGCCCGCCGAGACGCTGTTGCACGGATTGGCCAACTGCATCTCGGTGACCAGTTCGTATCACGCGGCGGCCCGCGGGATTCCGCTCGACGCCTTCAAGGTCGATTTCGAAGGCGACATGGACCTACAGGGCTTCGCGGATCTCGACGACAACGTCACGCCGGCCTACCGGAACATCAGGGCCAAGATTCACGTGAAGGCCGGAGGAAGCCGCGAGGCGATCGCCGAATTCCTGAAGTTCGCCATGTCCCATTGCCCGATGTGCGACAGCGTGAGCCGGCCTGTCCACATGACGTTCTCGCTGGTGCACAACGGCCAGGCTATTTCGCAGCCGGCCCTCAGCGCAGCCGCGGCGGGATAGGCTGGTTGAGCCGCCTCCGTTCGGCGCGGGTCCATCCCAGCGGGACGGGGGGCGGCCTCTCCAACACCAAACGGTGGGGTCGGTGGGCGGCGCTTGGCCGCCGAGTTCGCCGAGGCGGCAGGTCTGGCCACGGTGGGAGTGGCTTGCATGGCCGCCTGCGTGAGGAGGTCAAGGTCAAGCCTGCGATTGAAGCAGTGCAAGAAACCCAGCGGGCGTCAGGATGCTGATGCCTTGCCAGGTCTTGACTTTGAGGAGGTGCTGGTCCCCGCTCACGAGGCACTCGGCTTGTCCTTCCGCAGCACACTCCAGGTATCGATTGTCAGGAGGGTCTTCGACAACCACGGTGACGGGCTGTTTCGGAGAGAGGATGATCGCCAGGTGCGCAAGGTCTTCGAGGAAGGTGTCGATCTGCTGCTCGGACCATTGGTGCCGCCGCCTGGTTTTGGGATAGCGCAACACCGCAGCGATCTCGTTCAGAATCGGTTCGGACATCAGAAGCTGGAATTGGTCATCGCGCCACGCGTTCAAGATGCGGGCCGGGACTCCCTTGGGATTGATGACCGCGCTCACGAAGACGTTGGTGTCGAGCACCGCCCGGATCATGGATGTCCGCGGCGGGCCTTAGCCCGGACTGCCCGCACCGCGGCCTCGACATCCCGGTCCAGGAGTTCCGGCTCGACGCCAGTGTTCTTTCGCCAGACTTCCGCGACCATGCCGAAGAGGCGTTCCCGCCGTTTCTGCCACTCCTGAAGTTGCCAGACCGGCACTACCGCCGCCATGGGGCGGCCGGCCCGCTCAATCACATATTGATCGCCCTTGTAGTAGACCTCTTCGAGCAATTGGCCAAGGTTTTGGCGGGCTTTGATGGCATTGACTTTTCTGACCATGGTTATTCCCACCTGCAAAAATTGTATCAACTGTAGCAACAATATCGACCGTATCAATCATGGGGGTACGGGCAGACGTCGCTTCCGTGCGCCTGGCTTCACCAGAAGGACACGGTCGCCGGCGCGCGTATAAAGTCTCACGGCTTAGCGTCGGCGAGGCGACGTCCGGCTCACACCTGGGCTCTGTTCAGAATGTGATGCCGATGCCGGCGGTTCCCTCGAAATGGCGGAAGCGGCCGCCGAGCTTGCCGAACTCCTCGAAGCTAAGGTCGTAGGGCTTCCCGCCGATGAAGTCGCGGGCGTCCAGGCGCAACTGGAGGTGGGGCGCGAGCTGGATCTTGATGCCGCCGCCGTAATTGAAGCCGAAAGTGCGGGCGTTGCGGCGCGTCCACTCGGGAATGTCCGGCCGGCCGTAGTCCAGGACCTGAAAGCCGGCGGTCATGAAAGGGCGGAAGCGTTCGCGGGCCGGCATCATGTAGGCGAGGAAGTTGAGGGAGCCGGTCCAGTTCTGGATGCGGTCCTCGCGCAGGATCTCGCCGCCGGTTTCGGGACGGACCTTGGCCTGCAAGCGAGCGCGGCTGCGGAGATAGGCTAGCTCGAAGCCGTAGTAGCCCGGGGTGTTGAGCGTCAGGCGAACGCCGTAGCCGGTGTCGGGCTTCATCCGGGTGTCGTCGTCCTTGGGGTTGGTCTCGTCAAGCGAGCCGAGCACTGCGGTGCTGGGACGGAACCAACCGAAGACGGGCGAGATTTCATACTTCTGGGCGGACAAGACGCCCGAGGACGCCGGCACAAAAAGAGAAAGCAACAGGAAGCGCTTCATTCTCAGATCTCTGGAAGTAGCGGCCGAAGTGCGCCGCGGTGTTCCGCCGGAAGAAAGGGCTCCGGCGGGCAAACCTCTATTGTGCAACGGGAAGGGCGGAGCGTGGGGGACAAGGGGAGTCTTATCCTACCGGTTTCGGTAGTACTCTGGAAGGAGGAGGAGAGGCGAACATGAGAAAGCAGATGATTTCGGGCGTGCTTTGCCTTGGTCTGAGTGTTGCGCTGTACGCACAGAGCGTGTTGACGAATGAGGATGTGGTGAAGCTGGCCAAGAGCGGGCTGAGCGAAGAGTTCATCGTGAACCTGATCCAGCAGCAGCCGACCACGCAGTTCGTGACGGAGCCGCTGCGCCTGGCGGAGATGAAGGGCGCGGGCGTCAGCGAAGGGATTCTGGCGGCGGTCGTCAAAAAGCATCCGCCGAAGGAGCCGATGGACAACGAGGGGCTGGTACGGCTGGTGCGGGCGGGCTTCAGCGAGAAGTTCATCCTGGACCTGCTCGACCGGCAGCCGGCGGGGTCGCGCGTGGACACGTCGCAGATCATCGAGCTGAAGAAGGCGGGCGTGAGCGAACGGATCCTGGCGGCCCTGGTCAGCAAAGGGCCGCGGGTGGAGATTCCGGCCGGGAGCCGGATCGTGGTGCGGATGATCGATGAAATCGATTCGGAGGTCAGTAAGGAAGGGGACGAGTTCCAGGCGAGCCTGGACGAGCCGATCGTGGTGGGGAGTGAGGAAGTCGCGCCGAAGGGGGCGGACGCGAGGGTGAAGCTGGCGGCAGAGAAGGAATCCGGCAGGCTGACCGGCAAAGCGGAACTTACAGTGGCGCTCGCTTCGGTGAAAATTCGTGGCAAGGACGTTGCCGTGAACACGATCTCGGTCACGCAGGAAAGCAGCTCGAGGACGGCCGGAACCGCGAAACGCGCCGCGGCGGTGGGTGCGATTGGCGCGGTGATCGGCGCGATTGCGGGCGGTGGCAAAGGCGCGGCCATCGGCGCCGGCGCGGGGGCGGCGGCCGGCGCGGGCTCGCAGGTGTTCACCAAGGGCCAGCGGGTGCGGATCCCGTCGGAGACGGTGCTGACGTTCACGACCGAGGGGCCGCTGGTGATCCAGTAGCGGGCTGGAGCCTGGGTGGGTGTGGAGCGTGCAGTGTTGCGCGCCACGCCAGGCAGTCCTGCCGGCGCGACCGCCGGGATTGCAGGCCTGGCGGCCCGCCCCACCGAGGAGGCTGTGTACCCGGAAGTGTCCAGAGGCAGGGCTGCGCCGCAAGGACCGCCCGGCTACTCCGGCAGGCCGGTCAGAGCATGGATGATCGCCTGCCGGTACGAGCGGAAGGCGTCGCGGCCTCTGTCGGTGAGGCGGAGAAGCGTTCGCGGGATCTTGCCCTCGAAGGTTTTCTCAACGGCGATATAGCGGGCCTCTTCGAGCTTCGCAATGTGCGAGGAGAGATTCCCACCGGTCATTCCGGTCTGCCGCTGGATGTAGAGGAAATCCGCCTTCACGACCACGGACAAATGGGCCAGGATCGCAAGGCGCCCCGGCTCGTGAACGATCCGGTCGAGGGCCGCCAGTGATCCCAGCCAGCCGCTTCCATTGTCATTGCCGGGCATCGGCCGCCTCCTTGGAACGTAACGGGTTGTTACGCAGGAAACGCAGGAGAACCACGAGTCCCGTGACCATGAACAGCGCGCCCAGGCAGAGGAGGAATGCCGCGAGGTTGCCCAGTTTTCCTTCGAAGCGTAGAACGGAGAAGAAGAGCCCGCCGGCAAGCGAGACGATGTTCAGGAACTGGAACCGGCGGAGGCCTGTTCGCACGGTGACGTAGTGAAATCCACCGGCCATGAGGACGGCGGCCAGGGCCGGAGTTGACTGGTAAATGATGGCGGCGTCGAAGCGGCCGGCCAGGATTCGCAATCCGGCAAACAGAGCGACGGTCACGATAGCGGCATAGCAAGCCATGCCACGAATGAGGATCGTTAGTTTCTCCTGGACGGGCTCCGCGTAGCCGATGCGCGGATGGGTGATGCGACGCTGCAAGGCGCGCAGGGCGGGGACGATTCCGAAGGCGAGCAGGAGAAGCACGAGGACGGGGGAGACAGAGCCGACGCGCAACGCGCCGGCGTAGAGGGTGAGGAAGAGGCCGAGGGCGAGGTCGGTGAGGCCGTCCTGGAAGGAGTAGCGATAGGCGCTTTCTTGAAACGGGGCGGAGAGGTCTTGGGGCTTGAGCATGGGGTGTTTTTTGGGTGCGACGGGTATTTGCACCACACTCTTGTTTGTAACACAGACTAGTTGGCGTGTCAAGAGGCTGCGGAGTTGACGGGCTCGGCCCAACAATTGCTCAGGAAAAGAGCAAGGTCTCGTGTAGAATGAACAGTGACTAGCGGACCTGAAAGTCCGACAGGAGGTTCAGACGCCATGGCAACGTCACGCCGTCACCTTCTGCGCTCAGCCGCCGGCCTGGCCGGCGGACTGGCGCTGCCACGTAACTCGACCGCCGGTCAAGAGGCCGCTCCCGGGGCGCTGCCCACGATCCGGCTGGGCAGCCACGACGTCTCGAGGCTGATCGTTGGGGCGAACCCGTTCGGGGGTTACTCGCACTTCAACAAGCTGTTCGACGTGCATATGCGGGAGTGGATGAACGAGGACCGCGTGCTGGGGACGCTGAAGAGCTGCGAGCAAAACGGGGTCAACACGTGGCAGTTCCACTACAGCCCGCAGACCCTGGGTGCGATCCGGCGGCACCACCAGGAGGGAGGCAAGCTCCAATTCGTGGTGTTGAGCGAGGGGGAACTGAAGCGGAACTACGCGTTGATCCCGGAGGTGGCCAGGATGAAGCCGATCGGGATCGTGCATCACGGCGGGGTGACCGACGAGCGGTTCCGAACGGCTGAAATGTACAAGGTTCACGAGTTCCTGAAGCGGGTGCGAGACTCGGGTGTGATGGTGGGCCTGTCGATGCACAATCCGCTGGTGATGGAGTACGTGGAGTCGAAGAACTGGGACCTCGACTTTTACATGACGTGCTTCTACAAGATCAGCCGGACGCCGGAAGAGACGCGGAAGGAATGCGGCGGAAAGCTGCCCCTGGGAGAGGTGTTCCTGGAGGACGATCCGGAAAACATGTGCCGGCGAATCCGGCAGACGAAGAAACCGTGCCTGGCCTTCAAGATCCTGGCGGCGGGGCGTCTGACGAACACGCCGGAGGAGGTGGAGAAGGTGTTCCGGTTCGCCTTCGATAACATCAAGCCGAGCGATGCGGTGATTGTGGGGATGTACCCGAGGTACAAAGACGAGGCCAAAGAGAACGCGGATCTAACGAGGCGCTTCGGCGCGAAGCCGAGCTAGGGAAAACCGCAGAGGCGCAGAGGACACAGAGATGCTTAGGTCGCGGAGGAGTGTACTTCAAGCGGCAACGGGGTTGGCGTTGGAGTGGGCCAAGGGCGCCGGCACGCCGCTGCTGCCGACGGTGAGGCTTGGCAAGTACGAGATCACGCGGCTCATCGTGGGATCGAATCCCTTCAACGGTTACTGTTACGCGCTCGCGAGCTTGAGCGAGCACATGAGGGAATGGTCCACGCCGGAGAACGTGTGTAAGGTACTGCGGCGGTCGCAGGAAGCAGGGATCAACACCTTCCAGTTCAGCTACCGCGAGCGGGCGATGGCGGAGCTGAAGCGATATCAGGACGAGGGCGGCGACATCCAGTGGATGCTGCTCGGCGGCGGCCCGATGAAGGACAGGCCGGAGCTGATTGCGCAGGTGGCAAAGCTGAGGCCGGTGGGGATTGTGCATCACGGAGGCGTGACCGACGAGAGGTTCCGCAACGGCGAGATGCACAAGGTGGAAGAGTTCCTCAAGCGGGTGCGGGACAGCGGGGTGCTGGTGGGACTGTCGACGCACCGCCCGGAGGTGGTCGAATACGCCGAGGAGAAGAACTGGGACCTCGACTATTACATGACGTGCTTCTACCAGTTCAGCCGGACCGAGGACGAGCTGCGGAAGATGCTCGGGGAGCTGCCGCTGGGCTACGTGTTCCTGGAGAAGGACCCTGAGCGGATGGTGCGGGTGATCCGGCAGACGAAGAGGCCGTGCCTGGCGTTCAAGATCCTGGCGGCGGGCAGGCTGGCGGAAACGCCGGAGAAACTCGAGAAGGCCTTCCGGTTCGCCTTCGACAACATCAAGCCGACCGACGCGGTGATCGTGGGGATGTATCCGCGGTTCAAGGACGAGGTAGGGGAGAACGCTGAGCTGGTCCGGCGGATCGCGGGGCGGCCGAGCTAAGGCTTTTGAGGAAATCAGGGAGCTGGTTGGGGGTGCAGGTTTCAGGTTGGTGGTAGAATAGTAGAAGGACGATCTACCAAGGTGGAACTATGGCTCTAAACATCAAGAACAGCGAGGCGCACCGGCTGGCGGCGGAGCTGGCAAGGATGAGGGGAGTATCGGTTACGAAGGCGGTGACGGAGGCTCTCCGGGAGCAGCTCGACCGGGAGCGCCGCAGCCGGAGCAGAAAGGGTCTTGGAGCTCAATTGATGGAAATCGGGCGGCGATGCGCAGCCCATGTAACGGGACCCGTCTCGTCGGGCGATCACGCGGCTCTGCTTTACGACAACGAGGGCCTGCCGCGTTAGCGGCCTGGGTGGCTGCGACATGGTGATCGACACGTCGGCGGTGCTGGCGGTTCTGCTTGTGGAAGAGGACGCGCAACAGTTCGCGCGCCAGATCGAAGAGGCGGCGGCCTGCCGCATGTCGGCAGCGAACTATCTTGAAGCAGCACTGGTGATCGACAACCGGGGAGATGCGGTGGCAAGCCGGGAGTTCGACCGCTTCTTCCGCCGGTCAGGCATCGTGATCGAGCCGGTGACATTGGAGCAGGCGCAGATCGCCCGGCAGGCGTATCGTGACTATGGGAAGGGGCGGCACCCGGCGGCGCTGAATTTCGGCGATTGCTTGGCGTACGCGCTGGCGAAAGCCGCGGATGAACCGCTGCTGTTCAAGGGTGAGGATTTCAGGCAGACCGACGTCGAAGCGGCCGCGTCCGGGTGACTCAGCACGGCGGATCATCGCGAGGCCGAGCTGAGAAGCAGGTTCCGGCGGAAATCGGGGATTGCGTAGCCTGTCACCGGTTTTGGCTCTGCAACTCCTTGACGATGTTCGACACGAAGGCCTTGGCGTCGCCGAACAGCATCAGCGTGCGGTCCATGTAGTAAAGCTCGTTGTCGATGCCGGCGAAGCCGGGGTTCATGCTGCGCTTGATAACCATGACGGTGCGGGCGCGGTCGGTGTCCAGGATCGGCATGCCGTAGATGGGGCTGGACTTGTCGTGGCGGGCAGCGGGGTTGGTGACGTCGTTGGCGCCGATGACGAGGGCGACGTCGGCCTGGGGGAAGTCGCCGTTGATCTCGTCCATCTCGAACAGCCGGTCGTAGGGAATTTCTGCCTCGGCGAGCAGCACGTTCATGTGGCCGGGCATGCGGCCGGCGACGGGATGGATGGCGAAGCGAACGTCAACGCCCTTTTTCGTCAATAGATCGTATAGTTCGCGGATCTTGTGCTGGGCCTGGGCAACGGCGAGACCGTAACCCGGGACGACGATGACCATGCCGGCCGAATCGAGGATCTGGGCGGCCTCCTCGGCAGAGGCGGAGCGGACGTTGCGCTTCTCGACCTGGCCCGGTTTGATCTGCAACTGGCCGAAGGCGCCGAACAGGACGTTGGTGAAGGAGCGGTTCATCGCCCGGCACATGATCACGGAAAGGATAAAGCCGGAGGAGCCGTCCAGGGCGCCGGCGATGATGAGCAGCTTGTTGTCGAGCACGAAGCCCATGGCGCTGGCGGAGAGGCCGGCATAGGAGTTGAGCAGAGCGATGACGGTCGGCATGTCCGCGCCGCCGATGGGGACGATCAGCAGGACGCCGAACAGAAGCGAGAGGCCGGCGAACCACGGAAACAGGAAGCGGTTCTCGGGGTGGATGATCAGGAGAACGCCGAGGATCGCCGCGCCGGCGAAGATCGAGAGGTTGATGAAGTTCTGGTTCCTGTAAACGATCGGG
This sequence comes from uncultured Solibacteraceae bacterium, assembly GCA_964478455.1. Classification (GTDB taxonomy): domain Bacteria; phylum Acidobacteriota; class Terriglobia; order Bryobacterales; family Bryobacteraceae; genus CAYZJD01. The sequence continues at coordinate 427 of CAYZJD010000081.1, read as the reverse complement.
CGCGTGGGCAGGATCTCCTGGAGCTTGCCGAAGGCCATGAGGCTGCCGGTGAAGGTGAGGAAGCCGAGGAGGATCTCGAGAACCAGCGCGATCATCGTGCCGGTGTCGGGCGTGTGCTTGTAATATTCGGCGGTGCCGATGAGGCCGGCGGCGAGCGCGCCGAAGGCGTGGGAGAGAGCGGTCCGCTGGGGGACCGCGGTCATCGGCATCAGATAGGCCAGCGGCACTCCGACCACCGCGCCGATCAGGAAGGCGACCCAGATCCACTGGTATGACTGAACCTCGGGGCGCAGCATGGTGCCGGCGATGGCGAGCAGCATGCCGATCTCACCGGCGACGACGCCCCGGCGCGAGGTGGCCGGGTGGCTCATCCACCGGAGGGAGAAGATGAACAGCGCGGCGGCAACGATGTAGGACAGCTTGGTGA
>CAYZJD010000080.1:0-14382 GCA_964478455.1 uncultured Solibacteraceae bacterium | reverse complement strand
GGACGATCTCTGTTGTGCCGTCGCGGTTGACTTCTCCGCGGGTGTATACTCGCGGCTGTCCGGGAGGACGACATGCCCGCCCGGGCTTTTCTTTGAAGACGATACCGCGAATCGGAGAACAGCGATGAAGATAGTGGAGATCCCCGCCGGCAAGCTGAACGCCAGGAGATTCATCGAAGAGAAAGTCCAGGAGATTGCGCAGACCGTCAGTGACGGCTCCGCGATCACCGCCCTCTCGGGAGGTGTTGACTCGAGCGTGGTCACGGTGCTGGGGCACCATGCCCTGGGCAAGAAACTCGCTGTCTGGTTTATTGACAACGGCCTGATGAGACAGGATGAGCCGCAGTCCGTGGCCAGGCTCTTCAAGAAGTTCGGCATTCAGGTCGAGATACTGGATGCCCGCAGCACGTTCTTCGATGCCCTCAAAGGCATCACGGATCCCGAACAGAAGCGCGAGGCGATCACACAGACGTTCTACAAGAGGGTGTTTGGCGAACTCGTCCGGTCGAGGGGCGCCCGGCACCTGCTGCAAGGGACCATTCTGACGGACGTGGAAGAGACGGTGGCGGGCATCAAGCGACAGCACAACGTTCTCGAGCAGCTCGGCATCGATCCGCAGGAGGCCTTTGGATACGGCGTGATCGAGCCGCTGGTTGAGCTTCGCAAGGATGGCGTGAGGAAGGTGGCGCGGGCGCTCGGCCTGCCGGAGGCCGTGTACAACCGGATGCCCTTCCCGGGTCCCGCTCTTGCGGCGCGGGTGGTCGGGGAGGCAACCCCCGAGAGGCTCGAACTGGCGAGGAAGGCGACGGCGATCGTCGAAAGCGAGCTGAGAAAGGTGAAGGCGTTCCAGTACATGGCGATCCTGCACGAGGACCGGTTTGCGGGGATGAGGGGCGGCAAGAGGGACTTCGGGCTTCAGGTCGAGGTTCGATGCTGGAACAGCGTGGATGCGCGGACGGCGAAACCGGTGTGGCTGGCGCCGCCGGTGCTGAAGAAGTTGGCGCGGAGAATCACGGAGGAGGTTCCCGGCGTGGTCAGCGTCACGTACAACATCGCCACGAAGCCGCCTTCGACGATAGAAGCGGTCTGAGGGCGTGGAATGGCAAAGTATTCTCGAGGATCGGTGTGCTCGAGAGTCACGGTCGCATAACCGGGGCGGCGGCGCAGCAGATTTCCGGAACGTCTCCTGAGATGAGCGCGCCGTCCCGCAGGTACTTTCTTCTTCAGTCGGCAGCCCTGGCCGTGGCACCCGCATCGCAGGCGCGGGTCTTGGGGCCATGGGAACCCGCGCCCCGCTTCGTGACGCGAGGCGTGGTGCTTCTGCCCGAGGATCTGACGTTACGGGACTGGCCGGAACGTGCGAAGCAGGCCGGCCTCACGACTTTGGCGCTGCATCACGGGCGCTCCGTATTCGAAGTCATCAAGTTCGTCCACTCGGAGGCCGGTCAGGACTTCCTCGCTCGCGCGCAGAAGCTCGGCCTGGAGATCGAGTACGAACTGCACGCGATGAGCGACCTGCTCCCGCGCTGGCTGTTCGAGGAGGATAGGAACCTGTTCCGCATGAACGAAGGCGGGGAGCGCGTGGCGGACTGGAACCTTTGTATACACGCCCCGCGTGCGCTCGAGATTGCGGCGGAAAACGCCGTGGCCATGGCGCGGCTGCTCCGCCCGACCACAGGCCAGTACTTCTACTGGGGTGACGATGGCCGGCCCGGATGCCGCTGCCCCAAGTGCCGGGCGCTGTCCGACAGCGAGCAGGCGCTGGTGCTCGAGAATCACCTGGTGAGGGCGCTGCGCCGGTACGATCCGCGGGCGCAACTCGCCCACCTGGCGTACAGCACAACGCTGGCAGCGCCGCGGCAGGTGAAACCCGACGAGGGCGTGTTCCTTGAATACGCGCCCATCGCGCGCCGCTACGACATTCCCTATGCGGAGCAGATGGACGGGCGTGACGGGCTGTCGAACCTGGACGCGAACCTGAGGGTGTTCACGGCGGGAGCGGCCCAGGTGCTGGAGTACTGGCTGGACGCATCGCGGTTTTCGAACTGGAAGCGTCCAGCCAGGAAACTGCCCTGGAACCGTGACGTGTTTCTCGCCGACCTGCAAACCTACGCCGCGCGCGGTATCCGGCGTATCACGACGTTCGCGTGCTATCTCGACGCGGACTACCGCGAGCGGTATGGCGAGCCGGAGGCCATTGAGGAGTACGGGGCGGGGCTGCGCGGTTTCTCGCTGATGCGGTAGAACCCTGCCGCGCTCGCAGGCCGAGCGGATATACTGCTCAAGACCGGAGATCAGGGCGATGGCATCCCGAAGGGAATTCTTGTCGAGAGCGGCGGCGCTGGCGGCGGCCGGAGCGGCTCCGCTGCCGGGGGCAACACCGGAAGCGGCCGCTTGCGGCCAGCGGATTTCGCTGGACGGAACGTGGCGGTTCCGCCTCGATGGAGCAACGTCGTGGAGAGAGGTCACCGTCCCCCACACGTGGCAGACCGCGGCGGAGACGGCGGACTATTACGGCGTGGCGTGGTACGAACGCGAGTTCGACACGCCGAAAGATTGGGCATCGCGGGCGGTTCGGATCGAGTTCGAGGCGGTGTTTCACTCGGCCGTGGTCTGGATCAACGACCAGCCGGCGGGCGAGCATCTGCGCAAGGGCTACACCGCCTTCGCGCTGGACATCACACGGTACCTGCGGCTGGGCGCACGGAACACAGTGCGGGTGCGGGTGGACAACTCGTTTGACGAGAGCACGCTGCCGCGCGGGCGGTCGAGCGACTGGGCGCACGACGGCGGGATCTACCGCCCGGTGTCGCTGCTTGTCACGCCTATGGTGTACGTCGAGCGCGTGGAGATCGATGCCGAGCCCGACCTCGCGTGGGGCGCCGCCGAAGTGAGGGTTCGGGCGATTCTTCGCAATGCCGGTGCAGCTAGCGCGGAAGGCGACATCGGGCTGTTGTTGATCGACCGGGAGACCGGGCTTGCGGCGGTGGATCGGCGTAGCACGGCGAGCTATCGAGTCCCCGCCGGGCAGGCGGTCGTGGTGGACATCCCATCCGTGGCGCTCGAGCGCGTCAAGCTGTGGCACTTCGACCACCCGCATCTCTACGAGCTGCGGTTGGCGTTGAGTTCCGGTCACGAGTACTCGGACAATTTCGGAGTACGCAAGATCGAAACACGGGACGGCGGCTTCTACCTCAACGGCGAGCGGGTGCGGCTGATGGGGGTCGAGCGCATGGCGGGGAGCAACCCGGAATTCGGCATGGCGGAGCCGGCGGAATGGATCGAGCACGACCACGCCGACATGAAAGAGCTGAACTGCGTCTACACGCGCGTCCACTGGCAACAGGATCGCCGCGTGCTCGATTATTGTGACCGCCAAGGCATTCTGATTCAGACGGAAGTGCCGGCGTGGGGGCCGCAGACGTTCGCCGGCATGAAGGACGAGCCGTCGGAGGCGATCTTACAGAACGGCCTGGAGCAGCTTCGCGAGATGATCGCCCGCGACCGCAACCACCCGTGTATTTTCTCGTGGGGCATGTGCAACGAGATCGACGGGCAGAATCCGCCGGCGGCGCGTTTCGCGCGCAGGATGTACGAAGAGGCGAAGAAGCTCGACTCGAAGCGGCTGGTGACCTACGCTTCGAACTCGCTCCAAAAGACGCCGGTAAAAGACGTCGCCGGAGCGATGGACTACGTGATGTGGAACGAGTACTACGAATCCTGGTTCGGGGGGACGCCGGAGGATCTGGCGCGAAACCTCGAGGAGATTCACCGGGCATTTCCGGGCAAGGCGATCGTCATTTCCGAGTACGGCTACTGCGCCTGCACTGCGGACCGCCCGGAGGGCGACGGCAAGCGGGTCGAGGTGCTCGCGGCGCACAACCGCATTTTCCGGGAACGGGATTACGTGGCCGGGCTGATCTTCTTCTGCTATAACGACTACCGCACGCACATCGGCGATAAGGGCCTGGGGGTGATGAAGCAGCGGGTGCACGGAGTCGTTGACGTCTACGGTGCACGCAAGCCGTCCTACGAGGAGTTGCGGCGGGAGTCGAGCCCGGTGGAAGCGGTGGAGGTGCAGGGGCGGGCCGGCGCGCTGGTGGTAATGGTGGGGGCGCGGAAATCGGTCCCGAGCTACACGCTGCGGGGATACAAGGTGCGGGCCATTCTGTACGGATACGGAGAGATACCACTGGAGCGTTTCGAAGCGCCGCTGGCGGAACTCGCGCCCGGCGCCGAGGCCACGGTGACGGTCGCGTTCAAAGAGAAGGCGCCGCTGCGTGTGCGGGTCGATGTGCTGCGCCCGACGGGCTTCTCAGCGTTTACCCGGATCTGGAGGCCGTGAGGGAGCATGACGCAGGCGCCGGCTACAACTTCGATTGACCGCGGCAGCACCGCGTATGCGTACCTGGTCTCGATCGTCGCCGCGACGTCAGGACTATTGTTCGGCTTCGACATCGCCGTCATCAACGGCGCGATCATCTTCCTGCGCGCGCAGTTCCGGCTGAGCGAGGTGCAGACGGAGGTGGCGGCGAGCAGCCTGTTGTTCGGCTGCGTGGTGGGCGCGCTGATCGCCGGCTGGCTCAGCGACCGTTTCGGGCGGCGGCTGATCCTGCTGGTGTCGGCGCTGCTGTTCGCGGCCTCCGCGTTCGGGGCGGCGCTGCCGCGCAACCTCGAGGAGTTCACGGCGGCGCGTTTCGTGGGCGGCGTCGCCATCGGCATGGCCTCGCTGCTGGCGCCGCTATACATCGCGGAGGTGTCGCCGCCGCGGATCCGGGGCCGGCTGGTCTCGCTGAACCAGATGGCGATCACCACAGGCATCCTGCTCGCGTACCTGATCAACTGGCTGCTGTCGTTCGGCGGGCCGGCAAGCTGGCGATGGATGTTCGCCTCGGCGGCGGTCCCGTCCATCTTCTTCTTCGTGGCGCTGTTCTTCGTGCCCGAGAGTCCTCGATGGCTGACCGAGACCGGCCGCGAGGGGCTGGCGCTCGACGTGCTGAGCCGCGTGAGCGGCCACAGCCGGGCAGCCGTGGAACTGGAGCAGATCAAGGAGGCGATTGCGGAGGAAAGCGGAATGCTCGCCGAACTCTTGCAGCCAGGCTTTCGACGCGCGCTGTTCATCGCGGTCGCACTGGCGATCCTCCAGCAGATCACCGGCATCAACACGGTGCTGTTCTATGGCTCGGTGATCTTCAAGGAGCAGGTGGGCGGCCACAGCGAGACGTCGGCCATCGGGGCGAACGTGATTATCGGACTGATCAACTTCCTGGCGACGATCGTGGCGCTGTGGGTGATCGACCGCCTTGGCAGAAAGCCGCTGCTGATGATCTCCTCCGGGGCGATGGCGATCTGCCAGGTGGCGCTCGGAGCGGCGTTCCTGATCGAGCCGCGGCCGTCGCTGCTGATCCTGGGGGTGATGCTGTGTTGCACGGCGGCCTTCGCCATCGGTCTCGGGCCGGGAGTGTGGGTGCTGCTGGCGGAGATCTTCCCGACCCGGATCCGCGGCCGGGCGATGTCGATCGCCACGATCAGTCTGTGGGCGGCCTGCGTAGCGCTGACGATGACGTTCCTGTCGCTGGCGTCGGCGATTTCGATCACCGGCGCCTTCTGGCTGTACGGAGGGATGTGCGTGACCACGTTCCTGATCGTGTGGCTGGCGACGCCGGAGACGAAGGGCCGGAGTCTGGAAGAAATCGAGAAGCTGTGGCGGCGGCGATGACGGCGGCCACCAGCAGTCGTGAGGGGGACCATGCGATTCACAATCTCGTTTGCGGCAGTCCTTTGCCTGCCGGGAATCTTGCTTGCGCAGGGCAAACCGAGGGCGCGCGACCTTGGCGTCCCGTTTGAGGGCACGCCGGGGCCGCTGAATGCGATCACCGACGTCAAGGGCGTGGAGGTCGGCCACAGTACGATCGTCCGCGGCGACGGAAAACTCGAAGTGGGCAAGGGGCCGGTTCGGACGGGCGTTACGGCGATTCACCCGCGGGGCAGGTCATCGGGCGGGCCGGTGTTCGGCGGATGGTTCTCGCTGAATGGAGCGGGCGAGATGACTGGTACCACGTGGGTCGAGGAGTCCGGTTTGCTGGAAGGCCCAGTGCTGATCACAAACACGCACAGTGTGGGCGTGGTGCGCGACGCCGCGATCCAGTGGAATCTGCGCCACGGTCTGGGCAGCCTACAGGCATGGCAGCTTCCCGTTGTGGCCGAGACTTGGGACGGCTACTTGAACGACGCCAACGGATTCCATGTCAGGCCCGAGCACGCTTTCGAGGCGCTCGACGGCGCCCGCGACGGTCCGGTGGCGGAAGGGAGTGTGGGCGGGGGCACCGGGATGATCTGTCACGAGTTCAAGGGCGGCATTGGCACGTCATCGCGGGTTGCGAGCGGCTACACGGTCGGGGTGTTGGTGCAGTGCAACTGCGGCCTGCGGGACCAGCTTCGGATCGCGGGGGCGCCGGTGGGGGCCGAGATTCAGGACGGCAAGGTGTGGAGGCGGGAGACGGGCTCGATCATTATCGTTGTAGCTACGGACGCGCCGCTGCTGCCGCACCAGGTGAAGCGGCTCGCGCGCCGCGCCTCGCTTGGCTTGGCGCGCAACGGGAGCGTGTCGGGAAACGGCTCCGGAGACATCTTCGTTGCCTTCTCGACGGCAAACACGGAAGCTGCGGCACAGAAAGGGGTCGCGCGGGTGGAGATGCTGCCCAACAACCGCATGGACCCGTTGTTCGCCGCGACGGTTCAGGCGACAGAGGAAGCGATCATCAACGCGATGGTGGCGGCGGAGACGATGACAGGGGCGGACGGGCGGAAGGTCTTGGCGCTGCCGTACGGACGGTTGCGCGATGTGCTGAAGAAGTACAACCGGCTGGCGCCGGAGAGACGATAGGGGCGCGGAGCGTAGCCGGCGGCGAGCCTTCGTTACGCGCTGTAGTAGTTGGCGTTCTTCTCGGCGAAGTGGGCCAGTTCTGCCGGCAACTCGTCCAGGACGTAGATGGAGTTCGTCGGACACACCGGGATGCAGGCGCCGCAGTCGATGCATTCGGTGGGATGAATGTAGAGTTGCGGCACTGCGTCGTAACCAGCTTCATCCGGTTTCGGGTGGATGCAATCGACGGGGCAGGCCTCGATGCAGTTGTTGTCTTTGGTGCAGGTATCCACGATCACGTACGCCATGAGAGTCTCCAGGAATTGACCTAGCGATTTGAGTTCCAATCGCCAAGGGGGAGGCGGCTGTGCCGCTAATCCATTGCAAATGCGGGGGAACCTGAAGGGAGATGGAGAGCTGGAGCATCTTCGAGAGAAGGATACTGGGGCTTTTCACCCAGGTTCAGACCGGGCAGCGTGGCAGTCGCGTGCCCAGCAAAAATGGGGCAGATCAGGCTGACCCCTTTTCGGGGTAGCGCCAGGGGGGGCGGTAGGGGCGGCGGAGGAGCTTGTTGGCTTCGGGATCGCCGACGCACAACTCCTTGTGGCCGTCCCACTCGATGCTGCGGCCGAGCTTCCAGGAGAGCATGCCGAGCAAGCTCACGTTGGTCGAACGGTGGCCGATCTCGATGTCGCAGACCGGCCGGCGGCCGGTCTTAATGGCGTCGAGAAAGTCGGCCCACAGCTCGCGGATGTTCTGGTCGTCGGGCTTGTGCAGTTGTGGTTCCTCGTGAAGGACAGGCTTGTCGGGATCGCTCGGGTAGAAAGTCCAGCCGTCGAGCCAGCCCATGTGAAAGGTGCCCTCGGTGCCATAGAAGTAACAGCCGATGTTGTGCTTCTCGGCGTTGTTGGCGGCGTACTGGCGGTGCTCCCATACGAGTGTGAAGGATTCGAACTCGTAGCTAGCCGTCTGCGTGTCGGGGGCGTCGGTTGAGTCACGCTTGATGTGGCGGCCGCCGGTGGAAAAGACGCGCTTCGGCCATTTTTCATCGGTCCACCAGAGGATCTGGTCCATCCAGTGAATGCCCCAGTCGCCGAGGGTGCCGTTGGCGTAATCGAGGAAACTGCGGAAGCCCCTGGGGTGAATCGCCTTGTTGAACGGGCGCAAGGGAGCCGGGCCGCACCACATGTTCCAGTCGAGGCCGGGCGGGGGATCGGAATCCGGCGTTTTCTCTCCCGGCCCGCCCGGGTAATGCACGAACGCCCGCACCATGCCGATCTTGCCGGCTTTGCCGGACTTGAGGAACTTCATGCCGGACATGTTGTGGGGCGAGACCCGGCGGTGGGTACCCACCTGCACGACGCGGTTGGCGGCGCGGGCGGCGTTTACCATGGCGCGTCCCTCCAGGATGGTGTGGCCGATCGGCTTCTCGACGTACACGTGCGCGCCGGTTTCGACGGCGGCGATCATCGGCAGCGCATGCCAGTGGTCCGGCGTGGCCACGATGACGATCTCGGGCGTCTCCTTCTTCAGGAGATCACGGTAGTCTTTGTACTTGCGCGGCTGATCGCTGGTCAGCTTCTCGACCTCGGCCACGGCCGGATTCAGCATCGCGTCGTCGACGTCGCAAAGTCCCACGACGGTGCATTCGCCCGAGGCAATGGCTTCCCGGAGAATGTTCATCCCCCACCAGCCCGAGCCGATCAGGGCGGTGCGGTACTTCTTGCTCTTCTGGGCGCCGAGGATAGGGACTGCGGCAAGCGAGGCGAGAAAAGCTCTGCGATCGATCGACATGGAGAGATTGTCCGTTCTTGCGCCGCGGGGCGTCAAGCACCCAAAAGGGGTCAGCCTGATCTGCTCCGTTTTCTGCCAGAGAAAATGGAGCAGATCAGGCTGACCCCTTTTAGAAGAAGCGGACGGTATAGGTGAAGCGGAGGCCGCGGCCGATTTCGGGGGCGTATGCCTTGATCAGCGATACGTGGTTGCGGTAGAGGCGATCGCCGGCGTTGAACAGGCTGGCGGAGAACATGTGCAGCGTGTGCTGGCGGGCGAGTGTATAGGAGGCATCCAGGTTGACAACGGCGTAGGCGGCGGTGCGTGTCTCGTTGAAGTAGAGCTGCGGCTGGGCGTTGACGAGGATCAGCTCGGGTCGGAAGCTGAAGCTGCCGAAGTAGGCGTCGAGCCCGGCGCGCCCGCGAACCGGTGGAATGCGCGGCAAAGGCGTCCTGGACACGCGGAGCTGGGCGTCTACGGAATCGAAGCCGAGCTTCAGCCAGAGGTTGTTGTGCAGTCCCACGTCAAGGCGGCCTTCGGCGCCCAGGTAGCGGGCGTCGGCCTGGGCGTAGCCGGCGACCACGAGGCCCTCGGCGAAGGTCCCGGTGGGCGCCAGATATACGAAGTCGCGGAGGAAGTAGTAGAAGACGTTCGCCTCGCCGCGTAGACGCCGGGCACTGTGCCGGGCGGAGACCTCAACGCCGTCGCTGCGCTCGCGCTTCAGCGTGGGGTCGCCGATCTCGAAGGCGAGGTTGCCGTGGTGAGGCCCGAAGTTGTACAGCTCCTCGATCGCCGGCGCGCGGTAGGAGTGGCTAAAGCTGGCGACAATGGCGCCGTCGCGCCACGCCGGCAGGTTGACTCCGGCCGATCCGGAGAACCCGGTGAACGAGCGGCCGGGCAGTCCCCCGGGGTTGTAACGGTTCGTCTCCAGCCGCCCGCCAAATTGGAGCCGGGCGCGCTGCAAGGCGATCTCCTCGAGGGCAAAAACCGCGAACGCGTCCTGGGTGGTGGAAGGAGTGATCTGCTCCTCGCCGCGGACACGGTAGGAGCGGCGAAGACCATAGACGCCGAGACTGCCGGAGAGCTTCCCGCGCGGTCTCTGGTCGAACACGCCGCGCCAGGTGAGCTGCTTGTTGAAGAACTCCGTACCGACGGCCTCCTGGACCAGCTCTCGGTGGTTCCAGTCACTGTAGTTCAGGTAGAGAGTGACCCGCTCCAGCATCGAGCCAAGGTTGCGCAGCCCCCCGGTGAAGCGCGAATTGTGGCGCCGCCACTTGAGGTCCACTGGGCCTTCTTCTTCCCCTGTGTGGCCGGCCGCCGGGGCCAGCGGGATGCCATAGCGCCCGTCGGAGACGCCGTAGCTCAGGTGAAAGAAGCCTCTCTCGCCATAGCGGCCGACGCTGGCGGCAGCGTTTTTGATCTCGGTTTCGGAGTTGGACACTTTCCCGAGGGGCGTGCGGTAATCGTTCGTCCGCATGCCTCCGCCGTTGGCCGAGACGAGCCACTTGCCAGCGCCGTACTCGAAGCCGCCGTTGCCTCCGCCGAGAGCGTTGTTCGTGCCGCCGGAGGCGCCCAGAAACCCGCGCAGGCCCTCGTGCGGGTGCTGGTGGGTCTGGTGGTGGCTGGTGACGACGTTGACCACGCCTCCGAGCGCATTGGTGCCGTAGAGCAGAGTGGCAGGCCCGCGCACGACTTCAACGCGCTCAGCGGAATCCAGGTCGGCCGGTTCGCCATGATCGCCGGATTGCGACGACAGCGTACCGGAGGGGATCCCGTCCTGAAGGATCAGCACGCGGTCACCGTCGAAACCGCGGACGACGGGACGGCTCGTGCCCGGACCTGAACTGCGTTTGGCGACGCCGGTTTCGTGTTCGAGCGCTTCGCCCAGCGAGGCTGCCGACTTGGTGGCCAGGTCCAGGTGCTCGAGCGAAAGCACGGACTGGAACGCTTCCAGGGTGGTCTGTTCCTTTCCCGAGGCCGTCACGGTGATCTCTTCGTGCACCGGCGCGATCCGAAGCTCGAAATCGAGCAGCGCCTGAACGCCGGCGGCGATCTCCACCGCCTTGCGGAGATCGGAAAGCGGGTGCATGTGAGCGACCACTTCATACTTGCCCGGCGGCACGTCGCGGAATTCGTAGACGCCGTCCCCGCGCGTTTCCGTGCTCCGCCCGAGCTGGACGATCAAGACGCTCGCGTGGTGCAGGGGCCCGCCGTTGTTCTCGAGCGTGACGGTGCCGCTGAGAGAACCAGTGGACTGCGCTCGTGCCACACCGATGCCCGCGGAGAATCCCAGGAGAACGAGGATTCCGGCGCGGAGGCTTGGCGACATCATCGGCTCCTTTCCTCCAGAAACGGTTCGTGAGCTTTCGCCCTAAAGCAACTGCTGGTGCGGAAAGGTCTATGCCGGCGGAGCGCGGGCAGGAGAAACCGCCCCCACGCTTTCAGACAACTCGAGAGAGGTCTCCGCCGCGACGTAGCGAGCAGACTCGCTCGGCGGAGGGATGGCGGCAGCCGATGCGGCGGCCACCGAGGCGCTGCCCGCTTGGCAGAAGGCGCAAGGCCGGTTCTGCTGGCCGTCGTGCCAGGAGTGCGGCAGAACCGCGAGGGCGACGACAGCCAGGGTCAATCCAAGCGCCAAGAGCGCCAAGCGCGAGATGTGTGGCTTGCCCCTCGTCATGATTCTCCCCTTCAGGCTACACCAAAACCGGGGACAGCCCGCATGTTTCCCCGCCGCGCGGCGCGGAAACATGCGGGCTGTCCCCGGTTTTTAGAGTAGCGGCTGAAGTTCGGCCTCGAACCGCTCGATGTCTTCTTCGTTGTTGTAGAAGTGGGCGGAGAGGCGGAGGAGGCCGTGGCGGGCAGAGACGAGTACACGGCGCTGTTTCAGTTGGCGCGCCAGCTCGGAAGCGTCGGCGCCTTGAACGCGGGCCGCGACCACCGGAGAGTTGTAGTGGGGGCCCTCGTCTGCGAGCAGGCGCGCGCCAAGACGCCGCAGGGCTTCCCGGACCAGCGTGGTGAGGTCGATGACGCGCTGCTCGATGAGCGCCGGGCCGATCTCCAGGAACATTTCAACCGACGCGCCCATGGGATAGAGCAACGGAAACGGCAGCATGCCGCCTTCGTACTTTTCGGCGTCGCTTTTGAACTCCGGCGCGCCGTGATGAAGATTGTCCACGCGCCGCCAGTCGCGGTGGCTGCGCCAGCCGACGACGCTCGGGTGGAGGCGCTCGCGCAGCGCTGGCGCCACGTACATGAAGCCGGCGCCGTTCGGGGCGAGCATCCACTTGTAGCCGTGGACGGCCAGCATGTCCGGCCGGAGGCGGCGCACGTCGAATTGGAGCGCGCCAAGGCTTTGCGTGCCGTCCACGTAAAGCAGCACGTCGCGCTCGTGCAAGAACTCGGAGATTTCCTGGAGCGGCGGGCGGAAGCCGGTGGTATAGTTCACCTCACTGAGCACGACCAGGCGGGTTCGGGAAGTGACGCTCGGGTAGAACTCGCTCCACGGCGCTTCGACGACCTCAACGCCGCGAGCAGCCAGCAGCGCCGGGTGGTAGAGGTTGTTCGGGAACTCGTCCTGTAGAGTGACAATGCGGTCGCCGGGCTGCCAGTCCAAGCCGCCGAGCAGCAACCCCAGAGCGGTGGCCGCGTTGGGGATGAAGGCGATGTCCTCCGGGGCGGAGTGGATGAGTTGCGCGATCAAGCCGCGGATGCGGTCGGCATCGTCAAACCAGGAGAGAAAATCCGAGCAGGCCAGCTCGTCGCGGTGCGCGTAGTGCCGGGCGGCGGCCTCGACGGCCCGGCGGGGCATCTGGCCGTAAGTGGCGGTATTGAGAAAAGTCCAGCGCTCGAGCGCGGGGAATTCCGCGCGGACGGCCCGCCAATCAACGCCCATCGCCGCCGGCGCTCTTGACCTTCTCGGCCACGAACGATGGGGCCGCGTCGACCGCCACGTCCCAGGACTGCCGCGTACGGCGCTCGGTCACCTCCACCTTGCCCTGGGACAGCTTCTTGCCGACGGTGATGCGGTATGGGATGCCGATCAGATCGGCGTCCTTGAACTTCACGCCCGGCCGCTCATCGCGGTCATCGATGAGCGCGTCGAGCCCTTGGGCGAGGCAACGCTGGTGAAGATCCTCGGCTGCGCCACGCTGGGCCTGGTCAGCGCTGTTGACCGGGGTGACTACGAGGACGAACGGCGCGATAGGAACCGGGAGGGCCATGCCGTCCCGGTCGTGGTACAACTCGACGGCGGCACTCAAGATGCGCTCGATGCCGATCCCGTACGAGCCCATGATGGGCGTGACTTCCTCGCCGTTCGCGTTGAGCACGCGCAGGCCCATCGACTCCGAGTATTTGTAGCCCAGCTTGAAGATGTGGCCGACCTCGACGGTCTTCTTGAGTTCCAGCGGCTTGCCGCAGATCGAGCAGGTATCGCCGTGGGTCACCTGGCGCAGGTCGAGCCATTCGGGCACAAAATCCTCGTCCGGGGTGACGTGGCGCAGGTGGAAGCCGTCGCTGTTGGCGCCGGCGATCATGTTGCGGCGTCCCTTCAGCGCAAGGTCCGCCACGATCCGTATTCCCTTGACGCCGACCGGGCCGAGCGAGCCTGCGTCGGCGCCGAACAGTTCGCGGATCTCCTCCGGATGCGCCGGCCGGAACTCCGCGCCGGCCGCGGCGGCAGCGAACTTGGTCTCGCTCAGCGCGTGATCGCCGCGAAGCAGCGCCAGCACAGGCCGCCCGTCCGCCATGAGCACCAGGCTCTTGATTTGCGACGTCTCCGGCAGTCCGGTAAACTCGGCGACTTCCGCGATGGTCCGGCGGCCTGGCGTGTGGAATTCCTCAGGGCTGAAATCGCCGTCAGGATCGGGCGCAAGCGGCGGAGAGGGAGCCGAGGACGCCTTCTCGAGGTTCGCCGAGTAACCACAGGAGCCACACACCACCACCCAGTCTTCGCCCGCCTCGGTGGGCACCATGAACTCCTGGGACCGGCTTCCGCCCATGGCGCCGGAGTGCGCCTCCACGACGATGTAGCGCAGGCCACAGCGGTCGAAGATGCGGCAGTAGGCCCGGTGGTGCTTCTCGTAGGCGGCGTCGAGCCCGGCGGGGTCCAGATCGAAGGAGTAAGAGTCCTTCATGATGAACTGCCGTACGCGGAGCAAACCGGACTTGGGCCGTGGCTCGTCGCGGAACTTCGTCTGGATCTGGTACCAGATCTGCGGCAGTTGCTTGTAGCTGCGGAGTTCGCCGCGGGCGATGGCGGTCATCACCTCTTCGTGGGTCATGCCCAGGCACAAAGGGCGCTGCCAGCGGTCCTTCAGCCGGAACATGTTGTGGCCCATCACCTCCCAGCGGCCGCTCTCCTGCCACAACTCAGCGGGGTGCAGAGCCGGGAGAAGCACCTCCTGGGCGCCGATCGCATCCATTTCCTCGCGGACGATTTGGGTGATCTTCAACAGCGAACGCTGGGCGAGAAACAGGTAACTGTAAATGCCGGCCGAAAGCTGCCGGATATAGCCGGCCCGCAACAGGAGCTGGTGGCTGGGGACTTCCGCCTCGGCAGGGATCTCCCGGAGGGTCGGGATAAACAAGCGACTCCAACGCATAGTGTCAGGTACGCTCCGCTCGGCAGCAGAGGGCTCGCGTTCCACGCCTGCGACGGGGCGGATGAGGCGGGACGAGCCCTCATTGTAGCCCAAAAAGGGGTCAGCCTGATCTGGTCCATTTTCTCCCGGAAAAAATGGGGC
>CAYZJD010000079.1:0-14448 GCA_964478455.1 uncultured Solibacteraceae bacterium | reverse complement strand
GCTGTCTCGGCTGCACGCCTGTTGACATAGGCAACAGGAAAGAGTAGTATTTCTGCATCGGCGGCGCTGTGCCGGTGAGGGGCTGGCCATTAGCGCCGGCGAGTTCTCCCAACGCAGGCAACGAAGGAGGGGGATCATGGGGTGTGGCCTTTTGCTGCTCGCCGGCCTTCCGCGCGAATGCCGGATATGCTCTGGGGGCGCCGGATGCAGTGTCCGAAGTGCAGTCAGGTAATCCCCCCGGACAGCCCGAGATGCGCGTGCGGCCACGAGTTCGTCGCGAGCCGCGCGGACCAGGGTCCAACGAATGTTCCCAAGCTGCCGCCGCTGCTGACCGGCACATCGGCAATCATCTTTTGGACATTCATCGGCTTCAGCATCGTCACGCTGATCACGGCGATACTGTTTTCACATGTTTTTTCCTGATCGCGTTTCGGCAACCCGCCGCGCTTGGAGATGATGATGATGACGGCTGAGCAAATGACGCAAGTCCTGAAACTGGAGCCCATGTCGCATGGGCGCACGGATCTCCGCAAGCGCAAACCCAAGCAACTGGCGGTCATCAACGTGAATTGCACGGGCTGTGCCGGGTCCCCGGCCTGCGTTGCCTATTGCCCGGTGGAGGCTTGCATGTTTTGGGTGCCCGACGAAGAGCACCCCCCGTTCGGCCGCATTGAGGTGGACAAAGCGACCTGCATAGGCTGCGCCAAATGCACGAGTAAAGGTCCCGATGGGACCTTCCTAGACGGTTGCCCCTGGGACGCCATCGACATGGTGGCCACGGAAGAATGGGAAGCCAGCCGAGGAACCGTGCTGCCCGCCGAGCCGGATCGCCCGGTCAGCGAGTGGCGTCACGTTCCGAGCGCGTACGTATAGCCCGGATGGTAGAAAGGGCCTGCTGCCGTGTCGAATCCGGCATGTTTGCTACTCCGCGGCTGTAACGTTCCACCTCCGGCAGGTCCTCGGGTTGTCCGACGAAATACAGGCCCCGCAGCGCCTCCCATACTTGACCAGGCTCCGGGCTGATTTGAACGAGCTCATCTCCGGCGGCAACGGTTGAACCGTCCTTGATCGCGTTGCCCTCTACCCTGCCCGAGAAGGGCGCGCGAACCTGGACTTCTCCGCCTTGATCTCGCCTGACCAGGGCCAGCAGAGTCCCCGCCGTGACTTCCTCTCCAGGCTGCGCCTGAATCTCGACTCGGCCCTGCTCAGGCGTGCGCAGGGTATAAGGCCGGAGAGTGTTCACAAGTTCAGTCCGGCCGCTGGCGTCCCCAAAGCGTACCAGCGAGAGGGCGGCATTACGACGGACCATCACCTCGGGATCCTTCAACAGTCGCAGGAGAGCTTGGTGAAACGCCTCTGAGTTGTGATCGTGGCCCATCACCCACGCGGCTGTCATCCGAACTTGTGCGGCCGGATGCCCCGCCAGCGACACAACCTGCGAATACCACTGGCTAACCCCCGCTCCGCCCCGCTGCATTCGATCGGCAATCTGAGAGAGCGCGTGCTGGATCTTTCGGGGGTGGTCGCGATCCTGAAGATAGCGCTCGATGTCCTGGTTGCTGAGCCGGCGTCCGAACCAGACGCCGTGCCAGAACAGAAACGGCATCATTACTAACAGCGTGGCCAGGCCGGAAAGCACCAGGAAGGACGGTTTGATTCTTCGTGGCGCCGGCCCCGAGGCCGGCGCAGTAACCGCATTAGCCACGCTGTTCGATTCGTTCCTTCTCATCCAGCGGCGTTGGGGATACGCTCTGGACGCTTCTTGCCCTTCTGCCTTTCAGCAGACTTCGTAATGGTGTTCGGCGCACGGCCTGGAACGGGATGGGCGCGAACACGAGTGCGGTCAACAGGCACACGATCACGAGGAACGGTCCGTCGATCCCCTGTTCCCACACTTGTCCGCTCGCCAGCGCCCATACGGCAACTCCAGCAGCGCCGAGCGCCATCACCCCGCAGAGAACGGTCAGGATCAACTGTTGCCGCATCCCTTCTCCACCCCGGGGCGATCCTCGAGATTACGGGGTGATTCGCCGCGGCCCTCAGGCCCCTGACGGCCAACGGCCAGCAGGAAGATGCCACAAAACAGCGCCAAAGCCGGAACGAGCAGGATGACGATCGCAGCGTTCAAGGCGCCCGCCGCTCCGGCCCCCTGGGAGGCGGCCGCGGTCCTGCACATGGAACATTGGGCCAGGCACGGCGCTCCGGCAGCCGTCAGGACCACCCCAGCCACGAACGACCTGGACACCAGCAGTTTCCCCATACCTATTGCACGCGCAAATGGAGCAGCCGCATGCTGTCCGGGAAGAACACAAACAACAGGGAAATGACGACCACCACGGCCGGCACCAGCGAGAGGAAGAGAGTCGCTCGCTCGAATCGCAGGTGCATGAAATAGGCCATGATCAGACCGGCCTTGACCAGCGACAAGACCATCAGGACCACGAGCATCCCCGCCGGCGGGAACACGCGCATGTAGGCCAGCACGACCTCTACCGCGGTTAACACAAGCAGGTAAATCCAGACCGACACGTATAACCGGCTGCTATGCCCGGCGTGTGTTAGTTCCATTTCAGTCTCCATGCTTCACTCCTTGAGGTGTTTCCTCCAGCACGTCCTGGCCCGCCGCCTATGCCGAGCTCACAGACAGCAAATACACCATGGGAAAGATGAACATCCAGACCAGGTCCACGAAATGCCAGTACAGCCCGCTCACCTCTACGTCCTCGTGGCTGAAGAAGCCCCTGGCCACGCCGGTCGCGATCACGCCGAGGTAGATCAATCCGCTGGCCACGTGCAGCATGTGCAAGCCGGTAAGGGTGAAGAACGTGGCGCCGAACAACGGCACTCCCCACGGATTGGCCCACAGCCGCACACCCTCGCGGATCAGGTCCATCCATTCGTTCAGATGGAGAACGATGAAGCCCAGTCCTCCCAGCATCGTCAGCGCGAGGAACTGGACGGCCCGCTTCCGCTCTCCCCGGCTTGATGCGGACACCGCCATCACCATGGTCAAGCTGGACGACAGCAGGAGCAACGTCATGACGCTGGCCATGGTCACGGAAGGCCACAAATGGAACGGCGTGGGCCAATTGGCGCTTGCCAGTCTCACGTAGCTGTACCCGATCAGCAACGCGGAAAAGGTGAGCGAGTCCGACATGATGAACAGCCACATGCCCAGTTTCTTGTGGCCTACGCCATAGGGAGAGACGCCGCCTCCCCAATTGGCGATGGCCAGTTGTTCCACGCTCCCTGTCGCCATGATTATGACCTCCTAGAAAATCCTCTCGTCATCCGCCGCTCAGAAGCAAAGCCAGCAGATAAACCCATAGACCGCCCAAAAAATGCCAGTAAAGAGCTGTAACATCGATCCATCGTTGCCGTCTTTGTTGAATGGCGAGGCCCCTATGTGAGCCGGCCCCAGCTTCAATGAGATCTTCAGGCCTACTGCGAAACATGGATAGAATGTAGACCAGGGCGGCAATACCACCCAGAATGTGCAGGCCGTGCAGCCCTGTCAGCAAATAGAAAAAGGAACTGTGCGGGTTCGTGCTGAGATAAATGCCCTCTGCCGCCAGCTGCCGCCAGGCAACGAGTTGTCCTCCGAGGAAGGCTGCTCCCAGCAACAGCGTGAAGCCCAGCCATTTCCGGGCAGCGCCGCCCGTCCAAGCGCTGCGCCTCGCGAATTCGATCGAGGCGCTGCTGGCCAGCAGAATGGCCGTGTTGAAGTACAACAGCGCGGGGATGTGAATCGGGCGCCAGCCCGGATCCAGGCCCCGCCGAACGACCAGCGCGCTCGTCAAGCCGATGAACATCATGCTGATCCCGGCGAGAGCGAGCCACATGCCGAGACGAGCGGCGCCCGAAGGCAGCGGGGCCCGGAACCCGCCTCTGCCGTCCCCATCTCCCCGGCCGCGAGATCCACCCCCACTCCCGGGGCCGTCCCCGGCAGCACCGGTCTTCCGCGTTGTCGCTGTCAGCGTGGCGCCCACGATATCTCCTGATCAGTGACGTTCTCCGGCATCGTCTAACGGCTCAGCGCGCCGGCAGGCTCGGTCTGTAAGATGTGGTCCTTCGGCGCCCCCGGGACGCTGTATTCGTACGGCCCGTGGTGGACGGCGGGTTCGGCTGCGCCGAAGTTGTCATGCGGCGGCGGCGAGGGGATGGTCCACTCGAGCGACGTCGCCTCCCACGGGTTTGCCTCCGCTCTCCTGCCGTGACGCATGCTCCAGAAGAAGTTGACGAGGAAGATCAACTGGGCGGCCATGGTGACGAAGGCGGCGAGCGAGATGAAGACGTGCAGCGGCTGCAAGTGTTCGAGATACTTGAACTCCGTGAGCTGCGCGTAACGTCTCGGCGCGCCGGCCACGCCCAGGAAGTGCATCGGCATGAACACGGCGTAAACGCCGGCCAGCGTCAGCCAGAAGTGCAACTTGCCCAACCGCTCACTCATCATCCGCCCGAACATCTTCGGAAACCAGAAGTGCACTCCCGCAAAGATGCCGAAGATCGCCGCCACACCCATGATGATGTAGAAATGGGCCACGGGGAAGTAAGTGTCATGCAGCATGATATCGACAGCGGGCTGCGCCAGCAGAATGCCTGTAACTCCGCCTGAAACAAAGAGAGACACAAACCCAAGCGCGAACAGCATTGCTGTTGTGAACCGGATCCGCCCGCCCCATAACGTCGCCAGCCAGTTAAACGTCTTGATGGCCGACGGCACGCCCACGGCCAGCGTGGTGATGGAAAACGCCATGCTCGAATAAGGGCTCATGCCGCTCATGAACATGTGGTGTCCCCACACGATATAGCTGATGAACCCGATGGCGAAGATCGCGCCGACCATCGCCTTGTAGGCGAAAACCGGCTTGCGGGCAAAGGTGGACAGAATGTGCGACGTGACTCCCATCCCCGGCAGAATCGCGATGTAGACCTCGGGATGACCGAAGAACCAGAAGAGATGCTGCCACAGCAAGGGCGACCCGCCCTTGTTGGGAACGAGCTGGTCGCTCACGATGAGGCCGCCCGGAATGAAGAAACTGGTCCGGCCGACTCGATCGAGCAGCAGCAGGATGCCGCCCGCCAGCAGCACCGGAAAGGCCAGCAGCGCCAGGATCGCGGTGGTGAACCATGCCCACACCGTCAGCGGCATGCGCATGAACGACATTCCCTTGGCGCGCAGGTTGAGCGTGGTGGTGAGGAAGTTGAGCGAGGTCAGCAGCGAGGCGGCGCAGAAGATGGCGATGCTGATGATCCAGAGCGTCTGGCCGAGTCCCAGGCCCGGGCCCGCCACCTCGCCCAGCGCGCTCAGCGGAGCGTACGCCGTCCAGCCCGAGATCGGCGCGCCGCCCGTGGCGAACAAGGCCGCCATCATCACCGCCAGCCCCGCGAAGGTCACCCAGAAGGAGAGCATGTTCAGCACCGGGAAGGCCATGTCCCGCGCCCCCACCTGGATGGGCAGAAAGTAATTGCCGAAGCCCGATAGCGGCGCCGTCGTCAGCACGAAAAACACCATGATCGTCCCGTGCATCGTCATCATGGAAAGGTAGAACTCAGGGGTCATCGGGCCGCCGGCAAAAGCGACCGGCATCAACTGCTGAAGCAGGGGCCATTTCTCCGCCGGCCATGCCAGCCGGAGCCGCATGAACGCCGACAGCGTCATCCCGACCAGCACCGAAAACAACGCCAGCAACAAGTACTGAATGCCGATCACCTTGTGATCGACGCTGAAGATGTACCTCCGAAGGAAACCTCTGGGCGCCTCATGTTCGGCCATCTCGTCTCTCCTGTCAAGTACGACTCCAATGCTCGCTCGCCTCTTATAAGGAGGCCCGTTCCTTGAGCCAGTTCGCATAATCGGCCTCCGGCATCACCAGAAGCCTGCCGCGCATCTTGTAGTGCTGCATGCCGCAAAGTTCCGCACACGCGATCTCGTACTCACCGGTCTTGGTGGCGGTGAAGTGCACCCGGATCGCCATGCCCGGGACCGAGTCCTGCTTGACGCGCATTTGCGGCACGAAGAAGCTGTGAATGACGTCCTTGGTCCGCAGGATCACCCGGACAGGACGATTGACGGGCACCGCCATGATGTTCTGCGTGGCGACGTCGTCCCGGCCGGCCGGGTCTTTCGGGTCTAGTCCCAGGAAGTTCCCGACCGCGTCATCAATGAGCGCGGGGTCCGTGCGTCCGAACTTCCCATCCGGTCCCGGGTAGCGGATGTTCCAGGCGAACTGCTGCGCGGTCACCTCGACGGTCAGCGCGTCCGGCGGCGCATCCGTGAGGAAGTATTCGGCCCATACCCGGTTCCCCTGTATGCCGAGGCCGATGAAGACAACGGCCGTCAACACTGTCCATGTGACCTCCAGCTTGGGGCTCTCGTGCCAGTAACTTGCCCGCCCGGAGCCTCGCGACCGGTAGCGCCAGATGAAATACCCCAGCCCCGCCTGCGCGAGAAAGAAAACGATTCCCGCGATGACGATGGTCAAGACGAACTGATCGTCGACCGCCTGTCCGTGCGCCGAGACCAGCTCGGGCAGCCACCAGACGCGCGTGACGAAGATCGCCACGGTCGCGATGGCTACAGCCCAAAAGAACAATGCCAGGAGCAGCGCCATTTCCTCACCACCTTTTACTCAGTGCCTGTAATCCAGCGCCATGAATAGAAACAACACCGGCAAGTACAGGACCGATGCCATTAACAATCGCTGAGCCTGCCGCTGCGTCTTCGCCCGCGCAGCCCGGATTCCGGCATCGAGAAACAGCGCCCCGAGCAGGATCGCGGCGCAGCCGTAGATTTCGCCGGCAAGACCGAGCAGCCAGGGCAGTAAGCTCACCGGTAGAAGCAGACATGTGAATCCAACCACCTGGTATCCGGTTGTCCTTCCCTCCGGTTCGACCACCGGCCAGAGGCAAATGTTGGCGCGAGCGTAATCCTCGCGGTACAGCCGCGCAATCGAGTGAAAGTGCGGGAACTGCCAGAGAAAGAGAATGGCGAACAGGATCCACGCCTGGCCGCTCAGCTCCCCTCGGACCGCCGCCCAGCCAATGAGTGGAGGCATCGCGCCGGGAAAGGCCCCGATCAGCGTGCAGTGCGGGGTCTTTGTCTTCAGCGGAGTGTAGAGAAACAGGTAGCTGGCGAGGGTCAACGAAGCCAGCAGCCCGCTGAGCGGGTTAACGAGAAGCGTCAGCGAAGCCACCGCCGCCACCGAGGCCGTCAAGCCGAAATACAATGCCTCTCCGGGGCTGAGGCGGCCTGCCGGCAGCGGGCGGCTCGCGGTTCGCCGCATGACGGCATCCAGGCCGCGCTCCAAGTACTGGTTCAGCGCAAAGATCCCCGCCGCCAGCAAGACGATTCCCGCAGCCGTGCTCAGAAGCCGGCGCGTGTCCAGCGTTCCCTTCGAACCCAGCCAGAATCCGGCGACGGCCACCAGCAGCAGCAGAAGGGTGACCCGCGGCTTGGCCAGTTCCAGGTACGCCGAGAGCTTTCGAAGCCGGAGTTCCCAAGGCTCGGATTGCAGACTCGTGTGCAGGACGGCCGGCCCTGAGTCGTTCCCGTTCACCTTTCCGCGTCCCCTATTTCCCGCCGCAGCATGGCAGCACCAGCGCCGGCAGCATCTGAAGAGAACTCGCCCGATACGCCTGGCCTGCGAGAAACCGGAAGTCGGCGGAGGTTGCCTTATTAGCCGCTACCGTGACCTGCTGAGTCAGCGCGCCATACTGTTCGTGAACGGCCTCGATCTCATAGTTGCCCGGCGGCAAGCCTTTCAGCGAGAACGTCCCATCCTCTCCCGAGATTGAGTAGAAGGGATGAGACAGGACGTGTATGTAGGCCCTCATCCAGGGGTGCTGATTACACTTCACCGGGATGCTCGACTCCGTTCGGCTGAAGGTTTGCAGGATCGGATCGGCTCCCGGCGGCTGCGAAACATTCCACTCCCGGTTGACTTTGGGGATAGGGTGGATGTTATGCGTGGTGTTGTCGCTGGTCACCACCTTGAGCGTCTGACGAGCCTGGATCCCGAGCACATGAGGCTTGTACACGCAGCCGTCCTGATTGAGAACCGCCGGTTGCTCGGGAATAGCGAACGTCTTCCCCTCCAGTCCGCCCTTGACGTAGACGAGCACATTCCTTAGCGTTCCGTTGGCGTTGACCACCACCGCTTCTGGATAGACGACTTTGGAATGCTTGGCTGCGCAAGCGGTGTCGGCGTCCATGGAGATTGGCTTGTACTTGGGTGGTTGCCCCTCAAAGTTGATTCTCCCGGTAACGAACCCCTCATCTCCTTTGGGTTGCCAGGCGGCCCCTTCGGTCGCCGGCTTCTCCTCCGCCACTTGAGCCGGCTCTTTGCCGGCGCCACAGCCCAGCATGAGCGCCAGCGACGCGCCGGCGATGAGCGCGGTGATGGAACCGCTTCTTGCTGATATGAGTCTGCTAGACATACCCCTCCTTGTTTCCTCTTTCGAAGTTCACTGCTGTTCCTGAGCCGCGGCCCCCAGTCCCGCTGCCGTTGCCGGAAGCATTTGGGTCAGCCTGCGCTGCTCTTCCGGCGTCAATTCGAACATGTATCTCACCAGGAGCTGCACGTGATCCTTGTTGTAAGCCTTGAGGATCTCCGGAGCCGGACCGGCGAAGACCCAGCGCTCGCCTTCCCGCCGGAACAATCCTGATGGCATCGCCGTGCCCGGGCTGATCGCCTGCGGATCGAGCATCCACCGCGCCGTCCAGCCCGGCTTCAACCGCTCCCTCGCCGCCAGAAAATTCGGCGCGGTGGCGAAGCGGTCGCGGGCCGGCTCGCCAACGAGGTGGCACTTCAAACAGGGCGCGCCGCGAGAGGAGAACAGAGCCCGCGATATCTGGCGTTCGCGCTCGTCGAGTGACTCGAGTTTCGGCGGAAAGTACGGATTCGACTGTCCTGCCAGCGCCTCGAAAAACCGCACCAGAATTCGAATCTCGTTCGGCGAAAAGCTGAAGGTTGGCATCCTTACCTTCAAGTAAGTGCGGACTCCGTTGCGATCCGTTTCCGTTCCACTGAGCGCCGGATTGGCAAGAAACCGCGCCAGCCAGTCAGGATTCACGCGCGCCCCCTCCTGCACCAGGGAGGGCGGGAGCTGCTCCTTCCAGTCGGGATCCTGATAACGCGGTAGCCCGCTCACCACGGACTTCTGGCCCACCTGGACGGTGTGGCAGCCCATGCAGTTGTACTTCTTGACAATCCACCAGCCTTCTTGAATCTTTCTCTGCTGGTCCGTGGGAATGTACCGGAACTGTTTGGGGATCGCGCGAAACTCTCCGCGGAAGGGAGAATCGAGGCTGCCCAGCAGAAACGTAGTCAACGCCTGAATGTCGTCCTGCGTCAACTGGATGTTGGGCATCCTGAGCCGGTCTTCTGGCGTCTTCTCCCTCCCCTGGTCGTAAACCGCCGGGTTCACCAGCTTGTGTTCGAAGAAGCCCCTGTGGTTGTACCAGCCTTCTTTCTTGGCCCTTTGCTCGAGCAGGCCGAAATCCAACTGCTCAATCGGCTTGCTTCCTTCCTTGGTCAAATCCGTGCCGATGCGGGGGGCATCCTCAAGACCTCGCATTTCATGGCACCCGGCGCACCCGTAGCGCGCGGCAAGTTGCCGGCCGGCCGCGGCCAGCCGGGGATCATCCATGTAGGAGACATCCCTGGGGTAAGTGGCCGTAGCCTGTTTCAAGCCTGTCAGGTAACTGGCAATGTCTCTCGCCTCTTGCCAGGACAGTCGCAGGCTGGGCATTACCGTCATATTCTGAACCTGCAACTGGTAGCCGTCGTTCGGGCAGGTCGAACGCTCGTGATCGAAAGCGAACGGAACGCCGTGCCGCGCATAGTCCTCGGGGGCGAGGTCGCGCTTCTCGTGAGGGCAGTAAGGTCTCGTGCGTTCGCGCGGGTTATGGACCCAGCGGACGATGTAATTGTAGTCAGCCTTCTCCCCCAACCGGGACAGGTTGGCGGCAAACTCATCGCCCATGCGGCTGGCCCCTTCCCCGATCGAGTGGCAACCCAGACACCCCCGCGTCTCGAAGAGCTCTTTTCCGCGGACCGGGTCCCCCTTGGGCTGAGACGGCGGCCCGGGGCCCTCCAGTCCTGCTTGCCAGACAAAGGCGGACAGGGCGCGGATCTCCTCCTCGGAAAGCCGGAAGCGGGGCATCTTCGTTCCCGGCCGAAACGCCTGCGGATCCTTGAGCCAGAGGGGAATCCACTCCTTGCGGAGCTTGAGGCGAACATCCTTCAGGTTCGGAGCCGGGCGCTTCAGATCCTGCATGAGGAACTTAGCTTTCTCGTCAAGCTCCTCGATCCGGGCGTCCATGTTGCTGGCCGAAACACGCAGGTTCTCGGCCCTCGCGTAATGTTTCTGCGCTTGCTCGTTGGTTTCCGCCTGGTCACCCACTCGCACTTCGCGTTCGGCCTCCAGCCTCGCCTGCTTCTGTTGCGTCTCCAGGTTCTGAATCCGGCTGCGGAGCTCGGTGAGGGCGTCGAGTTCGCGGTCATATTCCTCGTGGCGGTGGCACCCGATGCAGCCTTTCAACTGGAACAGATCCCGGCCGCGCGTGAGCGCTGGCGCATGCTCCAGCACCCTGTCTGTGAAATGGCACTGAAGGCACCCCGCCTCGCTGTTTTCCTTGGCGAACAGAGGCCACAGCCAGTGTTTGTACCTGCCGTGCGCTTTCTCGACGCTGGAGGTGGCCGGTCCATTGCCGTTGTGGCAGGCTGTGCAGCCGAAACGGTTCGGATCGTGGATGGCCAGCAACGGCTTGTTGGGATGGCTGACGAAAAACTGGCGCCCGCCCATGTTGCCGGCCGTCAACGGAAGCGGCTCGCGTATGCCCAGGTGGCACGACTCGCAGCGATCGACAACGCCGGCCTCGTCGATGTTGATCTGCTTGATGCCGAGCTCGAACGTTTCCACCTTGCGCTGTAAACCATCGATTTGCTGCCGGCTCAGGCTGGCGAGGTGGTCGCCCAAGTACTCCTCCCGCCTTCGCCGGAGTTCCCTCGCCTCCTTCGTGATTTCAGCCTGTTCGGCAGCGAGTTGGGCCTCGCGTTTCTTCAGCTCGCCAAAACGAAGTTCCAGTTGATCGAAGGCGAGGGCCTCCTCTGGCGCCTCCGAACCGCCGTTTGTCTCAGTCGCGGCCAGGCGGAATGGCCCGGCCATGACATCGCGGATGCGCTTCCGGATCGCATCCTTCGCGGACGGATCCTCGGCGTGGTCCAATTCGTAGGTCAAGGCGGCGATTCGCGCACGAGCGTCTTGAAAAGGCTCCTTGATAGCCGCAAGGTCACGCCGGATGCGGGACAGTTCCGAATCGATCTCGCGTAACCGAGGCGCGACGGCGGCTTCCGCGGTCTTGAGTTTCTGTTCGATCCTCTGAAACTCAGCCGATTCGCGTACAGCCCTCTCCTCGGCCGCCACGCTCGTTCGCAGCCTGGCGAGGTGAGCGCCGTACAGCTTGACAAACTGCCGCTGGTACCGCTTCCAGGGGCGCTGGCCGGCCAGCTCGTCATATAGCGCCCAAACCAGCGACAAGAAAAGCAGGATGGACGCGATCAGCAGCGGCGCGCTCAGGGAGCTGTCAACAACGGGATCCGGCGTCGAAGCCGGATTCCTCGCCTCCCGGCCGGCGTCCTCAACCATTAGTAATCGACCACCTCACCGGTGCCTCTCAAGGCGCCGTCCCGCCGGCGCTAACGTCACACGTTGAACCACGGTGTGATCAGAACGTACTTAATCCGCAGCAACAGCCTCAGCAGCATCTTTGCAGGAAGTCCCGCCAGGATCGTAATTGCAAAAAACTGAAACGTGAGGTATTGAAGCAGGCTCGTCCGCTCGAACAGTTTCTTGTCCAGGCTGGTCCGCGTCACCAGCTTGTGAATACCCAGTCCGGCCGCGGCATAGAAAACGCCGATCGCAAGGATGCCGATGATGGCCTGGCCCCATGCGTTCCTGATCCCGAAGACGTCCGGCAGATTTCGGTTCACCTCGTAGACGACCAGGGTGTGGTCCCACGTTTGTCCCGGCCAAAACCACATCCAGCCGGGTCCCCGGACGAACGTGCCGATGAAGATCAGCAGCAGCCAGATCAGGAAGCCAAGGCCGAATCCCCAGAGAGCTACCGCGCGCTGCCGGATCGTGTAGTAACCCACGCCCAACGGGTTGGCGTCTATGTATGGAAATGCCATCAGCCCAACGATGATGAGGGTCGGCAGCAGTACGCCCGCGAACCAGGGATCGAAGTAAACGAGCATCTCCTGGAGGCCGACGAAATACCACGGCGCCTTGGCCGGGTTCATCGTGTGGTTCGGGTTCGCCGGTTCCTCCAGCGGAGCATTCAGCGTGATCGACCAAACCATCAGTACGAGGGTGACGATGACGGCAGCCAGAAACTCGATCCGGAGTAAGTATGGCCAGACCGGGACCTCAGCCGGCCATCCCGGCTGATATGGGTGGATCTTCCGGTGATGGGTCTTGGCCATCTCGGGATCGGCTTCCAGCCGGGTAATGAGCCGGTCGGTGGCTCGCGCCTGGCGCAGGCCGTACCAGGCGTAGAAAGGCACCAGGGTCGCCAGGGCCACAATCGGAATATTGTCCGGCAACGAGATGATCTCCCAGAGCTGCGCCCAGTCCATGTTCTCCTTCAACTTACGCGGCTAATGCGGCGGTCAGCGCCGGCGACTGTTTCCCGCCGGCGTTTCCCAGTTGCCGCCGCTCCGCGCTTGTTTGTCCCTCTTACCGCACCTTCATCACCGGTTTCATCTCCGATTCCAGCACTACCGGGGCTGGACCGGATATCCCTCCATCCTTTCGAACACGCCAGAAATGAACGCTCATGAAGACGGAAGCAATCAGCGGTATGGCAATGCAGTGCCAGATATAGGCGCGCAGCAGGGCATTCGCGTCGACAATGGAGCCGCCCAGCAATGCGAATCGCACGTCGTTAAACGGCGTCATGCCCAGCTCCGGCCCGAACGGTCCTTCATGTCCGAGCAGCGGTGTCGCGCGCGCCATGTTTGTTCCCACCGTCACCGCCCAGAATCCAAGCTGGTCGTCGGGCAACAAGTAGCCCGTGAACGACAGCAGCAGCGTGAGCACCAGCAGGATCACCCCGACGCACCAGTTGAACTCGCGGGGCTTCTTGTACGAACCGGTGAGTACGACGCGAAACATGTGCAGCCACAGCGTGATGATCATCAGGTGGGCCGCCCAGCGGTGCATGTTCCGCAGCAGTTTTCCGAAAGGAACGTCGTGCTCCAGATAAAGGATGTCCCGGAATGCCTGCACCTTTGTGGGGTGATAGTAGAACATCAGCAGAACGCCCGTGATCGTCAGAACGAGGAAGAGATAGAAGGTGATCCCGCCCATCCCCCACGTGTAGCTGTACCGGACCGCGTCGCGGTTGATCCTGGCCGGATGCAAGTGCAGGAAGACGTTGCCCAGGACGCCGAGCGCGCGGGTGCGGGGGTCGGACCGTTCATGCTTCACCCGGAAGATGGACTTCCAGATTTGCGTCCGCTGCGGCTGTCTGAGGTCGTCTTTGAGCTCCTGAAGTTCTTCCTGGACTCTCTCGCGGAGATCGCCCCGGTTCTTTGTGTCCTTCAGCCCAACCCCCATGACAGCCCCTCGGTCGTCTTCGTAATCAGATAAGCATCAGGAAACCACCAAATACGAGTTCGTATCTGTTTCAAATGCACACTTCGCCCCAGAAGGACATTGATACAGCCGGCTTGTATCCACCACAATCTGGCCTTCCGCATCCAGTTCCACGTGGGCGCGATCCATCGGGCGCGGCGCCGGGCCCTCGAAGTTCCTGCCTTCCATGTCGTAGCCGCTGCCGTGACACGGGCACTTGAACTTGTTCTCGGTTTCAATCCAGTTCGGGATGCATCCCAGGTGCGTGCACTTGGCGGCGATGACGAACAGCCGGTCCGGCAGCCGGACCACCCAGATCCGGTGCGACTGCTTGAACCGTTCGTCCACCCCAAGGCCGAAATCCGACGGGTACCCTATGCGAAACCGTGAACTCGGCTCGAACAGCGTCCGGGGGAAGAAGAAGCGCAGGAACATCAGGAGGTTTGCCCCCAGGAACCCGGTGATGGCCGTCCACACCAGGCGCCGGCGGAACTTCAGCCGCTCCTTCGTTGCCGGTGGACCCTCGGCCTTGGTCTGCCGGCCCGGAACCTGCGTGCCAACAGGCGTCTCGACTGCCGGCCCGGATTGGCCCGCAAGCTTCGTACCCGGGGGCACTTTGGACTGCGGCTCTCCCCCCACAGTCGGCGGCTGCGTCAGCGCCATCGCTCTGTTCCCAGTCTTGGTGAGGCTCGCCCCTTTGGGGCTATGTGCGGGTCGATTATATGTTGTTAAACGATTTTCTGTCAAGATCACGAATTGGGTCGCTTAAAATGTCACCAGAAGTCGATCCGTTGGGTCACGAAG
>CAYZJD010000078.1:0-14459 GCA_964478455.1 uncultured Solibacteraceae bacterium | reverse complement strand
GAGCGCGGGTTTGCCCACCTGAAGGGACTGCTGGAGGTGCGGCCGGTGTTCCACCACAAAGACGATCGCGTGCGGGCGCACGTGTTTGTGGCGGCGCTGGCATTCCTGCTGGACCGGGCTTTGGAGAAAAAGCTGCGAGCGGCGAAAAGCAGCCTCTCCTCACCGGCTGCCTGGCAAGCGCTGGAGACCGTGCGCTGCGTCCGGGTTGAAGTGGGCGCCCGGAGCAGACTCTGCGTAACCCGCGGCGGCCGACAGGCGGCGGAAGTGCTGAAGATCCTCCGGCTGACGGAGCTGGATCCTCCGAAGCCGCCCGAGGGCGAGGAAACGGTCATGTAGTGACCAAAGTCGAAAACCGGCTCCGTGTTTTCAGCCGGTTACCAGCCAAAAGCGCAAACATGCGCTAGGACTGCCTGTCGATCCTCACCGCCGCGACGTCGGTCTGCGCGAAGTCGTCTCCCTTGAAGAGCAGAGGCTCTCCCGAAACACTGGAAAGAGCATAAGCGCAACAATCACAAAGATTCAGCCCCGCGGGGTGGCGCCCCTTGCCGAATCTTCGCCATGCGCCGCGCGCCACTTCGGCATGCTCGTCGCTGAAGGGCACGACAGTGGCCTTGACGCGATGGAGCAGAAGATCGAGTTCACGCCCGCCTGATTCGCCCCGGCGCGATTCGATGACCAGGGCGGTTTCGAGAACACAGGCCGCTGACACAAGCCGGACTGGGTCGGCGGCAATCGCAGCAGCAAAGAGTTCCTGCTCCGGTTCATCGAGCAGAATCGCGACTAGCGCGGAGGTGTCTATGACCATGTCTCTATCGGGGTATCCCGTGCTCGTCGTAGCCGATGATCTCCTCCGCGCTTCGGCTGTCCAGTTCGGGCAGTGCGGCGCACCGGTCACCGATTGCCACTATTTCATCCGCGAGGCTGGGGATGGTCGTCTTCCCCTCCAACCGCCGCAGGCGCTCCCGAAGAGCGGTGATGATTGCTTCCGTGATGGTCTCACCGGTCTTGTTGGACACGGCGCGGGCCAGCCGATCGGCTTCTGGATGCTTGATGTTAAGGGCCACACTCGTCTTCTTTCTTCCTATTATTATAGATTCTTTCATCATCTCGACAACAAAGAGGCTAGTTCCAAATCGACTCGCTGTGTTCTCCAGAAGATTCAGAACTTGGCCGGCTTCTCCGGCCGCGACGCTCACGCCACGGGGCGCTTGTGTGGGGTGCGGGGGTGCGTCTTCCGCCGCTGGTAGCTGCGGGCCAGTTCGAGGTAGACGCCGAGGTCGCGGTCGAGGTCGCTTTGGGTGCCGTCGAAGTAGAAGTTGCGGATGGGGACGCCGCCGAGGTCGCGGCTGACGCGCGGGTAGATCGCTTCGCTGACGATGCCGTTCATG
This sequence comes from uncultured Solibacteraceae bacterium, assembly GCA_964478455.1. Lineage (GTDB taxonomy): Bacteria > Acidobacteriota > Terriglobia > Bryobacterales > Bryobacteraceae > CAYZJD01. The sequence continues at coordinate 13,071 of CAYZJD010000078.1, read as the reverse complement.
CAGGTGAACGGGCTGATGTCGATGATGCCGTCAGCGCCCTTCTTGGCCAGGTAGACGGCCTTGCCGACGTTGAGCACCATCTCGCCCATGGCCCCGTCCACCGGCAGGTACGGCCGCGCGCACTCCAGCAGCTCGTGAATGTCCGGCTCTTCGTAGCCGGCGAAGTCGTCGCGGAACGGCGCCAGCATCGCCTTCTCGTCGGCGTGCTGCACGCGCTTGCGGATCCAGGCGCCAAGACCGTCCAGCGACACCAGCCGCCCGTCCAGCTTCAGCTTGCGAAACTGCTCGGCGTTGGTGTACCAGACCCACTCGGCAATGTCAGAAAGCCAGCACTCCCCGCCGTACTCTTCCAGGCGCCGGATGAGGTCCTCGTTGGAGAAGGTATTGAGGCGGCAGAAGATCTCGCCGACGACGCCGATCAGGGGCGTCCCCGGGTCGCGGTGAATCCGGATGGCGCGGAAGCGGTCGCGTGCGCGGACCAGTGAATCACAGAGGCCGCGCAACTGGGGCTTCGGCTCGGTCGTCATGTTCTCGATGGTTGCGCAGAGATCGTTCAGGCACTCTTCATAGACGGCCTCGGTCTCACCCTTGTTGACCTCGAACGGCCGGGTCTTCAGCAGCAGCTTCTGGAGGATGTCACCCGCGACGAGCGCGCGCCAGCCGCTGCGCACGAACGGCCGCGCCAGCTCGCCCAGACCGTCATAGGAATTCGTGCTCGAAGGCGACAGCACCTGCGCCTCCGGGTAGCCGCTGGAGTTGAGGATCTGCCGCAGGTACGGCGCGTACTGGCCGAAGCGGCACGGCCCGTCGGCGGTGGGCATGAAGAACGCCACCCGTGCCGGGTCCATGCCCGGCTGCTCGAGCAGCTTCATGAAGTCGCCGACGGTCACCTTGGCCGGATAACACTCGTCGCCGGAAGTGTACTTCGCCCCCAGCTCCCGCGTGCGATCGTCCGATGGCGGCACGATGTCGGCATCCAGCCCGATGGCGCGGAAGACGGAAGCAAAGGCGCGGGCGCTGCCGTACGCCATCGGCGGGATGTAGATCTTCTTGCCCGCGAGGGGGTGGTTGGGAAGATCTGTGCTCACTGAACGGCCGCCGAGGCTTTCTGAGCTTCCATTCCCGACTGGTAGCATCGAAGGATCCCCTTGCTGTCGAGGTACGCTTCGCAGCGCGTCATATACCCGGCGTCGTTGCCGTGGCCGTCGAAGGAGAGCACCAGGAAGGGCGCGCCGGCGGCCTCGCGGGCGAAGTGCTTGATATAGGAATCGGGGCCGCACTTGAAGTTGGAGATGTAGATGAGGTGCAGGTTCGGGCGCGCGGCGACGAGGCGCGCGGCCGCCAGGATCTTCTGCCCCGACGACCAGTACATGTTCGAGTGCAGGTCTTCGACGTTCTCACGGCCGGTGACGAGGAAGTCGATGGGGATGACGTTGGCGCCGTAACGGTGGCGCAGCTTGCGCGGGATGTCGCAGTTGATGTTGCGGTCGTAGATGTTGTAGCTGCGGCCCACCAGGAGCAGCCCTGGCTCGCCGGTCTCGTCGAGCGCGGCCAGGGCGCGCTTGCCGGCTTCGACCAGCCGGTCCTGGAACTCGCGCTGGGCGGCGTAGGCGGCATCGACGGCGCGGTCGCTCGCGCGGCGCGACGCGCCGATTCTGCGCATGGTCTCGGCCAGGCTCGATTGGACGCAGTCGCGGCCCAACTGGAAGTGCAAGGTCGGCGCAAGGAACTTGTAGCGGTGTTCTTCGAGTCCGGGCGCGGATTCAAGCACCCACGGCAGCGTCTGGTTCCACGGGCAGAAGTGCGCCGTGCACGAAGACGCCCCGTTGGACTCGGCGTTCATGATGTTCGGCACGAAGAGGTAGTCCACACCCATGCCGAGCAGCGCGGCGGCGTGCCCGTGCGCAACTTGGATCGGATAGCAGGGCTGGGCAAGGGCCATCTCGACGCCGGCGGCGGCGATCTTGGGATCGGTGAGCGGCGACAGCACCACCTCGCAGCCGAGCTCGGAGAAGTAACGGTGCCAGAACGGATAACGGTCGAAGATCGACATCGCGCGGGGGATGCCGATGCGCAGCGGTCTGCCGGCGACAGGCTTCGGCGCGCGCGCGGTGATCTCACCGATCACTTTCTCGCGGAAGGCAAACAGGTCATCGATCACCGGCTTGCGTCCCGTCACCGAGGGCTTGCGAAATTTGTCCGAGCACTTGTCGCCCCAGTAACTCTTTTGGCCCTCGATGGTGAATTCCTTCATGTCGCAGTAATTCGAGCAGGCCTTGCAGACGAACTCGCGGCTGCTCATCTGGAGCTTCGAGAGGTCATAGCCGCGGAACTGCGACGGGCGGCCAGTGGAGAGCCACCACTGGCGCGCAATGAGGGCCATGCCGATGGCGCCCACCACTCCGTTGTACGGCGGTACGGTGATTTTCTTGCCGAGGATGCCGGCGAAGGCGGCCGCCACCGCGTCGTTGTACGCAGTGCCGCCCTGGAAGTAGATCACGTTGCCGATGCGGCGGCCGCGCACCACCCGGTTCAGGTAGTTCAGCGTGATTGAGTACGCCAGGCCGGCGACGAGGCCAGGCACGGTCTCGCCCTTATGGAGCCAGGCGGTCACGTCGCGCTCCATGAATACCGTGCAGCGCTCGCCCAGGCGCGTGGGCGCCGGAGAGGAGAGCGCAAGCTTGGCGAACTCACCCTTGATGCTGATACCGAGCTTCTCGGCCTGCTCTTCCAGGAACGAGCCGGTGCCGGCGGCGCAGGCTTCGTTCATGGCGAAGTCCACGACCACGCCGTTCTCGATGGCGATGAACTTCGAGTCCTGGCCGCCAATCTCGAAGATCGTGTCCACGCGCTCGCCGGTCATGGTGGTGGATACGTGCAAGGCGCCGGTCTTGTGCGCGGTAATCTCGTCGTTGACCACGTCCGCGCCCACCAGTTCGCCAATCAGTTCGCGGCCCGACCCGGTGGTGCCCGCACCCATGATCTCGAGCCGGCTTCCCCAGAGCTGCTCGACCTCGCGCAACCCTTGCTGCACAGCCTCGATCGGACGCCCGGCCGTGCGGAGATACACGTCATGGATGACGTTGCCCCACTCATCCATGGCAACCACATTGGTGGAGACCGAACCGACGTCGATGCCGAGAAAGGCGGGAATCGGCTGGTTGCCCGGCGGCGGAACGTACTTGCTGACGCGGTCGCGCAGCAGGACGACGTTTTCCATCGATAGCGGAACGCTGTCCTGAACGCGGACTTCGGCTTCGTGCTGGCTCAGGCGATGGATGTCACGGAAGGAGCGCTTCTTGCGTTCCCCCGCCTCGAGCATGGCGGTGCCAATGGCGCCGCACCAGGCGTAAAGCTCCGGAACGAAGAGCTGGTCTTCGCGGAGCTGGAAGGCTTCGCGGATCGCGCGAGTGACGCCGGCGTTCTGCGTGACCGCGCCGATGAAGGCCACCGGCGCGATGACCGGCCGGCCCTTGACGATGCTGCTCTTGAAGTTCCTCGCCACCGCGTCACAGAGGCCGCGGAGGATCTCCTGCGGCTTGTAGCCCTTTTGCTGGGCGTGGATCATGTCGCTCTTGGCAAACACCGAGCAGCGGCCGGCGATGCGGGCGGCGCAATCAGCCGTGCAGACCAGCGAGCCGATCTCCTCGACCGAGTAGTCCATGCGCAGCGCCTGCTGGTCCAGGAACGAGCCGGTCCCGGCGGCGCACTCGCCGCTGCGATCGTAATCCACGATGCCCGCGTGGCCGGTTTCCGGCTGTGGCTCCAGCCGGATGTACTTCGAGCTTTCGCCGCCGATTTCAAACACTGTGCGGACGTCCGGGTAGAACTCGCCGATCATCCGGGCGATGGACTTGAACTCGTTCTCGAAGTAGATGCCGAGGAGCTTGGCGATAGTGCGGCTGCCGGAGCCGGTGACGCGGATACCTTCGATGCGAGTCTCCGGGACGAAGCTGTAGAACTCCTGGAGGAGGTCGAAGGTGGACTGGATGGGGCTACCAGCGATGCGCCGGTAGTCGGAGACCACCACGGGTAGGAGATGGCCGTCCGCCGTCTTCCAGTCGAGGTATCGGAAGGATGGACTTTCCTTACAGAGACTTCCCAGCAGCGGCTGGTCCTCGGCCTTGCCCAAGGCGGCCAGCTTCAGGCTGATGGCCCCGATGTCCAGACCGATATTGATCGCCATGGCGAGTCCGCTTTCGCCCGTTATTGGACCATAATACCGGAACGGGCGGTGTTTTCAAGGATTTCGGACCCGAATGGGCTGATTGAGCAGTGGACGCGGTGATTCGCGGCCTGAGCGGAGACGGTCGCGCTGCGCTTGACTTGCGCCGCGCTTGGGGCGAATAATCAACGGCCAGCGTATTCGGAGGCAACCCATGCATCGCAGACAATTCCTTTCCGCTGGGGCCGCGGCGGTCGCCGCGCCCACCCTTTCGTTTCAGGCTGAGAGAAGCAAGCTGAAGATCACGAGCATCCGGCTCGTCGAGCCGAAGCCAAAGCGGCCGTGGCCCGTGTACAAGCCGGTGCCGGGATCGTGGTCCACCATGGGCGTCGAAGTGGCCAACCCAATGTCCATCTACCCCAAATACAAGGCTAGGCGGGAGTCGTTCTTCCCGGACCCCGGTCAGCTCGGGGGCTTCTGGGTGGAGATCGCCACCGACAAGGGAGTGAAGGGCTACGGCAGCGGGGGCATGGCGGGCGGGTTGATCGTGGAGAAGCACTTGACCAAGCTGCTGCTCGGCGAGGACCCGTTCGACATCGAGCGGCTCTGGGACACGATGTGGCGCTCGACGTTGCACTACGGGCGGATGGGCGTAGCGGTGAACGCGATCAGCGGGGTGGACCTGGCGCTATGGGACCTGATCGGCAAGGCGCTGGACATGCCGGTGTACAAGCTTCTCGGCGGGGCGACGAAGGAGCGGATTCCGGCTTACTGCACGGGCAACGACCTCGAGCAGCACGTCGAGTTCGGCTACAAAAAGCTGAAGCTGGCGATCCCGCACGGGCCGGCCGACGGTCCCGCGGGCCAGCGCAAGAATGTAGAGCTGGTGAAGCGGGCGCGCGGCCTGCTCGGGCCGGACGGCGAGATCATGCTCGATTGCTGGATGGCGTGGGACGAGCGCTACACGCTGGAAATGGCGGAACTGGTGGCGCCCTATCGCGTCTACTGGATGGAAGAGTGCCTCCAGCCGCACGACTACGAAGGCTTCGGGCGGCTGAACGCACAGATCAAGTCGACGCGGATCGTCACCGGCGAACACGAGTACACGCGCTACGGCTTCCGGCAGTTGCTCGAGCACAAGGGAGCGGCGATCTGGCAGCCGGATGTCCAGTGGTGCGGCGGTCTGACGGAACTACGCCGGATCGGGGCGCTGGCAGCGGCCTACGACATCCCGGTGATTCCGCACGGAGGGGGCAGCCGCGACGCGGTGCACTTCATCATGGCGAGCGTGAACAGCCCGTGGGCGGAGCTGTTCATGCCGGCGCCGGGCGGTCCAGCGGAGGTATACCGCTACTACGAAGAGGATTACCGGCTGACTCGCGGGCCGGAAGGGATCTGCACACAGCCCTCGGAAAAGCCCGGGGTCGGGTGGGATTGGGTGGTGACCTGAGCGAGCGGGAAACCTGTAAATCCGCCGGCGGGCTGTAGGACACTAGTAGGGGGATCCGTTAGCTGTGTCAAGCCAGGCGCTTCCGTTGCCCGTACAAGCCGCTCTTAAGGAACTGAAGCATGCTCTCTACAGTACGTACGGTGAGCGGTTGAAGGGGGTCTACCTTTACGGGTCCTATGCGCGTGGTGCAGGCCGTGATGGCTCCGATGTGGACGTGCTGGTGGTGCTGGACGGGCCAAGCCGCGTCGGAGAAGAGATCAGGCGAATGAGCCCTGCGGTGGCCGAAATCTGCCTCAGACACGATCTGCTGGTCGCCGTTTTTCCTGTTTCAACCGAGTCTTTCCAGCATCGGCAGAGTCCTTTTCTCATCAACGTCCGTAGAGAGGCCGTTGCCGTTTGAACGAGGAGATTAGAAATCTCGTTGCGAAATCCGAGAAGTTCCTGGCAACGGCGGCCAGGCTGTATTCGGAGGCGGACTACGATTCCGCCGTGTCACGTCTATACTACGCGATGTTCTATTGCGCCGAAGCCCTCCTGCTGACAAAGGGAATGGCCTTCTCCACTCACGGCAACGTACACTCCGGCTTCGGCCAGCATTTCGCCAAGACAGGCGAGTTGCCAGCCGACCTGCACCGCTGGCTCTTGGAGGCATTCGAGAAGCGGCAGGCGGGAGACTACGATTCCGTTTCCGGACTTGAGGCAGCAGATGTGTTCTACCTCCAGGAAAGAGCGAAGCAATTCGTTCAGGACACAAAGAAGTACCAAGGGTCGGCCTCCTGAAACAGGCTCAGTGCTCGACGGCGGCTAACGCGAGATTGCCCGGCGTTGGCATGAACGCATGCTGGCAGGTCGGCAGCAGGAGATCCAGGCAGAACGCGAGCAGGAAGGGGCCGTTCGGCGTCGCTATAGCCGGCTGGTGGCCCCTCAGGGGTTATGGGATGGAAGGAAGAGGCCGGCGCACGGGGAGTGTGCACATGAAAGCCGCTGTCTGCAACAGATACGGACCTCCGGAGGTTGTCCAAATCACGGATGTCGAAAAGCCGGTCCCCAAGGACAACGAAGTCTTAATAGAAGTTCGGGCCGCTTCCGTCAATCCACTGGACACGGGCCCATTGAAAGGCAGGCCGTACCTCGTTCGCATCATGACCGGCCTGCGCAGACCGAAGTCCAACCGAGTTGGCGTCGATGTGGCCGGCCGGGTTGAAGCGGTTGGCAGGAACGTAACGGAGTTCAGAGCGGGCGACGACGTGTTCGGCGTGTGTGTCAATGACCCGCAAGCTTCGGGTGTCGGAGTTTGGGCCCATCGCCTGGGGGCCTTTGCCGAGTATGTGTGCGCTCCCGAGTCGACATTGGTCATGAAGCCGGCGAATGTCACGTTCGAGCAAGCAGCTTCGGTACCGGTGGCGGCATTCACCGGGTTGCAGGGTCTTCGCGACAAGGGACAGATTCAGCCGGGGCAGAAGGTTTTGATCAACGGTGCGGCAGGAGGCGTGGGTACGTTCGCGGTGCAGATCGCCAAATCGTTCGGCACAGAGGTGACTGGCGTATGCAGTACAAGGAACGTGGACATGGTCCGATCAATCGGCGCAGATCACGTCATCGATTACACCCAGGATGATTTCACCCAGCGTGGGCAACGTTATGACCTGATTTTCGACTGCGTCGGGAACCATTCGTTGTCGGCATACCGGCGCATCCTAAACCCTAGGGGAATCTACATCATGGTCGGAGAATTGACCGGCCGGGGGATGATTGGTGCCTTGGCCCGCTTGACCGCAGCGCTTGTCGTGTCGCGGTTCATAAGCCAGAAGCTGGTTACGTTTCTGGCGAGACCTAACAAAGACGACCTGATTATCATGCACGATCTAATGAAGGCCGGGAAGGTAAAGCCGGTCATCGACAGGCGTTACAGGTTGAGTGAGGTCCCTGAGGCTATCCGATATCTGGAAAAGAAACACGCTCGAGGAAAAGTAATCATCGCTTTGGAAAATATCAACCAGGTCTAGCAGCGCGTCGCACCCGACCTCGCTCCACCACGCTTCCCGAGAGTGGGCAGCGCGCCCCTTCGACGGCAAGCCAGAGGCGCTGTGGCGCCCTGCAATCTTGCGTTGGCGGCCGTTGGCCGGTTCTTGACAACCACCGGTGCAGGCGTTAGTATATCGGTGTACGATATATCATCAGGCGATAGTTATGGCGAAGGCCACGCCCGATCCGGAGACGCTGTTGCCGCTGACGCCGGCTGAGTTCCACATCTTGCTGGCGCTGGCAGGGGGCGAGATGCACGGTTACGGCATCATGCGAGAGGTCGCCGGACGGACGAACGGCGCGGTGCGGCTCGGGCCGGGCACGCTGTACGGCTCCATCAAGCGCATGACCGCCGGGCGGCTCATCGAGGAGTGCGGGGAAAGGCCGGATCCGGAACTCGACGATGAGCGCCGCCGCTACTATCGCTTGACCCAATTCGGCCGCCGGGTCGCCTCGGCCGAGGCGCATCGGCTGGCGTCCTTGGTCCGGGCGGCCCGGGCAAGGAAGCTCCTGAGGGCACGGGAGGCCTGAAATGCCTGCGGCCGATCGCCTCTATCGTCTGCTGTTGCTGGCCTATCCCGCCGGATTCCGCCGCGAGTACGGCCGGGAAATGGCGCTGATGTTCCGCGACCTTCGCCGGGAGGAACAGCGCCGAGGTGGATTCCGGCCTCTGCGCTTGTGGATGGATCTTTTCGCCGACCTGGGCAGGTCGGCGGTGGAGGAACACATGGAAACCCTGTTTCACGGACGCGGTCCCGGCGAGCGCAGGTTCGGCCTTGTGTGGCTGGCGTCTGCCGGGGCGGCGGTGGCGTTGCTGATTCTCGCCGGGGCGCTTCTGCGGGTCATTGCCCGCCACCCCCTGGCGCAGGGGCCGGATCTCAGGCCGGTGTCCGAGACTTTTCTGTTCGTCGTCATCGGCGCATTGGCGCCGGTGGTGCTGGGCGTGCTGCTCTCGGTCGGGATCGCCCTCACAGTGCGGAAACAGCGGCTTCGATTCGCGAAACACCGCTAAACGGGTGTGGCGTTCCGAGTCTCGGCACGCCCACAGAGGAACACCGTACGCCGGGACGATGTGTTTGAATCGACCCCGCCGCCACTCCAACGACTGAACACGTTCGGCTGACAACCGGCCGCGTTCTGCTACGCTTGTCTTCACTGCCATGAGAGTAGAAGCGACAGCCACCTACGACGACGTCAACCTGATCATCAAGCTGTATGAGCTCCGGCGGGAGCCGAAGCTGCGCGAGGCACGCGACTGGTTCGGCAAGTCGTTCAACGCGCGCACGCCGGAGGAACAGGAGGCGTTATGCCCGCGCGGGTCGGAGCAAAACGCTTACTTGCGGATGGTGGTGGGTTACTGGGAAATGGTCGCGTCCTTCATCACCTGCGGAGTGCTCAACCAGGAGCTGTTTTTTCAGTACGGGCAGGAGATGCTGTTCGTCTGGGAGAAGATCCGGGACCTCGTGCCGCCGTTCCGCGACACCGCCAAGAACCCGCTGCTGCTGAAGAACATGGAGACTGTAGCCAAGGCCTACATCCAATGGTGGAACAAGCAGGCGCCGGGAGCGTATGAGATCTGGTCGGCGCGGCTCCGCGGGGAACAAGGCGGTTGAAGAATGCGGCGCGAACCGGAGTACCTTAGCGACACCGAAGGCATCTTGCTCTACATCGCCAGAAAGCTGAACGAGGCGCTGACGCTCGAAGAGGCGCTGACGTCGGCGGGGATCGACTACGTGGTCGAGGTGGACCAGTACTTCAGCGGCTTTATCTTTCACCGGGCGCGGGCAGGGGCGTTCTTCTATGTAAGGCCGGAGTCCGCCGACGCGGCGCGCCACACAATGCGCGCCCGCGGCTTCCATCCCTACGAGCCCGAAAAGGAGCCCGAAAAGGGGTCAGCCTGATCTGGTCCATTTTTCAAGAGCGCGAAAGAAGAATGGGGCAGATCAGGCTGACCCCTTTTAGGGTTTCTTCACGGGGATGGTGGCGATGTTGCTGACGTAAATGTCCTGGGCGATGGTGCACTGGGTGCGGGGGTTGGTGGGGATGTCGGAGTTCAGCTCCAAGTGCACTTCATAAAGGCCGGCGTAGCCGGGCTTGTAACCGGCGAACAGGACGTTAGCGGTTTTGCTGCCACAAAGCGATGAGAGAAACTCGACGGGTTCGTTTAGTTCGGGCCCCTGGTACTTTTGGCCGGTAACCAGCTTGTTCTTGGCCTCATCGGGCTTAACGAGTCCCAAGCCGGTGGCGTAAAGGATCAGTGTCTCTCCCGGGACGAGGGGATTCTGCTCGGTCACCAGGCTGCCCGCTTCGTTGGCGCAACAAAGAGCCTCGGTGGTGGGGGACAAGATGACCTTAGCGCCGGTGCTGGTGCTGACGGAGTACTTGATGCCGATGCCGGCGGGGCCGGCCTGCCGGGCGCGCAGGCGGATACGGGTGAAGGTGCCCGCTGGAAAGGCCTCGACCTTCGGATCGGCATTGATCAGGTTGATGAGCCCGTCGCGGATCTTGGCCAGGGTGTCGTCGGTCTTGACCGTGTAAGTGTAAGAACGATCCTCGATCTTGACGGTGGCGGTGTCGCCGGCGGTGGCGGTGCCGTCCACGGAGATAGTTCCAGTGGCGTAGCTCGAAAAGTGGAGGGCAACGGCAGGCCGCGGGTCGACGCCGCCGTAACCGAAGATGCCCGGGTTCTGCTCGATGATCGGCACCCCGACGGCGTTGGTGGCCGTGATGCGGCCGTCGGACCAACGCGTGCGGACATAGGCGCTGACGCTGGTGGTGTCTGACACCTCGAAGGGCATCTGGGCGTTGATCTGCTTGGGCGAAACGTAGAGGAGAGGGGCGCGGATGCCGTCGAGGTAAACCTGGACGCCGGCAAGCTCGGTGGGAAGGCGGCCATCCTCGTCGAAGACGCCTTCGGCCGTCTGGTCGGCGAAGTCGTTTCCGACAATGGTCACGAGGCTGCCGGGGGCGATCTTAGCGGCGTCGCCTCCACCGCCGAGTCGGAAGCCCGCCGGCTTGACAACGATCTCGGCGTTGGTGTTGGCGATGGCGTTGTACTCGACCTCGTTGCCGCTCGAGCCCTCCTGCCTGGCGGTGAGAATGATGGCCCCGAGGACCGTGTTGGGGCTGGCGAAGACGTACTGGTCTCCGTCCCCCGCGTTGATCACCTCGGAGACCTTTGTGACGACGCTTTCCAGGGTGTCGTCTTTTACGAGCTTGTACTTGTACTCGTTCTTATCGTCCCCGAAGATGATCGTGACGGTGACCTCGTCGTTTTCTTTGATCTTTCCGGAGAACGCGATCGCACCCACCGCGAAGATCTGATAGCTGGCGGCGTTGCGCACGCCGGTGTTGGGGATGGAGCGCTCGGCGAGGGTGAAGACGAGCACGCGGCGGTTAAAGGGGTCGCTGGTGAAGAGGTTAGCGCCGTCCCAGGCCAGGGAAAGCGGCGTGCGGAGCGAATCGGCGCTGGAGCGGCGCAGAGGATCGGCGCTGTCGGAGTTGGAGTTGGTCGTGTCGCCGAGCTGTCCGAGGACGACCTGAGCGCCCTGCCCGTTGCCGGTGGGCACAGCGTTGAAGACGAGGACGCGGTCGTTGCCGCCGTCGGCGATGAACAGGCGCTGGCCGTCGGAGAGGGCGAAACGCGGGAAGTCGACCGTGGCATTACAGCGGAAGGGGAAGATGTCGTTGCCCTGGTCATCCTTTCCCGTCGGCGTGCAGAGCTTCTTGGAATTGTTCGGCACGGCGCTGGTCATGTCGGGCTGGCCGACGACCACGTCGGCGGGGGCCTGATTGACGGTGGGAATCGAGTTCCAGATCAGCACACGGTTGTGGCCAAGGTCGGAGACGTAAAGCCTAGTGCCGTCGGAGGTAACCGAAACCGGATTGAGCAGGTTGTTGGGCTTGGCGTTGACCTCGGCCTTGGTGAGATCCACCTCGACGAAGGTGTCGAAGTCGGGCTGGCCAAGAACGGCGTCGGCAGGCTGGCCGTTCGTGCTCGGGATGGAGTTCCAGATCAGAACGCGGTGGTTCTGGGTGTCGGCAACGAAGAGCTTCCCGTTCTGGATCCAGACGCCCTGCGGACCGCGCAGGGATTTGCTGTTGGGGACGCGGGGGATGGTGTTGATCTGGAAATCGGGCTGCCCGACAACAACGTTGGCGGGCGCGCCGTTGACGTTGGGAATCTGCCGCCAGATGAGGACACGGTTGTTGTCGGTGTCAGCGATCGCGAGCATGACCCCGTCGGAGGCCACGGCGGTAGGCAGGCGGAGACCGCGCTCCGACAAGCTGAGCTCGCTCTTGGTGAAGTCAAGCTGACCCAGAACCACATCGGCGACGCCCACGCACGCGGGACATCGCTTGCTCTGAACGAGTTCATCGGTGAGGCCGGGAATCTGCGCCGAGAGGTTCTTGTAGATGAGGACGCGATGGTTGAGCGGGCTGGCGCCGACGCGGTTGGTGTCGGTGACGAACAGCATGTTGTTGGCGTAGGCCAGACCGCCGGCGCCTCCGAGGATCTCGGCGCTTGTAAGGGGCTTCTTGTCCGCATCGAGAGCCGCATAGGGCTTCTGGGCGGTGAAGGTTGGCTGGCCGATGACCAGACGCGCCGCCTGGCCGGTGGCGAACTCGGCCGCGAGGCCCACACCGGCGCTAAGTACTAGAAAAGCCAAGGATCGCATAGCAGCGTCAAACGCGGGAAATCTCAGTATAGCAAGGAGCACCTTGTTGGGACGGATTCGTGGGCCATCCGGTTGCGGGTCCCCAAATTCGCACACAAGCCGGCGGGCGTGGCAGCGCGATACGACCTGCACTCATAGATTTGATTCTGCTCGCGGCGGATCGAATCGAGCCGCCTCAGGAGGAAAGGGGCTGCGTAGTGATTCACAGCTTGGTGGACCGCCCGGCAAGGTGGTCCCGTAGAGCACGTTCCGCCAACGCATCGAGCTTCCCTGCCTTGACGTCGGCCTCAAACTGGCGGTCCCATGCTTCGACGTCATACTCCGCGAACCATTCCCGGAGTGTTGCCAGTTCCTCGGGAGAAAGGTCTTGGATCTGACTTTCGATACTCTCCACTTTGCCCACATGGCCCCCTTGGTTCTGCTGCAGTTCCTGATCGGCATTGTGTTGACCGCTGGAGCAGACCGCAACTGCACACCCATCATGCCCCTGCGGACCGGCAGCAGCGCGGGATCGACCGCCCGTCTACCTTGTCCGCTGCGGAGGTGATGGATTTGCCCATACACATCATCCGGCTAACGGTCACGTTGACCCGCGGCCACTGACCGAGCCAGACGGGCGAGGGTAGTCCGTCCGCCGGGTCCAAGGAAGACAGAAGCAGCCAGCACCGGCCGCGCGCAATCAACGCTTAGAGCAGCCTAAGCGCAAATCGGGTGCAGGTCAGTTGAGCTTGCGGGCGAGGAGAGCGTAATCG
>CAYZJD010000077.1:0-14819 GCA_964478455.1 uncultured Solibacteraceae bacterium | reverse complement strand
CGCCTCCTCTTCCAGGCGACAATGGACGAGGCGCGCCTCCGCCGCCACCGCCGTCCGGCAAGTAAAGCCTGGCGGTCATCGAGCTGCAAATGCGAGTCTTGTCCACCGTTATTCTTACGTCTCTCGGGGTGCTTCCCATCGCCTTCGCCCAAAGTGAAGGCTTGCCTCCGGAGTGGGAAGTGCGGAAGAACATGGAGTCTTTGGCCGAATCGGCGAAGCGCTTCCGCCCGATCCTGGAGGAGGTGAAGCCCGAGGACTGGGCCGCGAAGGGCGCGCCAGCGGGTTACCAGCGGCAATGGAAGTCGGTCGTTGATGAAACCGGCTTCCTGATCCACTCGTCGGAGGAGCTCGCCAAGGAGCCGGAGCGGCTCACGCTGGCGCTGGAGACGTTGTTCCGGATGCAGGCGGTGGATGCAATGCTCGCCTCGATGGATGAGGGAGTCCGGAAATACCAAAATCCGGCGCTGGCGGACCTGCTGCGCAGCACGATGAGCGATGCGGCGGGGCACGTGGAGAAGCTGCGGCAGTACATCGTGAGCCTGGCGGCGGCAAAGGAAGCCGAACTCAAGGTGATGGACCAGGAGGCGCAGCGTTGCCGGGCAGAGTTGTCGCGGCGGCCGGCGAAGGAACCGCCGAAGAACACCCCGGAGCCCAAGTGAGCGTCACGTACACATATCGTTGCAGCATCTGCGGCCAGCCGTCGACCCAGATCTGCGTCTACTGCACGAAGGACGCGTGCGGAGACCACTTGTGCGAGAAGTGCCAGCGGTGCAGCGACTGCTGCTCGTGCGAGACGCCGCAGGCGGCGTCCGATCACCCGCCGGAAGCGGCCTGAGGCCGCGCAACGGGCGAGCGGGGAACTCCCCGGTCTAGTAGGCGGCGGCCACCTGTTTTCTCATGAAGGCCAGGTCGTGGGCGATCGCTGCAAGTTCGTCCTTAGGCTCGTACTCGACGTGGAGTGAGATGGGGCCGGTGTACTTTGCGGCGGCGAGCATGGAGAAGAACTTCGGCCATTCCACCATGCCCTCTCCGAGGGGGCACATGATCATCTCCCAGCGGCCGCCGCGTTTCTCCCAATAGAAATCCTTAAGGGCGACCATTTTCAGGCGCGGCAGGGCAAGCCGCAGGGCGATGTGCCAGCCCGCCACGCCGCCCTCCGCCACCGCATGGCATGGATCGAAGTAGTAGCCGATCCAGCGCGGGTCCAGGTTCGCGATGATGTCGCGGATGTCCCAGACGGGAGCCCCGACGTAGTCATCCGAGTGATTGTGGAACCCGGCGGCGATGCCGTACTCCTTGGCGAGACCGGCCAGCGCTTCGACATCGCGCTTGGTCTCGGCGAGGGTTCTCTCGACATCGGGCGAGCGGTAGTACCAGTAGCCGAGCTTGAAGAAGGGGATGCCGAGGCCGGCGGCGGTTGAGAGGATGGGACGCGCGGCCGGGTCGGAGGCGCTGGTAAGAGCAGTGGTGACCATCGGGAGTGAAAGCCCGTGGGAGCGGATGGCTTCGGCCGCGCGCGGCAGGTCGCGGGCAGCGTTCTCGGGCAGGACGTGACCGCCAGGGCGGACGGTGAGATCCACGCCATCGAAGCCGAACTCGCGGACCTGCCTGCCGAGGGCGTCGTAGTCGAGCTTCGGCAAGTGCTTGGAGAAGAGGCACAGCGCCGGACGGGGGGCGGCGGGCTTGGTCGCAGCGGCCGCGGCCGAGAGCAAGAACTGTCTGCGCGTTACCGGCATAATGGCGGCCTCAGCCGAGCTTGTAAGGCTCGCGGTACTTGTAGTGGAGCCAGCGGTTGGCGGCGTCGTTGTTAGTGAACCGCTCGGCGCGAGCGTCCCACTCGAGATAGCTCTTCGTGCGGAGGGCGATGTTGCCGATCAGCGTGGCCGCGGTGGAGAGGTGCCCGGCGAGGATATCGCAGTTGCACTTCGCGCGCGACTTCACGCAGTCGAGGAAGTTGCGGGCGTGCGCGGCGTCGTCATAGGCCCGGCCCTTTACGACTTTGGGCACGATCACCGGCTTCTTCGTTTTGGGGTAGCCCCGCTCGGTGACGCGGTCGAGCGGCGTTCGCGCGGGCCGGGCCTGGTCCGTCACCTCCTCCGGGACGACTTCCCATTTGTCCTCATCGATGTACATCGTGCCCTTTGTGCCGCGCAGCTCGATTTCGGCGTTGCGGATATTGCCGGGCGCGGCGTTGGCGTTGTACTGCGCGAAGCAAACGAGCGCAGGCCCGTCGTACTCCCACAGGACTTCGAGCGTGTCCGGGATCTCGCGGTTGTCCTTCATGACGTACTTGCCGCCCATGGCGGTGACGGCGCGCGGCGCGTCCTTGCCAAAGCACCAGCGGATCATGTCAATGTAGTGGACGCCGAAGTTAGTGAGCTGGCCGCCGGAGTAGTCGTAGAACCAGCGGAAGTTGTAGTACATGCGGTTGCGGTTATAGGGCAGCTTCGGCGCAGGGCCAAGCCAGTGGTCCCATTCCTCCTCGCTCGGCGGAGGGCCGTCGGGCGGATTGCCGATGCCGACGGGCCATTCGTTCATGACGTGGTAGCAACGGGCGACGGTGACTTCGCCGAGGCCGCCCGCGCGCACGAACTCGGCCGCTTCTTTGAGGAAGGCCGCGGAGCGGCGCTGGATGCCCACCTGGACCACGCGTTTCGTTCGTTCGGCGGCCTCCACCATCTTTCGGCCTTCAAAGACGGTGAGCGAAAGCGGCTTCTCGACGTAAACGTCCTTGCCCGCCTCGCAGGCGTCGATGAACATGAGCGCGTGCCAATGGTCGGGGGTGGCGATGACAACGGCGTCTACCCCCTTGTCCTCGAGCAGCTTGCGGTAGTCCGTGTATTTCTTCGGGGTGGCGCGGGATTTCTTCGCGGCGAAATCCATGTAGTCCTGGCGAAGATCGCAGACCGCGGCGGTGACGTTGTCGCCGTACTCGAGGAAGCCCTCGTGCACCTGGTCGCCGCGATTGCCGAGCCCGATGTAGCCCACGCGCACGCGGTCGTTCGCGCCGAGGATGCGGGAGTAACCGAGCGTGGTGGCGACGCCGGCCGCGCCGGTGAAATGCCTGCGGGTGATGTCGTTCATGTTCGTCCTTCCATCAAGCGTTGACGAATCCTCTTATATCCTATAGCGAGATGATTGGGAGGATGCTCCTGACGCCGGTATTTCTCTTGTCCGCGGTGGCCGAGAGGATCGAAGTGCACGGGCACCGGGGCGCTCGCGCCGTGTTGCCGGAGAACACAGTGCCGGCGTTCGAGCACGCGATTGCGGCCGGCGCGGACGCGATTGAGCTGGACGTCGTGGTGACCAAGGACAACGTGCCAGTGGTTTCGCACGATCCGGTGCTGGACGCCGCAATCTGCACGGGCCCGAGCGGTCGGGCGGTGGTGCGGCAACTGACGCTGGCCGAACTGCGGGAGTGGGATTGCGGCTCGAAGAAGAATCCGGCGTTCCCGAAGCAGCGGCCCGTTCCCGGCGCGCGGATTCCTACTCTTGACGAAGTGTTGTCGCTGGCCGGGCGCGGGGGTTTCCGCTTCAACATCGAGACGAAGGTCTCGCCGCGGTGGCCGGAATACGCGCCGGCGCCGGAGGAGTTCGCGAGACTGGTGCTCGAGGCGATTCGCAGGCACAAGCTCGAACCGCGGGTCATTATGCAGTCGTTCGATTTCCGAGTTCTCAGGGCGATGAGGCGGCTGGCGCCGGAAATACGCCTGGCGGCGCTGTTTGAGACCGATCAGCGAGACTTCGCCGCCATCGCGAGGGAAGCCCAGGCCGGCATCGCCTCGCCTCAGCACAGGCTGCTGACAGCCGAGAAAGTGCAGGCAGCGCACGCAGCGGGCATTCTAGTGGTCACCTGGACGGCGAACACCCCTGAGGAATGGGATCGCCTCATCGCCGCGCAGGTGGACGGCATCATCACCGACGATCCGGAGGCACTGATCCGGTATCTGAAGGAGAAGGGGCTGCGCTGACTATCGGCGCTTGCCTCCGGCGACTTTTCCGATCAGCGCTTCGCGGTCGCCGCGGGCCCAGGCGGACTCGATTTCGCTCTCGGGCAGGCCGGCGAGGCGTCCGACGAGAAGAAAGGCCGGGAGGGCGTGGCCGAGGCTTTTCCAGCGCGCCATTTCGACCAGGGACGGCAGAGCGCGCTCGCGGAGCCGCTCGAGGATCTTCGGGTCGTGCGCCTCGGTGAGTTCGGCGAGCGCGACGGAGGCTTTGTTGCGGTCAGTCCACACGAGCGAGTTCAGCATCTCGATGAACCAGGTGGGTTCAATGCGGATCCCGAGTTCAGGATCGCGGCCGGCAAGCGTTGCGATACCGACGAGGCCGCGCATGGCGTTGTTGCGCACGGCGTCGTTGGGATCCTGCATGGCGTGCTGGAGATCGCCGGCGGCGAGCTTCTTGTTCGCGGCATAGGCGATGACGTGGGCGGCGACAGCCCGCGTGCGTTCGTCGACGGAATTGCGCAGCGCGGCGCGGACTATTTCAAAGTGCTTGTCGGCGAGGTCGACGAACTGCTCCTGGATCGCGCGCACCTGGGAGTTGGCCGAGAGGGCATGGCCCTCGGAGAGGTCTTCTCTGGTATCGCCGATCCGCACGGCGGTTTCGAAGGCGGAGAGGAACCGGTCGTACGTGGGATAGATCTCCTCCGGTAGCACGGCGTCGCCCGATGGGGCCGGATGGTAATCGAAGTGCGGCGCGCCCTTCTCCTCGATGCCGACGAACAGGATGGCGTTGCCCTGCTCGCAGCAGACGGCCTCCAGGCGCGCCCGGACAACGTTCGGGAGCTTCTCCAGCCGCTCCTCGACCTCCGCTTTGGAGCGCGGAAGGGGATCGCCTTCCCTAACGCGAAGCGCCTTCCGTGTCTTCGCTTCACTGGTCTTGCGGAGACCGTAGAAATCGATGATGGCAATGCGGGGAACCTGGGCGGCCAGGAACGCCGGGACCAGCAAGAGAGGGAGGAGCGATCTCATGTTCCCATTAGATGCACAGAGCAGGCATCGGTGGGCGAAGGCGCCTGTTATCATCTAGCCATGGTGCGCAGCAGGCGCGAAGTTCTCCTCGCGGCGGCGGGTGCGGTCACGGCGGCACGCGCCGCCGCCGGTGAAATACCGCTCGTGCCGTTCGGCGATCATCGCGTCTCACGACTGATCGTCGGCGGCAATCCGATCAGCGGGACATCGCACGTTTCGCCGGAACTGAGCCGCGAGATGGTGGACTATTTCACCGGCGCCAATGTCAGGCGGCTGCTCCGCAACTGCCAGGCGGCCGGCATCAATACCTGGCAATCGCGCGGCGACCGGCACATCCTGAGGCTGCTGAACGAGTACCGGCTGGAGGGCGGCGGCATCCAGTGGATCGGGCAGACAGCCTCCGAGCTGGCGGACACGGAGCGCAATATTCGCGAGATGGCCAAGGCAGGGGCGATCGGCATCTATCACCACGGCTCTAAGACGGACCGGGCATGGCAGACCGGCAAGATCGAAGAGGTCAGGGAGGCGCTCAAGGTAATGCGGGACGCGGGTGTGAGGGTCGGGCTGGGGACCCACATTCCGGAGGTCCTCGACCATGCTGAAGAGAAGGGCTGGGACGTCGATTTCTACATGACGTGTCTTTACAACCTCAGCCGGACGGAGGAGGAGGCGAGCCGGCTCGCTGGGCGCCTGGTCGAGGACGAGCTGTTCTGGGACCCGGACCGCGAGCGGATGCTGGAACGGGTCCGGCGGACGTCGAAGCAGTGCCTGATCTTCAAGGTTTATGGCGCTTCGCGTCACTGCGGTTCACGTGAGCGGATGAGAGCGGCGCTGCGGCTGGCGTTCGACTTCGCCAAACCACACGACTGCGTCGTCATCGGCATGTTCCCCAAGTACAAGGAGCAGGTGCGGGAGAACTGCGAGCTGGTGGTCGAGGCGGCGCGGTCGAAGGCGTCTTAGGACCTCGCCGAGCAGGAAGAAAATGGGGCAGATCAGGCTGACCCCTTTTGGCGCAACGTGGGCGCTGGTGCTCGCCTGGATGCCGGCGGTGACGGTCGCGCAGCAGCCAGTCGCGATTTACTACGACGGGCCGGCGGCGCCGGCGGCCGAGGGTTACCTCGACGCACACCAGATCCAGAACCTGCTCGGGCACTTCGGCCTGAACGGCGAGACCCTTCCCATCGCTTCGTATCGTGCCGGGCAGCTTGCGTCCTATCGCGCGGCGTTCTTTCTCGGTACGGCCAGTGGCACACGGATCCCAGCGGCCTTCCTGCGCGACATCGAGTCGGCGGACAAGCCGTTCTGCTGGATCGGCCGCCATGCCGGGCAGCTCACCGCGACGGAGCGGGCACGGCGCCGGTTCGGCCTTTCCTACGTGGACTATCGCGATGACCTGGAGTTCCGCGAGGTCATTTACAGGGGCGTCACCCTACCGAAGGAAGATCCGGACCTGAACATCGTCCGCGTCACGGATCCGGCGTCGGTCGAGGTGGTGGCCGAGGCGGTCAACGACGAGAAGGTGCGGCATCCCTACGCGTTGCGGCGCGGGCGGTTCTGGTTTATAGCCGACACGCCCTTTTCGTACGCGGAAGAGGGCGGGCGCTACCTGGTCTTCTGCGACCTGCTGCACGACATCCTCGAAGTTCCGCATCCGCCGCAGGCGCTGGCCCTGGCAAGGATCGAGGACGTAAGCACTGAGATCGATCCGGCGGACCTGCGCGCGCTGGCGAACACGCTGGGCGACCGCCGGGTCCCGTTCCAGATCGCGGTGATTCCCGTGTTCCGCAACCCGGCGAAGGGTTTCGAGGTGCGGCTGTCGGATCGGCCAGGGCTGGTGGACGCCGTGCGCTACATGGTTTCGCGCGGCGGGACGCCGGTCCTGCACGGGGTGACGCACCAGCACGACGGCGCGAGCGGGGACGATTACGAGTTCTGGGACGAGATCAAGAACCGGCCGCCGGCGGGCGATTCGGAGGACGCCGTATTGGGGAAGCTGGAACTCGGACTGGAGGAGTGCTTCGCCAACGGCATCCATCCGATCGCGTTCGAGACGCCTCACTATGCCGCATCGGAAAGCGGCTATCGCGCGCTGAACCAAGTGTTCACCTTGTTTAATGAACGCACGATGGCAACGCCGGACATCGGTTCGATCCAGTACTTCCCCTATCCGGTAACCGATCGTTTCGGCCGCTACGTTGTGCCGGAGAACTTGGGCTACCTGGAGACGGATTCCTCGGACCCGCGCGTCTTGATCGCGCGTGCGCGGAGCCTGCGCGTGGTGCGGGACGCGGTGGCGTCATTCTATTTCCATGCGTTTCTGGATCCGGCCCTGTTGGGCGCAGTCGTGGACGGGATCACGGGACTCGGCTACCGCTTCGTTTCGCTGCGGCAGTTTGGAGGCGAGGTGAACTGGCGTCAGCGGTTTGTCATTCGCACGGCGGGCGGAGCCGTAAAGCTGGCCGCAAAGGGAGAACACTGGCGAGTGCGAAGGTACGACGCCACGGGCAACGTGGCCGAGGAGCGCGTGTCATCTGCGCCGGCAAAAGGGGCGGTGGAAGTAACGATGCCCACGCCCAAAGGCGGCTGGGTGGCAGCGGAGTGTCTTAAGGATGCTCCGGCACAGGCGCGAACGCCCGGCTTAGTGGAGCAAGTAAGGCGGTGGTGGAGCCGGAGGCGACCCATCCGGCGGCCCCTCTCGCTTCCCCTGGAACTCGCCGGCGACAGAAGAGCACTGGTGCTGTGGAATGACGGGGCGGCCGGCGGGGAGGCCAACAACCAGCAGAGTTACAGGACGATCTTCGAAACGTTCGGCTACCGGACGGCGGCGATCCGGCCGGCCGATTTAGCCCGTGCCCGGCCCGCCAGGAACACGGTGCTCGTGGTACCGCAGGCGCCTGGGGAGCGGCTGGCAGGAGCCGAACAGGAGCAGTTGCTGCGCTACCTCTCCTCGGGCGGGTTGGTAGTCGCCGATGGCCGGCAGCCCTGGCTCGGCCGGCTGGGTTTTGGGTGGATGGAACGTCGCGTGCCGGTAAGCAGCGTGGTGGACGTGCTTTATCCGGAGATGACACTCGAGTGGCGTCCGGAAGAAATGGTGGAGCGTTTCCAGGCGCCTGAAAGATCACAGCAACTGATGGTGGATCCACGGAGCCGGCAGGTGCTGGCTTCGAGCGGCGAGCACGGCGCGGGGCGTTTTCTTCACCTGGCGGCGCCGTTCGATCAGCACACCGCCGAGGGCACGAGCCACTACCCGTACTTCCCGGAGTACCTGGCCGAAGCGTTCCGGCTGCCGGCGGTGGTAACCAGCCCGCGGGTCGAGGTGTACTTCGATCCCGGATTCCGCGACGAAGCCAACTTGAACCGGTTGCTCGGTTACTGGCGGCGGGCGGGCGTCCGCCTCGTCTACGCAGCGGCGTGGCAGTTCTATCCGAGGCACACGTTCGACTATGCGAACTTCGTCCGCTTGTGCCATCAGAACGGGCTGCCGGTCTACGCGTGGTTCGCGTTCCCGGCGGTGACGCCGAGGTTCTGGGAGGAGCATCCGGAGTGGCGGGAGCGCACCGCCGCCGGCGTCGCGGGCCACGCCGGATGGCGTCCGGCGATGAATTTTCAGAATCCAAAATGCTTCCGCGCGGCGATGGACTGGATGCAACAAATCCTCGAGGCGCACGCCTGGGACGGCGTCAACATCAGCGAGCTGAACTACGACGCGGATTTCACCGACTATCTCCGGCCTGACCGGTTTGTGCCGATGAATGAGGACGTGCGGGCGGACTTCCGCGCCAGGGCGGGTTTCGATCCGGCCCTGTTGTTCGCGCCGGGCTCGCCCTACTACCACAAGAGGAACCCGCAGGCGCTCGCGCAGTTCCTTTCGTACCGGGAAGACGTAGTGACGGCGTGGCACCGCAAAGTGCTCCAGGAGCTGGCGCCGCTCCAGAAGGAGCGGGGCTGGGAAGTCGTGGTGACGATGCTCGACAGCCTGCACAGCGACTACGTGCGGCCCGCGCTCGGGGTGAATTCGCACCGGATCGTCGAGATGATGAAGGAGTTCGATTTCACCTTGCAGGTCGAGGATCCGGCCGAGCACTGGATGAAGCCGCCGGACCGCTACCTGCGGTTTACCGAGACCTATCTACGGCTGGCGCCGGATCGCCGGCGCCTCATGTTCGACATCAACGTGATGCCGGACCGCAACGTCGACGGGACGAATCTGCCGTCGGCGAGGGCGACCGGCACGGAACTGGCGCGCACGGTGCTGGCAGCCGCCTCGGCATCGGGCCGCGCGGCAATTTACTCCGAGTACACCGTGGCGGGACAGGACTGGGCGTTGATCGGGGCGGCGCTGGCGGGCGCATCGCGGCTCGAAGCCGCTGGGTCCGGATTGAAGCTCGCGAGCAACGCGCCACTCCGGATCCGAGCGCCGGAAGACGGAGAGTACTACCTGAACGGCGCGTTCTGGCCGGCGGTGTCGGAAGAGGGTGTACTGGCGCCTCCAGGGAAATACCGGCTTGGCTTTCGCCGCCCGTGGTATCAGGTTCTGGATCCGCAAAGCATGCCGGCGCGGGTGTTATACGCGAGCGCCGACGTCGTGGAGGCGAGGGCGACGCCGACCGGCGTCACGGTGCGTTACCGAAGTCCGGGTCGCGCGGTTCTGCTCCTGAACCGCAAGCCGCTCGAGGTGAGGATCAACGGCCGCCCCGTCCAGCCGCCGGTGGAGGAGAGGGCGCAGGCGTGGGCGCTGCTCGTTCCCCGGGGCGAGAACCAGGTGGAGGTGGAGACGACTACGCGCACGAGCGTGCTGCTGGGTTTCTGGAGCTGGCTGTCGGCGTCGGCGATCGCTGCCTTCGGCGCGGCCAGCACCGTGCTCATGGCGGCGATCTATCTCCATTTGCGCCTGCGCCGGGCCGCGCGGCGCAAGGAGTCCGCGTGAGACGCGTGGCGCCCATCCTGTGGGCGGCCTTCGCGCTGTGCCTGCCCGCGCAGCAGCAGCCCGGCGAGCGCAGAAAGGTGAGCGCGCCGATCGCGTTTTACGACGACGCCGACCTGGTCTCGCCCGGGACGCTCAGCGTGAGCACCTACTGGTCTGGCGCCAAGGTGCCCGCGGGCGGCGACACCGCGTTTCCATCGGTGTACTTCTCACTCGGGCTCAACCAGCGCTTTGATGTGTCGGGCAGCGTCTCCTATGTGCGCAGCCGGTTCGAGAACATCCAGGTGAACGGGGTGGGGGACGCCTATGCCGGCGTGAAATTCCTCGTGTTCCCCGAGGGCAGGAGGCGCCCGGCCCTTGCGGTGAAGCCGATGATCGAGGTGCTGGGTGAGCCCAGCATCGTCGACAACGCGCTCGCGCCGGACCGCGTGAACGCAGTGCTGCCGCTGGTGCTCCAGAAGTCTTTCGACTACTACCGCCTTTATTACATGGCGGGATACGTCACGCGCGGCATCATTTTCAACTCGTTGGTTTTCGAGCTGAACACCTGGAGCCGGGTAACGCCGGTGGTGATCGTGTCGGGATCGCGGCTCACGCGGGAGCAAGCGCTGATCAGTGAGTTCGGCCTGAACCGGTCGCGGGGGGACGTGGTGGCAGGAGTGGCGGTGGCCTTGCGGCCGGGACTGGCCGTCTTCGCCAACGCCGGCCGGAGCGTGGGCCGCATCGACTTGAACAGCAACCGCTACCAGGTGACGGCGGGGATGAGCTTCCATGTCCGGTTGTGGGGGAGGAAATGACAAGACAGTTTTGGATGGTGAGCGTGCTGCTGGCGGGGACAGCGGCTCTGGCGCCGGCCCAGAACCTGGGCTTCGTCGTGGACAACGCCGGCGGCCAGGTACACATCATCAACCTGATAACGCGCCGGGTGACGGCATCCATACCCACGGGCGCCGGGGCGTCGGAGATGCTGATCCTGCCGAACAACCGTTATGCGTTCGTGTCGAACTACGACGGGGGCAATGTGGCCTTGCTCGACCTGGCGACGGGGACGCGCGTGGCGACGATCGGGACGGGCGTTTCGGCAGGCAGCCTGGCGCCGACGCCCGACGGGCGCTTTGTCTTTGTGGCGGATGACACGGCGAACGAAGTGGTGGCCGTGGATGTGATGCGCCGCGCGGTGAGCGCGAGGATCGCCGTCGGAGCGACGCCGGTGCAGGTGAACGTCGCGCCGGACGGGCGCTACGCCTACGTTGTCAACCAGGATGAATGGCCCACGGGGACAATCAGCGTCATCGATGTGAACCGCAGCCAGGTCGTCAAGACACTGGAGGTCGGGCTTCAGCCAAACCAGTTCGCGATTCTGCCTAACCTCACCACGGCCTACGTCGTGAATACGGGATCGGACAGCGTGTCCCTGGTGGACATGACGCGGAACGAGGTGACCGGCACGATCGCGGTGGGGCGCGGGCCGGTCAGCGTGGCCTTCTCCTCGGACAGCAAGCTGCTGTACGTCGTCAACCGGGACTCGAACAGCGTCTCGGTGGTGGACACATGGGAAGATCGGGTTCTTGCCGAGATCCCGGTGGGTACTCAGCCGTCGGCGATGGTTGTGACGTTCGACTCGAGGTTCGGCTACGTGAGCAACACGGGATCGAACACGGTCACGCTCCTGGACCTGGCGACGAACACGGCCGAACTGGACATCACGACCGGCGCAGGACCGTTCAGCCTGATGCTCGACCCGGACGAGAACTTCCTCTATGTGACCAACCTGAACTCCGGCAACTTGAGCGTAATCGACGTGAACCGCGATACGGTCGTAGCAACGATCCCGGCCATGGGTGTGCCGGTGCAGTTCACGATGTTGAACGCGCCGACGCTGCTCGAAGCAGCGGCGAATCCCGCGCAGAAGGGCGGGAAGATCGTGCTGAACGGCGAAGGATTTCTGCCGGCTTCGGTGGTGCGGTTCGCGACAGCCGCGCGAATTACGACCGCCCAGCCCGTGTTTCTCGACAGCCAGGGACTGGAGGTGACTGTACCGGCGTTCCCAGGCTTGAGCGCGATTGTTTCCGTGGCGAACCCGGACGGCAACTCCTCCGAGCAAATCCCGTTCATGGCTGGGACGGCGGCGCCTTCGATCTTCGACGGCGGTGTGGTGGAAGGCGCGGGTTTCGCCAGGGCGCCCGCGCCCATCAGCGGTAATGCGATCGTTTCCGTCTTCGGCCGGTTTCCCGGTATCGTGGACGCGGACCCGCCAGCGTATGTCTTCCCATTGCCTCTGGCTCTGGGAAACACAAAGGTGACCTTCAACGGCGTGCCCGCGCCGCTGTTCGCCACGCGGTCGTTGCCCGATTACGACCAGATCAATGCGGCGGCGCCAGTGCGGCTGTTCGCCCAAGGGGACGTTCGGGTGGCGGTGACGGCGGCCGGGCAGACGAGTCCCGTCGAGCGACTAGCGGTGGCGCCGGTGTCTCCTGGTATCTTCTTCAATTTCGCCGACGGAAGCGGCGCGTTTCTGCACGCTGACTTTACGCTGGTGAACACGGCGAACCCAGCTCGGCGGGGTGAGACAATCCTGATGTACGCCGGCGGACTGGGAGAGACGAGCCCGCCCCCGCTCGAAGGAGAGCAGGCGCCGCAGGACGTGTTCGCTTGGATGAAAGCGCGGCCGGAGGTGAGCGTCGGCGGCGTCAACGCGGCCGAAATCTTGTTTCACGGGCTGGCCCCATGCTGCACCGGCCTGTACCAGATCAATTTCACGGTTCCTGGCGCCGCGCCCACGGGGAATGAAGTCCCGGTGACGATCACAGTCGGCGGGCGCACGAGCAACAGCGTGAAGCTGGCGATCCAATAGACGCTTGTACTCGCACGTCCTCATCGACGCGCTGTTCATTCTGGCGGTGACGCTGATCTGGTTCATGCTCGCCTGGCAGACGGCGCTGTTCTTTCTTGGACATCGTTACTACCGGCTGACGCGGCGCCGCGGGTCGCGCCCTCCAATGGCGGACGCAGACCTGCCGCTGGTGTCGATCGTGATCCCCTGCCGCAACGAAGAGCGGGTGATCGAGGCGACGATCCGCTCGGTGCTGGCGCTGGACTATCCGGCCGAAAGGACGGAGGTCCTGATCGTGAATGACGGGAGCACGGACCGCACGGGCGAGATCGCGAGGCGCCAAGCCGCCGATCCACGCGTGCGGGTGGTGGACATTCCAGGGGAAGTGGCCGGGCGCGGCAAGGGCGCGGCTCTGAATTTTGCGCTCCGGCACGCGCGGTATCCGGTGCTGGCGATCTACGACGCGGACAATACGCCGGAACCCGGCGCGTTGCGGCCTCTGGTGGAAGAACTCATGGCGGACGAGAGGCTGGCCGCCGCCACGGGGTTCTACCGCGCGGTGAATCGCCACCGCAATCTGCTGACGAGGTTCCTCAACATCGAAGGGATCGGGTTCCAGTGGATCGTGCAGGCAGGCCGGTGGATGCTAATGCGGTTCGCCACTCTGCCGGGCACCAACTACGTGATTCGCCGAGAGGTGGTCGAAGCGTTGAGCGGCTGGGACGAGAACGCGCTGACGGAAGACGCCGAGCTGACATTGCGCCTCTACAGGGCGGGCCGGCGGGTGAAGTTCGTGCCCGGCTCGGTGACCTGGGAGCAGGAGCCGGAGACGCTCCGGGTGTGGTTCCGTCAGCGCCACCGCTGGGTGCGCGGGTATAACTACCTACTGCGCAGGTTCGCTGGAAGCCTGTGGCGCGCGCGTCCCCGCCGCGTCGGGCTGGAGCTGCTGTATTCGCTGTCGCTGTACTACGTGTTTTTCGCGGCGATCGTCGTTTCGGACATTCTCTTTCTCCTCAGCGTGACGGGAGTCATTCGCATCGAGGTGCCCGGGCCATACAGTGTGGTATGGCTGCTAGCGTTCGTCACGTTCGTGCTCCAACTGGTGATCGCGCTGGCCTCGGAACGCGGCGAGGACACCCCGCCGAACATCCTGCTGACGATGCTGATGTATTTCACCTATTGCCAGCTCTGGATTCCAGTGGTAGCGCGCGCGTTCTGGGACGATTTCATCACCCGCCGTCCAATGACGTGGGCCAAAACCGAACGCTTCGAAAAGGGGTCAGCCTGATCTGGTCCATTTTTCCGGCTCGGCCGCTCCGCCGGAAAAATGGACCAGATCAGGCTGACCCCTTTTTGACGAGGAGGAAGACGCAGGCGGTGGCGAGGAGGGGGACGAAGCTGGCGGCGACGAGGACCGGCTCGAAGGAGTAGCGGTCCGAGATCCAACCGATGAGGAACGTCGAGATGATCGTGCCCACGCCGGCGCCGGTGCCGCTCATTCCGCTGACGGTGGCGACGGTGCGGCTGGGATAGAGGTCGGACGGCAGTGACAGCGCCATCGTGGACCAGGCCGCGTAAGCGAAGGTGGAGATCGCGAACAGCGAGACGATCAACCAAAACTTCGACACGAAGACCGCCGGGATGAGCAGTGTCATGCCGATGCCGCAAACGAGGATCACGAACTTCCTCGCGCGGAGCACCGGCCAGCCGCGGCGGATGAGCCAGCTCGAGAAACCGCCGCCCGAGAAATTGCCGAGATCGGCGGCAAGAAACGGGATCCAGAAGCCTGCCAGCGTGTTCTCCAGCTTGAATCCCTTCGCCACGAGGTAGATCGCGAACCAGTCGGTGATGAAGAACCAAACGGGGTCGGTGAGCGCGCGGCCGAGGATGATGCCCCAGGTGTGGGGCAGGCGGAGCAGGGCACGCCAGGGCGCGGGCTGTTCACCGTGGTCGTCAGACATGGCGCGGGTCTCGGTGCGTTGCTCATCGCGCTTGGCTGTGAGGATCATCTCGCGCTCGGCGGGGCCCAGGTTCGGGTGCGTCTCCGGGGGATGGTACAGCAGCCGCCACAGGATCACCCAGACAAGGC
>CAYZJD010000076.1:0-14828 GCA_964478455.1 uncultured Solibacteraceae bacterium | reverse complement strand
CCGGCGCGCGCCGGATTCTTGAGGCGGTGTACGGGAGGGGGGTGTAGGAATGGGCGGAAAGGGGTCAGACAGAACTGTCCGCTCACAAAAACCGCTCAGGACAGTTTGGTCTGACCCCGTTCCGCCCGAGGCGCGCGGCGCGGTAACATGCGGGCTGTCCCCGGTTTTTTTGGTCGGCGCAGGCCCCGGCGATCCCGGACTCATTACGTGGAAGGGGCGGAGGATTCTCGAGACGGCCGACGTTGTGTTTTACGATCATCTCGCGCCGGTATCGTTACTCGAACTGGCGCCGCGGGCCGAGCGGATCTACGTCGGCAAGAAGAAGGCCGTCCACGCGTACTCTCAGCGGGAAATCTGCGACATGATGATCGACCGCGCGCGGCGCGGGCTCAGGGTGGTGCGGCTCAAGGGTGGCGACCCGTTCATCTTCGGGCGGGGCGGGGAAGAGGCGGAGGCGCTCGCCGCCGCCGGCATTCCTTTTGAAGTAGTGCCCGGCGTGGCTGCGCCGCTCGGCATCGCCGCTTACACGGGAGTGCCGCTCACGCACCGGGAGCACACTTCGGTGGTGACCTTCGTGACCGGTCACGCGGTGGATGCCATTGACTGGGACAAAGTGGGCGCGGCAGAGACGCTTGTGATCTTCATGGGTCTTACTAACTTCCCGCGGATTGCCGAGGAGATTCTCAAGCGTGGCCGTTCGCCCGAAACGCCGGCCTTGGCTGTGCGCTGGGCGACGCGCCCAGATCAGGAGACCGTCGCCGGGACGCTAGCAACGCTGCCGCGGCTGATCGAGGAGCGCGGTCTGAGACCGCCGGCGACGATCATCGTTGGTGAGGTGGTCCGGCTGCGCGAGAAGCTCAACTGGTTCGAGCGGCTGCCGCTGTTTGGAAAGCGCATTGTGGTCACCCGCGCCAGGGGCCAGGCGGAGGAGCTGTCGGCGCGGCTGCGCTCGCTCGGCGCGGACGTCGTCGAGCTGCCAACCATCGAGATCCGGCCGGCTGCGGACTATAGTGCTCTCGACGCCGCCATCGCCTGCCTTGGATCCTACGACTGGCTCATCTTTACCAGCGTGAACGGCGTGCGGTTCTTCCTCGAGCGCCTGGACGCCTCCCAGGCGGACATGCGCAGCCTGCGCGCTCGCATTTGCGCCATCGGTCCGGCCACGCGGCGCGCCGTCGAGAGGCTGCACCTCAAGGTGGAACTGATGCCGGAGGAGTACGTGGCCGAGAGCCTGCTCGAGGCCTTTGCCGGCCACGACCTCGCCGGCAAGCGGATCCTGCTGCCACGCGCCGCCGTGGCTCGCGATCTGGTGCCCGCGGAGCTGGCGCGGCGGGGCGCGCGGGTGGATGTGGTCGAGGCTTATCGCAGCGTGATCCCGGAGGACGCTGCCGCCCGGGCGCGAACGATCTTCACGGAAGGCCGCAAGCCGGACTGGATCACGTTCACCAGTTCCTCGACGGTGAAGAATTTCGTCGAAGCGGCGGGCGCCGCTGCGCTAGACCGCATCCGCATTGCCTCGATCGGCCCGGTTACCTCGGCCACGGCGCGCAAGCTCGGCCTTGCGGTTGCTGTCGAAGCCAAGCCTTACACGATTGACGGCCTGGTGGCGGCGATTCTGGCGGCGAGCGGAGGGTCTACATCCCCGGCAGATTGCGGATGCCCCATTTGCATGAGGGGAGTGTGAGGAAACGGTGAGGAGGGCGGAGGGCGCCGTCGGAGTTGGCCTCAGCCCAGCGGATGAACTACCTTCAAGCCCGTGAATCTGGCCAAATCCCTGTCGGCCGTCCAAAGCTCGCGTACCCCGTGTTCCATGAGCAAGGCAGCGATGTGCGCGTCGTGGACGAGGTTACCCGTGGCGCGGGCTGAGAGCACGGCATGCCGCATGGAGGCAAGATGTGACGGGCCCTCGCCCAGCAGCACCAGCGACGGCGACGCCAGCAATGACTCAAGGTCTTCCACTGCCGTTTCGAGGTCCGTTGGCGGATCGAATACGCGCGGATGCGTGACCACGCGAAGGAATTCATAGATGCAGGGCCATGCCAGCGCCCACGGTCGAGGCCCTTGCGCCAGACCCTCGAGCAACCGTTGCGCCTTAGCGTGTCCAGGCGCCTCCGCCCGCCGCGCGTAGACCAGGAGGTTCGTATCGAGCGCGATCACCGGCGTCCTTCCATCACGTCGAGGAGGGCGTCCCGGTCATCGAGCCGCACGCCGGGAAGGATTCGCCCGCTCTCCACGCGCCAACGGAGCTTGTAAGCTCTCTGACGCGGCCTCCCCGCGAGGTACAGCCGCAGCGCGGACTCGACAACCTGGCGGAGCGGTGCGCCATCGTCCGCCGCCCGCCGCTTGGCCTGCCGCAAAACCTCGTCGCTGATGTCGAGGGTAGTTCTCATGCACAAAAGCATAACGCACTAAGCACAAAGCTGCAACGGGGCTTTGGGCCATTCTCGGCTTCGGGGCCTCTGGTCCGACGTGAAGCGATGCGGCGCCAGACAGCGCTGGCGGGAGCACTCCGGGCGGCGCCAGACAAAGGACGAACAACCGTGTTCCTTAGAACGGCCAGCGCCTTTTCTTTTTGGGTGGCTCGGGCTTGAGCAGCTTGTCGAGGGCGGCCAGCGCTACGGGTGCCATGATGCGGTAGCCGGCGCTGTTGGGGTGGAGGCCGTCATCGGCGTACTCGGTCTTGAGCATGCCGGAGGAGTCCGCGAGCTGCGAGTGATAGTCCACGTAGAGGAAGCCGCGTTGCCGGCAGAACTTCTCGAGCCATGCGTTCAAGGCGCGGATGGTCTCCGGCGGCCGGCGCCTGGTCTGCTCGAATCTCGGGTCCTTGTCCTTGTGGTAATCGCTGACGGGGAGCAGCGAGGCGAACAGCGGCTTGATGCGGTGGGCTTCGGCGAGGTCCGCGATCATCGTCAGGTTATTCTGAATCGTTTCGAGCGGAGTGCCGCGGGCAATGTCGTTGGTGCCGGCCAGCACGAGCACGGCGGCGGGCTTGAGGTCGATCACGTCCGCCTTCATCCGGCCCAGCATCTCGCTCGTCACCTGGCCGCCGATGCCGCGGTTGACGAAGTCGCGCCCGGGGAAGTACTCGTTCAGGCGCCAGCCATCGGTGATCGAGTCGCCGAGGAAGACTGCCCGGGGTTGGTTCGGGCTGGGAGGGCCGAGCTTA
This sequence comes from uncultured Solibacteraceae bacterium, assembly GCA_964478455.1. Taxonomy (GTDB): domain Bacteria; phylum Acidobacteriota; class Terriglobia; order Bryobacterales; family Bryobacteraceae; genus CAYZJD01. The sequence goes on along the minus strand of CAYZJD010000076.1, from coordinate 11,662 downwards.
CTGTTGTCCTCGGCGTACCGCTGGAGGTTGTCGCGGTCCGGGCTGCGAAGCTGCGCCTCCTTGCGGTCCAGCAGAGCCCGGAAATGCGCTTCCAGGCGCTGGGCGGTCTCTCTCAGCTCGGCGAACTGGCGGGCAGCCTCGGCCGGAAACGGGAATGGCTTGGGCACGGCATCGGCCAGGATCAGATAGGCGCGCAGGTTCGCCAGCAGGCTGTAAGTGAGGCCCGCGTGCTGCGGCCAGGTTTCTCTCATGGCCGCCAGCGATTGCCGCGCGTTTTCCGTGACGGGAGCGCCGGCGCGGCCGAGCTCCGCAATGGTGACCTTGGTCGAGTCCATCAACTGCACGGCGCGGTCACAGAGCCGCAAAGCGTCGTCGTTCGAAAGAAGGGCCTCCTGCTGCGCGCGGGCGGCAGGCGCCGCGAGCGCCAGCACAACAACGATGACGGAATGAATCGCGGGACGCATCATCATGACGATTCCACCTTCTCCAACTGTAGAGTTACGGTGCCGATGTGGAACTGGAGCCGGATCCGCACCTGGACCGGAAGACGGCGCTCGTCGTCGGTGAGCCAGACGAAGAGGCGGCCCTTACGGCGGTAGAGGACGTCGTTGAACAGGAAGGCCTCGTAGCGGATCGTCTGGAACTTACCGGCCGGCGTCTGCACCGTCTCCCGCTGCTGCGCATTCACGCGCGCCAGCACGCTTCGTCTTCCATCGCTCAGCAGAAGCTGCACCTGCTTGCCCGGCGCGACGTCGAGCGAGCGAAGGCGATAAAGGCCACCGATGACATCGTGGACGCATGGCGGGATGTCGATCTCGCGCGCAGCGACCGTGACGCCTTTCTTGAGGTCGCGCTCGAGGTAGCTTGCTTTGTGGCGCTCAGAATCGAACGTGACTTTCGTTTCGCGGCTGCGCGAGCCTTCATGGGCGACGAGCACCGAACTGGAGGCACAAAGTCCGCGGTCGAGAAGCACCGTATAGTGGTTGTCCACCTTGTAGAGCTTGGAGACCAGCCCGACGGAGCGGATGGTAAGATCCCCTTCCCAGTGTTCGTTTCCCGGCCTGGCGTTCCAGATCAGCTTGACGTTGCCGGCGTGGATCAGCCGCCACTCGGCGCGATAATGCAGAACCTCGGCCGCGGGCGCGTGAGCCACTGGCCCGCCGGTGGAGGACAAGATGGGATTCAGGCAGAGCAGCAGGGACGCCGCTGGCCTGCTCAGGCACCAGGCTGGCATGAATTTCGAGTGTGACAGATGGCGGAAAAGGGGTGCAAGCGTCGCAGGCATGCCTGGGTGAGTGTGGAGCGCGCAGTCTTGCGCGCCACGCCGGGCAGTCCTGCCGGCGGATGGCTGCGGCGGACGCCGCGCTGGACCTTCTGCCGGCGCGACCGCCGGCATTGCCGGCCTGGCGGCCGGCTCTACCGAGGAGGCTCTGCATCCCGACTGTTACGGCTGTTTGAGGGCGCCGGCGGCTTCCCAGTCGGCGAGTTGTTTGCGCACGGCGTCGGCGGCGGCGCCGGCGGGTTCCAGTTCCAGGAAGCGGCGAAACTCCTGCGCGGCGGCCGGCAGGTCTCCCCGCTGGGCGAGGATGTTGCCGAGCAGGAAGCGCGTGCGCGGGTACTTTGCAGCTTCCTGGCTCGTGTGAACCTGCCGGATGGAGGCCTCGGCCGCTTCGAGGTTGCCAAGCGTGGAGTGGGCGACGGCGTTGTAGTAGTTCGCTTCCGGCAGGTTCGGCGCCAGGCGGAGCGCGCGCCCGGTCCATTCCGAGGCTTCCTGCATCCGGTTCTGCTTGAGGTCCATGAGCGCCAGCGTGAGCAAAGGGAGAACGAACTTCGGATCGGCCCCGGCGGATTTTCGGAACGCCTCCCTGGCGGCCTGAAGGTCGCCACTTCGCACCTTCACCTCGCCAGCGAGGTTCCATGCCGCCGCGAACTGCGGATACAACGCAACCGCCTTCTCCAACTCCCGCACGACCTTGTCCAGATTCGGACGCTCCTTGGTGTTCTCCTTGACGGCCTTCTCGTAACACTTGCGCGCTTCTTCCGGCGCGGCCAGCGTGTTGAGGCTGACAAAGACGCCCTCACCGCCGCCCGCCGGGCGGAGAGTGATCGTCCCGACCTCGGGCGATTCGAATACGCTCCGACGGCCGAGATAGATCTTGGAGGAAGTGTAGCCGGGCAGGTAGGCCTCCAGTTCGCAGCCGGTGAGACTGACAAAGCTCACGTCGAACCGCTCCGTGCCGACGGGCGCGGTTGGCCGGTCACGTGTGGCGTCCTCGATCCGGCGGTGCTGGGCGCCCCCGACGGGGAAGTTGAAAGCACCCTTGTTGTCAGTGAATGCCTGCGGCTGCGTCTGGCCCGCGCACCGCAATTCAACTTTGACGGGCTGCGGAGGCGGGGAGCCGTCCTGCATCACGACCTTTCCCGACAAATAGAGCTGGCGGAAGTGCGGCTGCCCCCCGCCCTCCTGAGCGCAAAGAGGAACCGCGAGGAGGAATACGGTTCCCGCTGCCTGCCACAGACGCGGTCGAATCAGCACCATCTGCATTATCCGGCAGGCGGGGCGGCGCAGCAAGCGCGCGGCGGGGCGGGGCGCAGCCGGCAAGTCAGGAGACGCGCCCCACGGTCAGAAGTCGATCGACGCCAACACTTCAGAAGGGCGCTTGTCGAACGCCTTGCACAGCGCCAGGAAGCTCTCGATGCTCGGCAGGTGGGCGCCGCGCTCGATGGAGCTGATCTGCGAGACGCTGAGGCGGGTCGTGCCCCACAAGTCCTTGAGCGACCAGTTTCGCTCGACGCGCATCATCTTGAGCCGGTGGCCCAGGCGCTCGCGCAACCGGTCGTGAGCGGCCCGTCCCAGACCGTAGACGTCCACGGCATGATTCAGCGCCTGGCGCAGTTGGGTCAGCGAGAACGGCTTGGCTAGGTAGTCGAAGACCTTCAGCTTGAAGGTAGCGCGCATGCCGTCGAGCGACGGAAAGCCAGTGACCACGATGATGCACAGGGAAGGATAGCGTTCGCGCAGTTGTTCGATCAGCTTCTCGACCTGGTAGTCGCCCAGCCTCACGTCGAGCAGTACGATGTCGGGCAGGCGCTGCGCGACAGCGGCCAGGAAATCCTCGGGATGTCCGAAACTGCGAAAGGAATAGGTTCCCTCCTCATGGAGGAAGTCCTCGATGAAATGACGGAAGTCGATGTCGTCGTCGAGGATGGCGACGTCCACCACCGGTAAAGCGCTAATCCGAACCGTTGCTGCTGCCTGTGATCTCATGCTGTCACCTCCATGGAGGCCGGCTGGAGCCTCACCTCAAAACTGGCGCCGCCGCCGGGCCGATTGCCGGCTGCGATGGTTCCTCCGTGTCGTTGCACGATCTCGTGTGACACGTTCAGCCCGAGCCCGACGCCGCGCCGGTCCGGGCGGTTGGTGGCGAAAGCCTCGAACAAGCGCGGAAGCAGATCGGCCGGGACGCCGGGGCCGTCATCCTCGATGAGAATTTGGACCCAATCCTGGCCGCCGGCGGCCAGCCGACTGGAGCGCACGACGATGACGCCGCCGGACGACACCGCGTCCAGAGCATTGCGCAAGAGGTTTACGAACACCTGGACGAGCGCGCTGGGGTCGGCCGCCACGAAGTCGTGGTCGCGGGTCTCGTTGAGAAAGGTCACCGCCGAGGCCTTGGGCTCAAACGAGACCAGCGACCAAGCCTCATCGACAACGGACCGGACGGCGACCGGCCTCACGTCACCGCCGGACGGTCTGGAGAAGGCGAGCACGCCGCCGCTGATGCGGCGCAACCGCTCGGTGACGCGCAACATGCGGCGCAGCTTCTCCCGGTAGCTTCCATCCTGGATCTGCTCGAGGAGGCTCTCGATGGAGCCGTGGAGAACCGACAACGGGCTATTGATTTCGTGCGCCAACTGCGCGCTCATCAGGCCGAGCGTGGCGAGGCGGTCCGCGCCGGCCAAGGCGCGCCGCAACTCGTCGACAGTGTGGTCCATCCGCTCCAGTTCCGCCGCGACCTCGGCGAGCGGGCGGTAAATGAACTGCGGCATGACGAACAGTTCGAGCGCGAGCACGCTGGCGATGTAGACGACAGCCAGGGCGAGGAAAAGCTCCCGTGCAGCGCCGGCGCCGACCGTGAGATAGAGACCGCCGGCCAGAACAAGGAAGAGAAGGTTGTGGAGGACCATGAGCTTGGCGCGGATCTTCCAACCCGCCAGCGGCCGACTGGCATTTGGCAGTCGTAACATGTGTTACCCAGGCTGGGACGGTCGCCTTTCCATGGGCGGAACCGGCGCCCTCCGAGCGGCGCGTGAATCCCAGAATTCTCACTTATTAAAACACAGAAATTCCGGCTAGGAAAGAATGAAGTGACGGGGAGTCCGACTAGCGTCCCCGGCGCGGGCGGATCGCAGCCTGGGCTGCATCGACCAGCGAGAACTGGAGCTTGCGCTCGACGGCGTCCACGCGGTCCAGGCGTACGGTGACGCGGTCGCCGATAGAGATAGTGCGCCCTGACCGCTCGGCGACGATCTTGCGGCTGTTTTCCTGGTAGCCGAAACGTTCCGAGCTGAGCGTGTCGATCGGCACCAGGCCCTCGACGAACAGCTCCTCCAGCTCGACGAAGAAGCCGAACCTGGCGGTGTCGATCACCAGCCCGCGGAACTCGTCACCCAAGCGCTCGGCCATGAACTTCACTTTCTTCCACTCGACCAGCTCGCGCTCGGCCTCTGCCGCCCGCCGCTCGGTTTCCGAACAACGAGCGGCAACCTCGCCTAGGTCGACGGCGGGCGGTTTTCCCCCGTCGAGCGCGCCGGCGAGGATCCGATGCACGACCAGGTCGGGATACCGGCGGATGGGTGACGTGAAGTGGGTGTAGGTATCCGCCGCAAGTGCGAAGTGACCGAGGTTCTGCGAGTTGTACCGGGCCTGCTTCAGCGACCGCAACATGAGGTAGCTGAGGATGCGCTCTTCGGGCTTGGCTTCGATCTTCGCCACCAGCTTCTGGTAATTGCGGGAGGAGACCGCAAGCCGCTCGTCGGCGAGCACCAGGTCTTTTCGGATCTTGCGGCGGTCGCGTTTGCGGTCGACTACGGGGAAGCGCTTCACTGGCATCGGGCCAAGGCCAAGCGACTGGCCGAAGTGGGCCGCGATCTCCTCGAATTCGAGAACGCGCTGCGGGTCCGGCCGCTCATGCACACGGAAGATCGAAGGGATGCCCCTGCGCTCGAGGTGGGACGCCACCGCTTCATTGGCTGCCAGCATGAACTCCTCGATGATGCGGTGAGCGATATTGCGGGGGGCGCGGGTCACGCCGGTCATCTCGCCCCATTCGTCGAACTCGATCAGCGGCTCGGGGAGGTCGAAGTCGATGGAACCGCGGCGCACGCGCTTGCGGTTGAGGATGAGGGCCAGCTCGCGCATCAGTTCGAGCCTGCCGGCGAGGTTGGCGTAACGCTCGCGCAGCCCGGCGTCGCCTTCGAGCAGCAGGTGGACGCTGGTGTAAGTGAGGCGCTCGACGCTGCGGATGACGCCACGGGTGAACTCCTGAGAGACGACGTCGCCCCGGTGGTCGATTTCGAGCAGCGCTGAGAGGACCAGCCGGTCTACCTTCGGCTTGAGCGAGCAGAGCTCGGTAGAGAGTTCGAGCGGCAACATGGGGATGGCGCGGTCCGGGAAGTAGACGCTCGTGCCGCGCAGATACGCTTCGGCGTCGATGGGCGAGCCGGGCCGCACGTAGTGGCCGACGTCGGCGATGTGAACGTGCAGCGCGTAGTTGCCGTTCGGCAGCCGCTCGGCCCAGACGGCGTCGTCGAAGTCGCGTGCCGTCTCGCCGTCGATCGTCACCACGTCCACGCCGCGGAAATCCTGTCTGCCGGCGATTTCGTCCGCGCGGATGATGCTCGGCAGGCGCTCGGCCTGCTCAAGCACCTCCGGCGGGAACCGGTGGGGCAACCCGTGCTTGCGAATGACGATCTCCACGTCCACGCCGAAGTCGTCCGGGTAGCCGAGGATCTCGATGACGCGCCCGGCGGCGCGCTCGCCGCGATCGGGGAACGCGGTCAGCTCGACGTTGACGATCATGCCATCGAGGTCAGCGATGGTTTCGGGTGCGTTCCCGTCGGCGGCGCCGATGCGGTCCTGCGAAGGGCGGCCCTGGGGGAACTCCATTCCTTGCGGGATCTCGATCCTTTGCCGGATTCGCTCTTCGCGCGGCACAACGTAGTTGCCCGCGCGGCCCACGCGGAACTCGCCGACGATGGTCGGATTGGCGCGCCGGAGGATCTTGAGGATCTCCCCATCGACCCGCCGGTCGCCCGCTGGCGTGATCCGCACCAGGACGCGGTCGCCGTGCATGGCCTTGGCGGCGGCGTTGGGAGGAAGGAAGATGTCGCCGTCGATCCCCGCCAGCGGGCGATCGGGAATCACGAATCCGTAGCCCTCGCGGTGCACGCTGAGCCGGCCGGTGATGAACTCCCGCGTGCGCGCGGATGAGACGTAGTAGCCGGGCCGGAACTCGATGAGGTCACCCTGCGCGGCCAGCCGCGCGACCGCCGCTTCCAGGTCCTCACGCCGCGTTCCCTTCGCGCCCAGTTCCCTCACCAGTTGCTTGAAGCTGGTCTGCGCGCGCGGCCGCGACTCGATGTGCCGCAGAAGCGTGGAATCCGGCAGCAACCCGCTCATCCCCAGCTACGAGTATTGAAAACCGGTGACAGGTTACGCAATCCCCGCATTCGGGCCGGGGACCTTGCCCGCCTAAGGCGAGCGAGGCTCCGGGACCTCAGCGGTCGCCGAGCCGCCGGAGCGGCTCAGAAGGCGGGAAGGCTCCCTGATCTCCCTCGTAGCAGAGGACGAAGTCCTGAAGGTCTCCGGTGCGAGCGACGAGAATGGCGCCGCTGGTTTTACGCGGCCCGATCCACGCCGCCTCCACGGCGGCGGGGTTTGACTCCAGCGTTCTTTCGAGCCAGCCGCTGTCGAGCAGCGCGTAGTGAAAGACGTCTCCGTCCAGCCGGATCTTCGCGAACGCGTGGACCGGCAGCACGAATAACTCGCCGGTTGAATCGGCTGTAAGGTCGAGGAACAAAGTGCGCTGCAGGCGGACGAGCCGCGCTCTCAGAATGTGGGTCTTGTCGCTCGTGCTCCAAACCAGCCGGTAGCTCTTGTCCGGGGACGCAGCGAACGTGAACACGTCTCCCTGGTCCTGGCCGGACCAACTACCGAGCAGCCTGGGCTCAAAAACCACGTCCTCGTCCTCGTACAGGGGGTGCAAGGAGAGTGCAGGTGAATCGCATCCTGTCAGAAGGACGGTCGCGCCGGCCAGCGTTAGCAGTGGTATGTGTTTCATCGGTGTCGCCTCCTGAAACGGGATAACGACACCGCGCGACGAAAATTGCACCTCCCCTGTCACTTGCGCCGCAACCGGCGCGACAGAGCCATCCGGATTGGGGCGTAGTTGGCCGCGAACCACATCAGCAACAGCCCGGCGATGAGCAAGGTGACGGGCCAGGCGGCCTTGTCTTTCAGCAGGTTCTGCTGGAGACGGACGATGCCGATGGCCAGAAACAGCAGCCCGGTAACGAAGAAGTTCTTCATTTGCTTCGGGATGCTGCCGAACACGAGAAGGCAGGCCACGGCCGGCAGGAGAACCTCAAAGATCCGCGCCTCCTGGCGCAGGCCCGCGTCCGCGGGCGACTCCTCCCACCGGGTGGTGGCCGCCAGACCCAGCAGCAGCAGCGACGTGAGCACGTGGCCCGGGATCACAAAGCGGAAGGCCTTGGCGACGGAGCGCATCTGCGCCGAAGGGAAGCGGTCGCAGAGAGCCTGGAGCGCCACGTAAATGCCGGCGTTGATGACGAACAGGTACTCGAGCTGGCCGCGGGTCCACGGCGCGGCTGCTTTAAGCCACCGCGCATAGGGCTCATGAAACGCCGCCACGCCGCTGAGGGCGATCAGAGTGAAGAGCACGGCCACCGGATAGAAGTAGCGGGAGTCGTCCGGCCGACGCAGCCGCTCGATTGAGAACGCAACCACGAAGAAAAGAAGGGCGAAGGGGAGCAGGCGGAAATAGACCCTTCCCGGATCGGTCTCGAGCCAGTCCAGCATGCCCATCCGCAGCAGCGTGACAAGACAGAGGAGCGCGGACATCACGGAGAAGACCAGAGAGAAGACGCTCGAGCGCGTGAAGCGGCGAAGCCAGTAGTAAACCGGCAGTGACAGCAACAGCGACCACCAGAGCTGCGCATTCGTAGTTCGCTTGAAGGCGGGCAACTTCGAGAACAACTCCAGCGCTTCCCTGTTCTGCGTCGGAGCAGCCAGGAAACCGTACTCATTCATCCCGACGAGGAGTGTGACCGGCAGCAGGAGGCAGAAGGCGAGCAGGTAGGCGACGCCGATACGGAACTGCTGGCGGTTCCAGCAACGAATTCCGAGCCAGGCGACCGGCGTCGCGGCTGCCGCCACCGTCAGAACCGCCGGGGTTCCGGAGAAGCGGTGGTACTGAAAGAGCAGGACGAGCGACGCGCCGACCGCCAGAACCCATGCGCCGAGATAGAGAGCGACCTGAGGGAGGGTCAGGCGGCGTGCTTCCATGATCCAGGCGTCCTCTCGCTCAGCCAGGCGGCCGTAGAGTCTGCGGAAGGCATCGTACTCGGATTCGGAGAGGATCTGATCCCGCTTCCAGCCTTCCAGCTCGCGGAGATGCTGGTCGACCATGCCGGCCATGGCGCGAGAGTAAGAGGCCGGCGAGGCGTGCACGGCCTCGCCGGCGAGAAACCGCTCCAGGTCCTCCGCCATTTCACGGGCGGAGCCGTAGCGGGCGGCCGGCTGCTTCTCCAGAGCTTTGAGGCAGATGTTCTGCAAGTCGCCAGGGATAGCGGGATCGATTCTCCGCGGCAGCACGGGGTCCTGCTCGCAGATACTGCGGACCTGTTCGGTGTATGTCCGTGACGGGAATGGCAGTGTACCCGTGAGCATCTCGTAGAGGATGGTTCCGAGCGAGAACACGTCGCTGCGTGCGTCGAGCGGAGCATCACTGCTCGCCTGCTCAGGGGAGAAGTAAGCCGGCGTTCCGACAACCTCGCCCGTCCGCGTGATTCTGCCGAGATCATCGGCGCGAAGGGCGAGACCGAAGTCCAGTACCTTCGGTTCGAGATCCGCTCCCACGAGAACGTTGGCGGGCTTGAGGTCGCGGTGGATGATTCCGTGGCGGTGAAGGAAGTCCACGGCGAGAGCGACCTTGCGCATCAGTTCCGCTTTCTGCCGCGCGGTCAGAGGGCGGGCGGCCTCCACCAGCGGGACCCCGTCGAGGAACTCCATGACGAAATGGGGCTCCTCCTCCGGAGGACCGAGACTGTAAATGCGGGCGATGTGCGGATGACTGAGCCGGGCCATTGCGCGGGCTTCGTGCATGAACCGGGAACGCACCTGAGGATTGTCGCGGTATCGCGGCTTGAGTGTCTTGATGGCCACGTTTCTGCCGAGCCTCTCGTCGTAGGCGAGAAGCACGCGGCCCATTCCGCCCGACCCGACCTCGCCGGCGATCCGGTAGCCGGAGAGGCTGGCTGGCAGCGGCTCCACCACATCTTCGTTGCCCGCAGCGGGCTCCGCTGGCTCCAGCAGTTGCGTGACTTCGTCCGCGGTCTCGATCAGTTCCTGAAGATCCGGCGCGAGATCGGGATACTCCGAACAGAAGGCGTCGCGGTCCACGACTTCCTCGCGGGTGCGCAGGTCGTGGTAATCGGCGATGGCCCGCGCCAGCAGGGTTTCGCGATCCTCTTGCCCGCCCGTGAGGTCCGTCATGATTGAGCGCTCTGCCGGCTCAAGGACCGCAGCCGTTTGAGGGCCCGGTGCAGAAGCAAAGCAGCAGACTCGCGCGATCTTCCAAGCCGCTCCGCCATCTCCTGAGTCGAGAGGCCCTCGACTTTCGCAAACAGGATGACCTGCCGGTACTCCTCCGGCAAGGCGTTCAGTTTCTCGAGCAGAGCCGTGATTCCCTCCCGCTCAGTCAGGATCCGGCTGGGTGTCTTCGTGTCGGCGGGCTCCGGCCCTTGGGGGTTACTTTCGGAACGAAAGCGGACGACGCCGGCGGCATGGCGCTGCTCGCGGCCGTGGAAGCGCGCCAGGTCGATGAGGACGTGATCCGCGATGCGTGCGAGCCAATTCATGAAACTGCCTGGTGAGCGGTAGGAGAAGTGCTCGATTTGCCGGAAGGCCCTGAGAAAAACCTCTTGCAGGACGTCGTCCACTTCCACGAGTCCGCGCAATTCCGGGCTGAGGCGGTAGTGGATAAGGACCGCCAGGCGGCGCCGATATTTCTCGAACAGCGGGGAGAAGGCCTCACGGTCGCCGCTGCTGATCCTTTCGAGCAGTCCGAACGTGGATGTCCTCTGGAGCATCGAAGGTAGTATGGAAAACCGGTGACAGGCTACGCAATCCCCGATTTCCAGCGGGTGCCTGGAGCGCGAGATCGGGGATTGCGTAGCCTGTCACCGGCTTTTCGATTCTGGAGTATTCCTATGGAGCTGAAGGCGGTTCGGTTGGAAGCACCATGAAGGAAGGTTCGCCATGGCAGACATTGAGCTGCTTTCCGTGGTTGCGCTGGTTCAGGACTTGCCGGAGGAGGGATTGGTCCGCGGCCAAGTCGGTACCGTTGTCGAGAGCTGGGCTCCGGGGGTCTACGAAGTCGAGTTCAGCGATGACAACGGCAGAACCTACGCCATGGTCGCACTCAAGGCCGAGCAACTGATGCGGCTGCATCATGAACCCGTCCACCAAGCCTCCTAACGACAGCGGCCTTGACCTGCTTCCTCTCCAGCCAGTCTCGCTCCTCTTTGAGGATCAGCATCGTGTAGGGCGAGGTTCCTCGACGTCAGCGGTCGACGGGCCCCCGGAGCGGCTCAGAGGGCGGGAAGGCTCCCTGATCTTCCTCGCAGCAGAGGACGAAGTCCTCAAGGTCTCCGGTGGGGGCGACGAGGAAGACGCCGCCGCTTTTGCGGGAAGTCGAGCCGGATCTTCGCGAACGCGTGGACCGGCAGCACGAACAACTCGCCGGTGGAACCGACTGTAAAGGCCTGGGGCGCGAAATCGGGGATTGCGTAGGGATTGCGTAGCCTGTCACCGGTTCTTGTATTCTGAAGTATTCCCATGGAACTTAAGGCGGTTCGGCTGGAAGTCCCCGAGGGCGGCAACGTCATCTTCGGGCAAACGCACTTCATCAAGACGGTGGAAGATCTCTACGAGGCGCTGGTGACCACGGTGCCGCAGATGAAGTTCGGCATCGCGTTCAACGAATCCTCCGGCCCGTGCCTGACGCGCGTGGATGGCAACGACGACAGCCTGAAGGCGCTGGCGGCGCGGAACGCGGCCGCGGTCGGCGCCGGCCACACCTTCGTCATTGCCCTGCGCGACGCCTATCCGATCAACGTGCTCGGGCGTGTCAAGGATGTGCCCGAGGTCTGCTCGATCTACTGCGCCACGGCGAATCCCGTCGAGGTCATCGTGGCCGAAACCGAGCAGGGCAGGGGAGTGCTCGGCGTGGTGGACGGCTTCCCGCCGAAAGGCGTCGAGACGGAGCCGGACGTCAGGGCGCGCCACGATTTTCTCCGAAAGATCGGCTACAAGCGGTGATCATTACCGGCGCAGAACAGCTTGAGGAGGTGCTCTCGC
>CAYZJD010000075.1:0-15172 GCA_964478455.1 uncultured Solibacteraceae bacterium | reverse complement strand
GAAACGAAAGGACAGCCATGATCATTGGAGTCCCCAAGGAAGTCAAAGACCACGAGACGAGAGTGGGGCTCGTGCCGAGTGGCGCCACCGCGCTCAAGGAGGCGGGTCACACCGTGCTGGTGGAGGCTGGCGCGGGCTTGGGCAGTTCGATTGCCGACGACGAATACATCGAAGCGGGCGCGCGGATTGTGCCCTCGGCCGCGGAGACCTGGGGCCGCGCTGACCTGGTCGTGAAAGTCAAGGAACCGCAAGCCTCCGAGTACGGGTTCTTGCGACCGGGGCTTACCTTGTTCACTTATCTCCACCTCGCGCCGCTCCCCGAGCTGACCGACAAGCTGCTCGAGGCCAGAGTGAACGCGGTGGCCTACGAAACGATTCGGGAGGCCGACGGCTCGCTGCCGCTGCTGACGCCGATGAGCGAAGTAGCCGGAAGGATGGCGGTGCAGGTCGGGGCGCAGTACCTGGAAGCGCCCAACGGAGGGCGCGGCGTGTTGCTCGGCGGCGTGCCGGGAGTGGCGCCGGCGAACGTGGTCATCCTGGGTGGGGGCATCGTCGGCCACAACTCAGCCAAGATCGCCTTCGGCATGGGCGCCCACGTCACCATCATCGACAAGAACCTGAACCGGCTTCGCGAAATCGACGACATCTTCAATAGCCAGGTAGTCACCCTCGCTTCCAACGTCTTTACGGTGCGGGAGACAATCCGCCAGGCTGATCTCGTGATCGGCGCCGTGCTGATCCCCGGTGCGTCCGCCCCGAAGCTGGTGCGACGCGACATGGTCGCTCAGATGAGGAAGGGCGCGGTCATGGTGGACGTTTCGATTGACCAGGGCGGCTGCTTCGAAACCTCTCGTCCGACGACGCATACTGATCCTGTTTATTTCGTCGACGGCGTGCTTCACTACTGCGTTTCCAACATGCCGGCCGCCGTGCCGCACACTTCGACGTTCGCCCTCACGAATGCCACGTTCCCGTATCTGCTCCAGTTGGCGAACAAGGGTCTGGAGCAGGCGTGCGAAGACAGCGCGGCCATTCGCGAGGGCGTCAACACCTACCATGGCGAAGTGACGTGTCCCGGCGTGGCCGAGTCGCAAGGCCGCTCATGGAAGGAGATCATGGCGCTCGTGTAGCTGAACACGAGCGGGCCGGCGCCTTCACCTGCCGGGCGGTTTCTCTGCAACCCACCGTCGCACGCCCGCCTCGGCCGCCTGGGAATCGCGCCGGGGGAAGCGTAGCCTGTCACCGAATTTCTACAATGAAGAAGTGCCGGCGCCTTCACTCGACGAACAGATCGCGTATTTGAAGAAGGGCTTCGAGGAGATCATCCGCGAAGAGGAGCTGCGGGAGCGGCTGGCCGAATCGATCAAGAGCGGCCGGCCGCTGCGCGTGAAGGCGGGTTTCGACCCGACGGCCCCGGACCTGCACCTCGGCCATACCGTGTTGCTGCGCAAGATGAAGCACTTCCAGGACATGGGGCACACGGTCATCTTCCTGATCGGCGACGGCACCGCACGGATCGGCGATCCCACCGGCCGGAACGTAACACGCCCGCCGATGACGAGCCAGGAGATTGAAGAGAACGCAGACACTTACAGGGCGCAGGTGTTCAAGATCCTTGACCCAAAGAAGACCGAGATCCGTTTCAACGGCGAGTGGCTGGACAAGCTCGGCTTTGAGGACATGGTGCGGTTGTGCGCCAAGTACACGGTGGCGCGGCTGCTGGAGCGGGACGATTTCTCAAGGCGCTACAAGGAAGGCACGCCGATCTCAATTCACGAGTTGCTCTATCCGCTGGCTCAGGCCTACGACTCGGTGATGCTCCAGTGCGATGTCGAGCTGGGCGGCACCGACCAGAAGTTCAACCTGCTGGTCGGCCGCGAGATCCAGAAAGACTTCGGGCAGCCGCCGCAGATCGTCGCTACCACGCCGCTGCTCGAAGGCACGGACGGCGTGAACAAGATGTCGAAGTCCCTCGGCAACTACATCGGCATCACCGAGCCGCCGGAAGTGATGTTCGCCAAGGTGATGAGCATCAGCGACGAGTTGATGTTTCGCTACTACTTGCTGCTGACGGACGTGAGCCAGGACGAGCTCGGCCGGATCCGCCAGCGGGTCGCCGCGGGCGAATTGCACCCGATGCGGGCCAAGATGGACCTGGCGCGCTCGATTGTCGCCGACTTTCACGGCGTGGAAGCGGCGGCCTTGGCCGACGAGGAGTTCAACCGGGTGGTGCGCCGCGGCGAGGTGCCTGCGGACCTTAGGACATCGGCTCTTCCCGATGGCGTGCGCGCGGCCGGCGGCGTGCGCATGGACAAGCTGATCGCGAAGGTCGGCTTGGCGGAGAGCGTAAGCGACGCCGCGCGCAAGATTAAGGCGGGAGCGGTGTCCGTGAATGGGCGCAAGGTGACTGACCTGGTGCAGGCCGAGCAGGAGCGCGAGTGGATCATCCAGGTCGGGCGCAACTGGCGGCGCGTGGTGTTCCAGTGACGGCATGCTGGCCCTGGACGACAATCTCTCGCTGACGCTGGACTCGCTCCGGTCGCACAAGCTCCGCGCCTCCCTCACCATCCTCGGCCTGACGATGGGCGTGGCCACGCTCATCACCGTGATGACGCTGGTTCAGGGCGCGAACCGGTACGTCGAGCAGAAGATCGCCAACCTCGGCACGAACGTCTTCCAGATCTCGCGCCTGCCGTTCGCGGCCTTGGACTACAACGATGTTCTCAAGGCGCTGCGCAACAAGCACATCTACCTGGACGACATGCGGGCAGTGGCGGAAACGTGCCGCTATTGCCGCCGTGTCGGCGCCGAGGCCACGGCCAGCGTCCGCACGCGGTACGGAGAACGCGAACTGACAGACACGGCCATGATCGGCCAGACGGCCAGCATGGGCGATATCGACACGCGGACGATCGCCATCGGCCGTTACTTCACCGAGAGCGAGGACCGCAGCTCGGCGCATGTTTGCCTGATCGGGAACCGGCTGTTGGAGGAGTTCTTCCCGAGCGTGGACCCCGTCGGCCGGACTCTTCGCGTCGCCGACCAGGAGTTCACCGTGATCGGGACCTACGACAAGATCGGCTCGGTGCTCGGCCAGGAGCAGGACAACTTCGTCGTCATCCCGATGAACACTTTCCGCAAGATGCGCGGCACGCGGACGAGCCTGGTCATTACCGTCGCGGCGTCCTCTGACGGCCCGGCTTTCGAGCGCGCGCAGGACGAGGTGCGGCTGACGCTAAGGGCGCGCCGGCAGCGCACCGGCAACCAGGAAGATGACTTTTTCATCGGCACCAAGGAGAGCTACATGGCGCTGTGGCGGAGAATCAGTTCCGCCTTTTTTGCCGTGTTCCTCATGGTCAGCTCGATTTCAGCCTTCATCGGCGGGATCGTGATCATGAACGTGATGCTGGTGAGCGTGACCGAGCGGACCAAGGAGATCGGCGTGCGGCGCGCGGTGGGCGCCACCGGGCGCGACATCCTGCGCCAGTTCCTTACCGAGAGCGTCGTAATGTGCCTGGTGGGGGGTGCGATCGGCGTCGCCCTCGGTTTCGGCGTCGCATTTGTCCTGCGCGTCTATACATCGTTTCCAACTTCGGTCGAGACCTGGGTGGTGATGCTCGGCCTGGGGTTCAGTTCGCTGATCGGCCTGTTCTTCGGAATCTACCCCGCCCTCCGGGCGGCGCGCCTGGACCCGGTGGCGGCGCTGCGGAGCGAATGACGATGACCCGGGCCGAGCTGAACGAGAACCTCCAGGTGGCGCTCGGGACGCTGCGCTCGCACAAGGTGCGGTCGTTCCTTACGCTGCTTGGGATCGTGATCGGCGTGACGTCGGTCATCTCGGTGGCGGCGATCATCGAAGGCCTCAACCGCTACATCCAGGCACAGGTGCAATCGCTCGGCTCGCGGACGTTCTTCCTTGCGCGCTTCCGGCCGGGCCAGGATCCTCTGCGATGGCCGGAGGAAATCCGCTTGAGGAAGTACCTGCAATACAGTGACGCCGCCTATCTGCGGGCCGCCTGCCGCTCGGTGAAAATAGTGACCGCCTTCGGGACCCGCGCGTCGTTCTTCGGCGATGAAAACGAAATCCGGTACGGCGCCGAGCGCGTGGAACGCGTCTTCGTTCGCGGGATTGAACCCGAGTACATGGACGCCATTCCGATCTTCAGTGTTGAACTCGGACGGACGATCTCCCGCTATGAAGTCGAGCACGCCCGTCCGGTGATCGTGCTCGGCCACGAGATCGCGAATTCGCTGTTCCCGCACGCGGACCCGATCGGCAAGACCGCTCGTCTCAACGGCAAGCTCTACGAAGTGATCGGCGTGCTTCAGCCGTACCCGGGCCTGTTCGGCGGGCCCGGCGTGGATGACTTCGTCCTCATCCCGCTGACCGACTTCCGCAAGAACTACCCCGAGCAGAAAGAGGTGGTGATCGCGTTCACCATACCGCCGGACGTGCCTGTGGAGCAGGGTCGCAACGAGGTGATCGAGGCGATGCGGCGCCTGCGCAAGGTGCCACACCACGCCGAGAACGACTTTGAGGTGATCTCGCCGGACTTCCTCGCCGACCTGTGGGACCAGCTCACCGGCGCGATGGTGATGCTCACCGCCGTCATCAGCTCAATCGGGCTGCTGGTGGGCGGCATCGGCGTCATGAACATCATGCTGATCTCGGTGACCGAGAGAACGCAGGAGATCGGCGTGCGGATGGCGATGGGCGCGCGGCGCGGCGACATCCGCGCGCAGTTTCTGATGGAGGCGGTCACCTTGTCCGTTGCGGGAGGGGTCCTCGGGATCCTGTTCGGCGCGGGAGTCGCCTTCGGAGTGCGCCACCTGCTGCCGTCAATCCCCGCCACCGTCTCCTATCTGTGGATCTTCCTGGGCGTGCTGATGTCGGCCGGGGTGGGCATCTTCTTCGGTTTCTACCCGGCCAACCGGGCGGCCGGCCTGGACCCGGTCGTCTGCCTTCGCTATGAATGAACTGCTCGTGACGCTCGACCGCTCGCACATCGCGGGCGGCATGCGTCTGAAAGAGGCGGCCGGGTGGAACCAGACCGAGCGCGACTGGTCGCGGCTGATGGATCTCGAGCCGGAGGGCTGCTTCGGTTTACTGGCGGACGGCATGCTCGCCGCGACGACCACGGCGTACTGTTACGACCGGGAGCTGGCATGGATCGGCATGGTACTGACCGATCCCGCGTTCCGCGGGCGCGGCTACGCGCGGTGCCTGATGGAACACGCGCTTGCCTTCTGCGACCGCCGCGGCATGGAGTGGATCAAGCTCGATGCGACGGACATGGGCCGGCCGCTGTACCTGAAGCTCGGTTTCGAAGACGAGGGACCGGTCGAGCGCTGGGGCGCGGTGGCTCTCGGTACCACGGACCTCGCGGGTCACCGAGCCGCGCGCGTCAGCGAGCGGATCGCGCCCTTCTCTGTGGCCGATTGGCTGGCGCTCGACCGCGAGGCCTTCGGAGCAGACCGGGCGGTGGTCCTGGCGTCGCTTGCCGCCGAAGAGGCGGCCGCGGCCCCCGGTGAAGGCTACGCCCTGGGGCGGCCCGGCTCGAAAGCGGCGTTCTTCGGACCGTGCGTTGCCCGTTCAGCGGAGACGGCCCGTGTTCTGCTTCAATGGTTCCTGGGGCGGCATCCCGGCGAGACGGTGTTCTGGGATCTGCTGCCGGCGAACCGCGAGGCGGTCGAGCTTGCCCGCGAGTTCGGATTTGAGCGCCGCCGCGAGCTGGTGCGCATGGCGCGCCGCGGCGCGGCGGGCTCGGGATCTTTCGAGCACAATGATTCGCTGGTGTTCGGCATCGCCGGCTTCGAGTACGGATAGGCGCGCATGGCCCGCAAGCGCTACGAGTGGAAGCTGAAGGATCTGACCATCGCCTTGGGGGGCCGGACCTTGGTCGTCGGCATCCTCAATATCACTCCCAACTCCTTCTCCGACGCCGGCAAGTACTCTGACCCCGACCGCGCCTTTGCCCGGGCGCTCGAACTCGAGGAAGAAGGCGCGGACATCGTGGACATCGGCGCGGAGTCGACGCGGCCGGGCTCAACGCGGCTGAGCGAGGAGGACGAGCTGCGGCGCCTCGTTCCGGTACTGAAGCGGCTCCGGGGGAAGCTGGGCATACCGGTCTCGGTCGATACCTACAAGTCGTCCGTGGCCGAACGGGCGCTCGAGCTGGGAGCGCAAATCATCAACGACCCCAGCGCGCTGACGTTTGACCCGGAATTGGCCCGCGTGGTCGCGAACCACGATGCCGGGCTTGTTCTCAATCACATGCGAGGCACGCCCGACACCTGGGCCAAACTCCCGCCGCTGCCGGACGTCATGGGAGCGGTGGTCCGCGACCTTGACGCGACGGTGCACCGGGCGCGGCGAGCCGGCGTGGACCGCGAACGCCTTGTGGTGGATCCCGGCATCGGCTTCGGCAAGCGGAAGGAACAGAACTCCGAGATCCTCGCCCACCTCAGCCAGATAGCCCAGCTCGACCGGCCGGTGATGGTGGGCCCGTCGCGCAAGTCGTTCCTGGCGCAGCCGGGCGAGCGCGAGACGGAATTCGCAACCGCCGCGGCCGTGGCGCTGTGCGTCCTTGGTGGCGCGCACCTGGTCCGGGTACACGACGTGAAAGCGATGCGCGCGGCGGTCAGCGTGGCGGATGCGGTGCTGGCCGCGGGCGCGGGATAGCGCAGCTCAGGGCTGCCGACGGTCCTGAAATTCCGCGAACCAGTTCCGGACGACCCGGATCACCGGCTCGGAGGGCACTGGCGGCTCGGCCAGAAGGAAACGCCGGCCATCCGCAGAGACATCGTAGGTTCGCCGCACTTCACCCTGCTGCCGAAACAGACTCGGGGCCTTGAAGAGGGGTCTTGGGATGCCAGGGGAGAAGCGCAATCCGGTTGTCACCGGGACAGCCATCAGTGTCTCACCCTCCAGGTAGAACAATTCTCCGGCATCCCTGCTCCAGCGTGGCTGCCTGCCTCCGTTGACGGAGACCTGTTGTCTGCCGCCGCCCTCGGGGAATCGCTGAACGTAGACTTCCGGTTTGCCGGACTCATTCGAAACGTAGGCCAAGAAGCGCCCGTCAGGCGAGAATGCAGCTTCCCCCTCCTCAGAAGGCGTCTGGAGGAAGGGCACTGATTCGTAGCCGCTGCCATCCTCCTTCTTCTTCAAGTACCAGAGGTCGCTATTGCGCTTTGGGTCACCGACGCGATACACCAGGTACCTCCCGTCCGGCGACCAGTCATCGGGGCACTCATTCAAGGGTGTGGCTACCAATGGCCTCTCAGCACCACTGCCGTCTCCGGGCTTGGTGAAGATGTCCCAGTTACCCCCGCGTGCGCATACGAATGCAATGATGTTCCCTGATGGGTGCCAGATCGGGAGATTGTCTTCCCATGGATCGGATGTCAAGCGCATTTTCGTGCCCCGGGCAAGGTCGTGGAGCCAGATGTCCGGCCAGTTTTCTTCGCCCCATGATGCGACGGCTGCGCGACGGCCGTCAGGCGAGAGGGACAACGAAAAAATGGATTGGCCGGGGTCTTCTGCCGCGGTTGATTTGCGGCCGTCCCTGTCGCGCCAGGTCAGTTGTTGCCGCCACTCGCCCTCCAGGTAGGCCAGCGTTCCCTCGTTGAGACACTGACGGTCTCATCCGGTCCGGCTCGAGCAACAGGAAAGGCGTCCCCCGTTGCTGTCATGGTCTTCAGCGAGAAAGGCAGTGCCCAGAGCAGAGATTGGCGCACATACATCACGTGCCCAGTAGGCGAATAGACGCCAAATCCCCTGGGAGCTACCACTTCCTGTTTCCCCGTAGCGAGAGAGTGGATCACCGTCACGTGTGGCCCCTCGCGTGTCTGCGCCGTGTACAAGAGCACACGGCTTCGGCCGGGCTCAGGCAGGAAATGGGGAAAATCGTAATGTCCCCATCGTTCGCGGTCTACTTTGACGACAAGCCTGGGGGTGCCGCCCCGCGCCGGGACTTCGTAGAGGCCTTCACGAAGCACCGAGAAGATAATGGACATCCCGTCGGGGCTCCATGCACCTCCCAGGTACGTACCGGGGAATTCGCAAATGGCGGCGGGGGCGCCGCCTCCCGCCGGCGCCCTCCAAAGCCTGTTGCCGGCCGCGAAGCCAACGTGTTTGCTGTCATGGGACCAAAAGGGCCACCACTGAGCGCTCGCGGAGCCCTCGACGTCCCTTGGCTCAAATCGATCGAGATCCTGGATCCGCAGCCTCGTTTGCTCGCCGCGGCCGGCAATGTAAGCGATGTGCCGGCCGTTGGGCGAGATCACCGGAAGGTTCACGCCTCCCTTGGGTGCAAACGTCAGTCTTTGGACAACCGGCTTCCTGACGCCGCCCGGCTGGCGGAGCCAGATGGTCAGGCCGATGCCCGCGGCCGCGACCAGCGCCGCCGCCAGCACGAGCCGCTGGCGGCGCAGGCGGCTAAGTTCGGAGGAGGCCGCCACTGACGCTTCAACCGTTGGCTGCTGCGCGGGCGCGCTTTCCGCCTGAGATGCCACGCCATCGATCGCTTCCACCGGCGCAATAAAGCGGTAGCCCCGCCGCGCCAGCGTTTCGACAAACCGCGGGCTATCGGCCGAGTCCCCCAGGGCCTCCCGCAGCTTGTTCATCGCCGAGTTCAGGCTGTGGTCGAAATCCACGAAAGTGTCCTTCGGCCAGAGCCTTTGGCGCAGGTCATCCCGGGTGACCACCTCGCCGGGCCGCTCGAGCAACATGGCCAGGATTTGAAGGGGCTGCTCCTGCACGCGGATCTTCAGACCGCCCTTTCGCACTTCGCCTGTCTGGAGGTCGACTTCGAAGACGCCGAAGCGGAGAGCGCGTGCCGTTCGCTGATTCATCACCCGCCCCCAGGAGAACTCAGCCGTTTACGACTGGGCTGATTATAGCACCCGCCTTGAGGCTCTCCAAGATGCCTCTCAGGCCGCGAGGCAGCGAACTAAGCCCTGCCTTGCCAATAGATTACCTCGTGACCACTCACTGAGCGAGATCTGAGCAACTCCTGAGGCCCCTTGTATGGAGGTACGCAGCCCCCTGGCCAATTCTGAGCTCGCCACGCATACGCGCGGAGGTGAGCGAGATGAGCTGGTCTTCAAGGAGTTGTTGGGTTTTGGGCTTGCTGCTGGGAGCGTTCGGGACAGGGCTTGGCTCCGAACGGTCACAGGTAGTTGTTTGGATCTTCAACTACGCGAGGATCGACAATGGGGCTCTGGCGCGGGCCAGGACGGAGGCAGCCCGAATTCTCAACCGGGCAGGTGTCGAGATCGGGTGGGTGGATTGCCCCGTGACGGCCGCCGAGGTGGACTTCTATCCTGGGTGCGTGAAGCTGCCGGAACCGATGGGGCTCGTGCTTCGAATCCGCGAGGGCGCTGCTGCGACGGCGCTGGTCAGACGGTCGAGCATCTTCGGCTACTCCCTGCTCCCAAACGACGGTGGGTTCGGGACGTACGCCGACGTCTATGCCGGCGGCGCCGATCTCCTGGCAAAGGGAAGCGACTCGCTGCGCGCGGTCATCTTAGGCCACCTGATGGCCCACGAACTCGGCCACCTTCTGCTGGGAACGGCGAGCCACTCCGTTGCCGGCCTCATGCATATCCCCTGGAGTGGAGCCGAGCTGGGAAGCGCCGCTCAGGGCCGGCTGCTTTTCGCCCGAGAGGAGGCGAACCGAATGCGGGCCAACCTTGCTGCCCGTATGCGTCATCGCGCGGGCGCGCAATAGTCCGACAACGCGACGTTCTACGTTCGCTGGCAACGCGGGCAGTAGTGAGTGCCGCGCTGCGCCACCAATATCCGGCAAATGGAGGCTCCGCACCTGGGGCACGGCTGACCCTCCCGGCCGTAGACCTGATGCCGGAGTTGAAAACTGCCTTCGCGGCCGGTGGCGTCGACATAGTCGGAAATCGAAGACCCGCCCTGGGCGATGGCTTCTTCGAGCAGCTCCGTCATCGACTTGTGGAGCCTGCGCAGTCGGCGTTCGCTGAGGCGAGAGGCCGGCGCCAGAGGATGGATCATGGCCCGGAACAGAATTTCGTCCGCATAGATGTTGCCTACCCCGCGAAGGAATCCCTGGTTCAGCAGCAGCGGCTTGATGCGGCCCTTGTGGCGCTGTACGCGCTCGACAAAGGCGTGCGCCCCGATCTCGAGCGGATCGGGGCCCAAGCCGGCGGGTGGGCGTTCGCACCAGCGGATCGAGCCGAACTGGCGAACGTCGTCGAAGAGGATCTCGCCCCGGTCGAGTATGACCACCGCGCGGGTGTAAGGACCGCGCTCGCCGCGCCACAGGAGCTTGCCGGTCATGCCGAGATGGACGAGCAGGCAGCCACGGTCGAGATCGAACAGCACCGCCTTGCCGAAGCGGTGCACGCGACGGACGGTCCGGCCGGCCAGTTGCGGCGGCCGGCCGCGGTGGACCCGCGTCGAAAGCCACTCGACACTTTCAATACGGCGTCCCTCGGCGTGGGCGGCGAGAGTTCGGCCAATGGTCTCGGCTTCGGGGAGTTCGGGCACTATAGAATCAAAGCTAGCATGCGGCTCCTGATTCCCCTTGTACTCGGCCTGAGTCTGCTGGCGCCGGGCTGCCGGCGCGAGGCGAAGCGCGTCGTGGGAGTCGTGCCGAAAGGCGCGAATCATATCTTCTGGCAGACCGTGCACGCAGGCGCAATCAAGGCGGCGCGGGAGGAGGGCCTCGAGGTCGAATGGAACGCGCCGACGCTCGAGATCGACGCGAGCCGGCAGATCGGGATCGTGGAGTCCATGGTAAACCGGCGGCTGGCGGGCATCGCGCTGGCGCCCGTGGACCGCACCGCGCTCGTCGCCGTGGTCGAACGTGCCTGGCGCGAGGGGATCCCGGTGGCCATCTACGACTCCGGCATCGATACCGACAAGCGGATCACGTATGTGGCGACGGACAACCTGGAAGGGGGTCGCATTGCGGCCCGCCGGCTGGGCGCGATCCTCGGCGGCAAAGGGAAGGTCGGCATCATTGGTTTCATGCCGGGCAGCGCCTCGACGATGGAGCGCGAGCAGGGCTTTCAAGAGGAGATACGCGCGAAGTTCCCCGGCATCGAGATCGTGGCGCTCCAGTTCGGGATGGCCGACCGTGCCAAGGCGATGGCGGCGACCGAGAACCTGCTGACGGCGCACCCGGACCTGGCGGGTCTGTTCGCCGACAACGAATCGAGTTCCATGGGCGCGGTGCAGGCGCTGAAAGGCCGCGGTGCCCGGAACGTCAAGCTTGTGGCCTTTGACGCGAGCGACCAGTTGATCGCCGACCTGCGCTCGGGCTGGATCGACTCCCTGGTCGTCCAGAATCCGTTCAAGATGGGCTATGAATCAACCAAGGCGGTTGCGCTCAAGCTGGCCGGCAAGACGCCGCCCGCCCACGTGGACTCCGGCGTTCGCCTGGTGCTCCGCGGCGAGATGGAACAGCCCGAGGTGAAGGATTTGCTGTTCCCGGACATCGGCAAGTGGCTGAACCCTGCCACGGAGCCGCGATAGAATCCGGCGTCTCTTCAGCGCCGGTCCGCACGGCGGAGAAGACCGAGTTCGCTGGCGAGCATGGCGCCCCCCAGCGGCGCCGGCGCGTCAATAGCCGCCGGTTCTCAAAGCTTACTTCTGTTTGAGAGTTCGCACGTAACCGATAACGTCATCCACTGATTCAGGCGCAAGGTGGTGCTGCTGCACGGGTTGCCCCATCCGTACTGGAGCCATTTTGCGCCTGCCTTGAGTGATGATTTCCTTGAGTTCCTCGTCCGACTTCGACTGCACGTAGGTGGAATTGAGCCTGGGAATCTTGACTTGGAAGAACTTGTCCGCGGTCCGATCGCCCTTCCCTTCCGAACCGTGACACTGCTTACACGTCTGATCGTAAATCGCCCTCCCAGGATGGTCTGCACCCGAGCCAGAGATGGCCAGAGCACACAAAGCTACACTGATCGCGATGATTCGCATCCAACGTCCTTTCTTTCTGGTGCCTTCGGAAGGCCCGCAAGCGAACACTGTCCCTCTGAGAGTAGTTGCCGCGACGGCAGGCCGGACTGAAGCCCAGAGTTGTTCGTCTAGTATGCAGGGTTTTGCGTTGGGATGCAAGCAATTTCTTGCCTCTTGGCAAGAATTCTTTCAATCCACCTGTGTTGTAATCACGAACGCCTGCAGCAAGTCACAAGCCACAGGGTGCTCGGCCAGCAACCGAGGCGGCGCGCTCCAAATCAGAAAGATCCAACCAGCCTCATGCAGCACGGTATACGCCACGGCGGAGGTACACTAGGCAAACGCGGCCGGGGCTGCCGGCCGCGGTGGATACAGGCACTGGGGAGGGTGCGACAGGATGGCTGGGCAATCGATCGAGCGCCGCGAGGTGATGCGGGTCCTCGGCCTCGCGGCTGCGGCGAGCCGGTTCGGCGGCTTCGAAAAGTGGGCGTACGCAGGTGCGCACGGCGCCGGAAGGCCTCTGGGAGCACGACATTGTGTACACCGCCGCCCCTGGCACGGAGTGGGAATGGCTGCGCGTCAAGGTAACGGGCGGCAAGACGAATTTCTGGGGCCGCTCGTCGCCGCGCTTCGCGGAGATCGATTTCCGAGCCGCCAGCCTTGACGGCTTCGACGTCGACTGGCCGCTGACCTACGAGGAGATCGCGCCGTATTACAGCCGCGTGGAGCGATACATCGGCGTGGCGAGCACGGTGCAGAACCGCCCGAGCAATCCGGACGGCGAGTACTTGCCGCCGATGAAGTTCCGGTGTCTTCACTACATTCTGGCGGCGGGCGCGGAGAAGTTGGGCGTGCCGTACCTGCTCGACCGGATCGCGCAGCTCACCGTACCGCATGGCAGCCACCCGAGGTGCCACTTCTGTGGCGATTGCGGCTCGGGGTGCGACACGGGGTCATTCTTCTCGCCGTCATGGTTCACGCTGGCGGAGGCCGAGAAGACCGGCCGCCTCGAGCTGCGCACAAACGCCATCGCCTGCGACCACCTGTACGGCACGTCGGCGTCGGGCTTCCTGCCGCAGCTCGTGGGGCAGCCGCCGTTCCCCGATCACGTGTCGGCCAGCACCATCGCATGGATGCCGCGCTGGCAGAACTTGAAGAATCCGCGCGAGGAGAAGTTCATCCGCGGCTACTCGGTCTACCCGGGCGGTGGCCGCGGCGAGTTTCCGCATTTTAACAACCGCTTCGAGGAATTCGCCTCGCGCTTCAAGCGCGATATCAAGCGATACTATCCGGCGCCGGCGGGCTTCACGATTCAGGCGCCGTCGCTGCCGAGCAGGGCGAATTACGTGGACATCGATCCGGAGGTCAAAGACGTCTTCGGGATTCCTGCTCTGCGCTTTCACTTCCAGTGGGGACCCAACGAGCTGATGATGTGGGAGCACTCAAAGGACGTTTGCCGCGAAGTGCTGCGCGCGGCGGGAGGCGAATACTGGGGCGCGGGCGAGAAGCCGCAAAGCCCCGGCTACAGCCAGCACGAGACGGGCACGGCGCGCATGGGCAGCGATGCGAAGAAATTCGTCACCAACAAGTACGCCCAGTGCCACGACGTGCCGAACCTGTACCTGTGCGACGCGTCGATCTTCCCGTTCTGCACCGACAAGACGACCACGCTCGGCATCCTCGCCTTCGCGCTGCGCACCTGCGAGTACTGGTGGACAACCTGCGCCGCGCCTGAGGCGCGCGGCCCCGCCCGTTGTAAAATGGGGAAATAATACGCGAGCCACCCTAGCTCAGTTGGTAGAGCGGCTGATTCGTAATCAGCAGGTCGCCGGTTCAAGCCCGGCGGGTGGCTCCAGAATCTCCCAAGAACAAAACCACTTCCACTCACCCACGTTTCACGGCTCGTGACTTGACCGTCGTTCTGACCGTCACCAGACCCGCCCCGGAGTCAGTCTCACGCTGCTTTCCTGACCTTCAGATCAACCCGCAGTCCCGCCGCGGCGAGCAGGACAACGAGATTGTCGATCGAGAACAGATGGATCTTGCCGCGCACCAGATCCGAGACTCGCGGCTGGGTCACGCCGAGCAGCTTGGCAGCCTGAGCTTGGGTGAGTTTCCTTTTTCTAATGAACGCGACGAGCGCCCGCATCATGGCCGAACGAATCCGGAGGTTCTCGGCTTCCGCCGGTGCGAACCCCAGGTCGGTGAATACGTCGTGCCTGGCCTGTTGCCGGATCATTTCTTCAGCGCCTCCATCCGCAGTGCTTCCTGGAACCTGGCCCTCGCAAGATCGATGTCGGCCCTCGATGTCTTCAGTCGCTCGGTTCCATATCGTGCTGGACAAGTTCCAGCTCGTAGCCCACTCGCTGCCGAACGGGTTTGGCGCACACGCGTACTCGCTTGAGACTGTCCCCACCCACTCGACGGGTTTCAGGGCCTCTCTCACCTGGCCCAGTATACAAGATTGTGTATGTAGGCGTTGCGACGGCTTGACTGCCTGCGGTCCAGGTGGCGCACCAGTGGCCGGTAGTTGGTCTCCTTGATGCGCAGGTTCTCATTTCTTGCTGAACGAACGTTGCGCCGGGAAGCCCCATTCCATCAGCGGGCGAGCGCACGGCCCGGCGGAACTCGGAGCTTCGCGGCGGCGCCTTGCGTTTCGGGGGCGGCGGTGGTGGGATGGAGGCGAAAGGAGAGTCCGATGTTGCCTCAGCAGATGCGCAGAACCACCGGTTCGCCGGGCTTAGCGTTGTTGTGCTGGATCCTGGCGCTCGCGGCGCCGGCCGCCGTGCTTGCTCACTGCGACGGTCTCGACGGTCCAGTGGTTCAGGCAGCCCGGAAAGCGCTCGAATCGGGGAACGTGAACCACGCGCTGATTTGGGTTCAGTCCACCGACGAAGCCGAGGTTCGCAAGGCGTTCGAGAGGGCGTTCGCGGCGCGGAAGCTCGGGCCGGACGCAAGGGACATAGCGGACCTGTACTTCTTCGAGACGGTGGTGCGTGTTCACCGCGCGGGGGAGGGAGCGCCCTACACGGGCCTGAAACCGGCGGGGCGGGACCTTGGCCCGGCGATTCCGGCGGCCGACAAGGCGATCGAAGGCGGATCGGAGAAGCCCGTTCTGGTTCTTATCGAGCGCGCCGTTCACGAAGGTCTGGAGCACCGGTTCCACGAGGTGCAGGCGAAGAAAGGCCACCGGGCGGACGATCTGGCCGCCGGCAGAGAATACGTGAAGGC
>CAYZJD010000074.1:14477-15182 GCA_964478455.1 uncultured Solibacteraceae bacterium | reverse complement strand
TCACTCTGGCCGGGCTGCGCTGGATCGAGAGCGGAGGCCGCGCGGGCGAGTCAGGGATCGCGACGGTGGTGGCGGGGAACTCGCTGGCCGGCCTGATCTCGTTGCCGATGGCAGTGCCGGTGGTCGAAGCCTCGGCGGCGGACTGGCTGGTGATCGCCTATCTTGGCGTGTTCCAGATCGCGTTGGCCTACATCTGCCTGACGCGGGCGATGCGCAGCCTGCCGGCTCTGGAAGCTTCGCTGTTGATGCTCGCTGAACCGGCGCTAAACCCGGTGTGGGCATGGCTGGTGCACGGCGAGACACCGGGGGCGCTGGCCATCGCAGGAGGCGCGCTCATTCTCGCGGCGACAGTTCTGCGGAGCATGTTGGGCGGAGCCAGCGAGAGGAAGATGTGAAGAACTGCCGGGCAGGCGAAAGCGCCTGCCCCACCTTGAGCGGATACAATGGCGCTTTCGGGAGAACTGCCTGCCATGAGACGGAAACCTTGGTTGTTTGCCTGCCTGTTGCTCTTGGCGGGCTGCGGCCGCCGCGAGGCCGGGAGAATCGAAGCCTGGGTTGCCGATCCGCACCATCACGTTTTCGCCGGCAGTTTTGCACGGGACCTGAAGCAGCGCGAGATTCGTCTGGAGGGCGCGGGCAACGAGTACGTGATCTGCCAGCTTGGGGTGCGAAGCGCGGAAGCGGTCCGGGGCCTGACCGTTGAGG
>CAYZJD010000074.1:0-14467 GCA_964478455.1 uncultured Solibacteraceae bacterium | reverse complement strand
AGATCATCCCGAAGGAGCGCGTCCGGGTGCGCTATCCGGGCTTCATCCCGGTGGACGAGAACGGGCAGTTGACGCCCGATCCCCTGTTTGCGAAGCCGTCCTTCGATTTGGCGGCTAACCAGGCGCAGGGGGTCTGGATCGACTTCCAGATCCCGG
Source organism: uncultured Solibacteraceae bacterium (assembly GCA_964478455.1). Classification (GTDB taxonomy): domain Bacteria; phylum Acidobacteriota; class Terriglobia; order Bryobacterales; family Bryobacteraceae; genus CAYZJD01. The sequence continues at coordinate 14,311 of CAYZJD010000074.1, read as the reverse complement.
AGGACAGCGAAGCGGGCATGTACAGCGGGACGGTGGCGGTGCGACACGAGGGCAGGACGGTGGCGGAATTCACATTACGCCTCGACGTGCTGGATTTCACTCTTGCGCCGATCACGCAGGACCACTTCTACTTCAACATCCTGCTCGACCCGGGTTCGGTGGCCCGGATGCACAAGGTGGACCGCTGGTCGGAGGCGCACTGGGAGCTGCTGCGGAAGTACGTGAAGAACTGGGCCGAGCACAGCCAGGACGCGATCGTGGTGTTCTTCCTCGAAGACCCGTGGGTGATGGACACAGGTTTTCCGGTGGCGAGCGTGGTGGACTGGAAACTCGCCGGCGCGTGGGAGGAGTTGAAGGACCCGCAGTTCGAGTTTGACTACAGCCACTTTGACCGGTTTGTCACGCTGTGTCTCAAGGCGGGGATCGACGAGAATCTGCAAGCGTGGTCGCCGGTGAACATGCCGCACCTGGACTACGCGGTGATTCACTACCTCGACACGCAGGCCAACGAGATGCGGAAGCTCAAGGTAACGGCGGGGACGGCGGATTACGAGCGCGTCTGGAGCCAGTTCGCGAAGAGCTTTGAGGAGCATCTGAAGAAGATGAACCTGCTCCGGATCACGACGGTGGGCCTGGACGAAATCAGCACGGAGAACCTGGACCGGATCGTGCCGGTCTTCCGCAAGGTGGCGCCGGAATTGAAGCTGATGGTGAGCGGGGGTGACGAGAAAGGCAAGTACCAGGCGTTCTCGCCGGAGATGGCGTTTCATTTCGGTTACGTCAAGAGCGAAGTGCCGATGCCGGACACGGCGGCGCGGCGCAAGCAGGGCAACCGTACGCTGATGTACACGGCGAACTCGCCGCTGCGGCCGAACACGTTCCTCTTCTCGAAGCCGCTCGAAAGCCGGATGCTGCCGTGGCTGGTGTGGAAGTACGACTTCGACGGCTACATCCGCTGGGCGTGGAACTTCTGGATGGACGAATTCTGGACGCAGCCGCGCTACAAGTGGCGCTCGGGCGACATGCACTTCGTGTATCCGGGGGACAACGGACCACTCGACAGCATCCGGTCGGAGATGCTGCGCAAGGGCGCGCAGGATTACGAGGTGCTGTGGTATCTGCGCGAGCGCCTCAGCCGGCTCAAAGACAGAAACGCGGCCAGGCAGTTCGAACAGCGGATCCGGGAGGCGATCGAGGAGGCGACACAGGAGGCCGACCCGATCCGGCCGCACCGTCCGCTGCCGTCGGACCTCGCTAGAGCGCGAGGGGAGTTGGACCGGATCATCGTAGAGTTGCGGAAGTTCAGGTAAGACCGACATTGGAAGCGCGATAGGGAGCCTGTTCCCGGGGAAGGATTCATGCACGGACGACTGTGGCTGGTTTTCTCGATCATCGTAACGGTGTTCTGGGGAGTGTGGGGCGCGTTCATCGAGATTCCCGAGAAGGCGGGCTTTCCGGCGACACTCGGCTACTCGGTATGGGCCTTGACCACGATCCCGTGCGCGCTGGTGGCGCTGGCGATCATCCGTTGGAAACTGGAGCACGACGGCATGTCGATCTTCGTCGGCTCGACTGTCGGCCTCCTCGGCGCGGGCGGGCAGCTTATTCTTTTCGAGGCGCTGCGTTACGGCCCAGCGTACCTGGTGTTTCCGATCATTTCGATGTATCCGATGCTGACGGTGGTTTTGTCCCTCGCGTTCCTTAAGGAGCGGGCGAGCCGGCGCGCCTCGGCGGGCATCGTGCTGGCGCTGATTGCGATTGCGCTGCTCTCCTATCAGCCGCCCAACAACACGGCCACGCAAGGGAGGCTGTGGCTGCTAATGGCGTTCGGAGTGTTCCTGATGTGGGGCGTGCAGGCCTACGTAATGAAGTTCGCCAACAACACGATGGCCGCCGAGAGCATCTACTTCTACATGATGGCGACGGCGGTGGTGCTGATCCCGGTGGCCGTCTGGATGACGGATTTTTCGAGGCCGATCAACTGGGGCTTCAAGGGACCGTATCTGGCGGCGCTGATCCAGGTGCTGAACGCCATCGGCGCGCTGTGCCTGGTGTATGCGCTGCGTTTCGGCAAGGCGATCATCGTCGTGCCGATGACGGCGCTGGCGCCGGTGCTCACCATCATCATTTCCCTGGCTCTCTATCGCGTGATTCCTCACCCGGTGCTCGCTACAGGCATGGGGTTCGCCGCCGTGTCCATCTACCTGATGGCTGAATAGGAGGGGGCCATGAGCCGCTTCGGGTTGTACGCATTCTCTCTCGTATCGCTCGCCGCCGCTGGGCAGGACATCAACCGGCGCAACGATGCCTACGCGGGCGAACTGGAGCAGTATTTCCGAGCCGAACTGGTGGAGCGATACTCCGAACGGGCGGCGGACCGCTGGAGCCGGTCGTACGCGAGCGTCGAGGCGTTTCTCGAGAGTGTTGAGCCGAACCGCCGCCGCTGGCGCGCTGTGATGTCGCCGCCGGAATTGAAGAGGACGGGGCCGCTTGAGCGCAGGCCGCATCCGTCCGTGGCCGGCGCGGAGTGGATTACAGCGCCGCTCGGCCCACTTAAGGCCGAGGGGCTTCTGGTGATTCCGGACAACGCGGCGGGACCTGCGCCACTGGTGATCGCACAACACGGCATCGACAGCGTTCCCGAAAGGGTCTTCGGAATCGGCGACGACAAAAACCTCTACAAGGATTACGGGCACGCACTGCTGAAGGAGGGCTTCGCGGTGCTCGCGCCGTTCAATCTCCGCACCGGGGAGAAGCGAAATAGGATCGAGCGGCTGGCGCGCCTGGCCGGCACGAGCCTGCCGGGCATCGAACTGGCGCGCCTTCAGGCCCTGTTGGACGAAGTGCTCCAGGACAAGCGCATCGACGGGAAGCACGTTGGGATGTGGGGCATCAGCCTGGGGGGAATGGCCACGATGTTCTGGATGCCGCTCGAGCCGCGGATTCAGTGCGGCGTGGTGACGGCGTGGTTCAACCATCGCCGGAACAAGATGGTGATTCCCGACCCGCGCTATAGCTGTTTTCTCGAAACCGATGAAGAGCACGCCTTCTTTCATGGCTGGCTGACGGAGTTCACGGACAGCGACGCCGTGAGCCTCATCTGCCCGAGACCGCTGCTGATCCAGACCGGCAAGAAGGACGGCATCGCGTGGTGGCCGCAGGTGATCGACGAGTTCAAAGCATCGCGTGAGCACTACCGGCGGCTTGGGATGGCGGAGCGCATGGAGATGGACCTGCACGAGGGCGGCCACGAGATCAGTCTCGAGAGCGGCCTGGCGTTTCTCAAAAAGTGGCTGAGGAGATGAGACGAGCCGCCATCGCAGCCGCCCTTGCGCTGACGCTGGCTCCGGCGCGAGCGCAGACCTATCGCGGGCTGATCGGCGCGGAGATCGAAGGCGGGGCCGAGGGGGCGCGCTCGCGGATGTTCGTGGACCTGGGCAAGGTGTTCCGGCCGTTCACGCTCCCGAACAGCAGCGCTCCGGCGCCGGCCGACGAGAACGGCTGGCCGCTGAGCGACACCCAGGCCGTCTTCTTTGACATCCGGCCCATTCCAGCGTGGGCGCCGCCGATCGACGATCCAGCGAGGTTCCAGCCCGACTGGAGCGGGACGTATCGCTTGTCCTTTGAAGGGCAGGCGACCATCACCAACGCCGGCGAGAGCGCGTTGATCGCCAATCAGCGATACGACGAGGCGACGAACTTGACGACAGCTGAGGTCATCGTCCCACGGGAGACCGGACTTCTGATACTGAGCTTCACGAACACGCGGCGCACGCCGGCGAGCGCGCCGGGAAGCGGCTTCAGGAACCTGAAGCTGATCCGCCCGGGGTACGCTGCCGACACAACCCAGGTCTTCACCACCGAGTTTCTGCTGTCGGTGATGCCGTTCAGCGTGCTGCGCTTCATGGGGTTCACCGACACCAACGGCCACGATCCGGCTTACACGGACGCCGACAACAAAACCGAGTGGTCCGAGCGCCACGTGCCTTCCGACGCAACCCAGCAGAACTACGGCAAGAAGCATGGCTTTGCGTGGGAGTACGTCGTGCTGCTCGCGAACGTCACCGGCAAGGACATCTGGATTAACGTTCCCGTATCGGCAACGGATGATTACGTGCGCGAACTGGCACGGCTGCTGCACGACACGCTGAGGCCGGGCCTGAAGATCTACATCGAGCACGGCAACGAGGTGTGGAACTCGATCTTCACGGGTTACGGCTGGAACCGGGCCGCAGCCGAAGCTGAGGTGCGGGCCGGAGGCTCCACGCTCAACATTGATGGGGCGACGGACCCGGAGGAGTGGGCACGCCGGCGTCACGCCAGGAGGCTGATCGAGATCGGCAACATCTTCGAGGAAGTTTACGGCAGCGATGCGATCCCCGCGTTGATCCGTCCGGTGTACGCGCATTGGACGATCTTCCCCAACCAGTACGCCGGGGTCCTGAACTGGGTGAAGAGCACCTATGGGGCGCCAGACCGGTTCTTCTATGCAATGGCGCAGACGCACTACTTCAACGACGAGCAGGCGAGGCAGAATGGCGTCTCTGTGGAAGGCGTGCTTCAGCGGATGCGAACCGACAGCGACAACGGCGTCGGGTACACGAGGCAGTTGAACGCCGTTGCGCGGAGCTTCGGCCTAAAGCACGTCGTTTACGAGGGCGGGCCGGACAACGGGGGCGGGAGCACGGTGAACATCGGCAACCGCATTCTCGCCAACCGCCACCCGGGGATGAAGGACGTGATCATCCACGACATCAAGGACAACTGGTTCGCCCAGGGCGGCGACCTTTACATGTACTTCACCCTGAGCAGTGCGTACAGCCGCTACGGATGCTGGGGCGCCACGGAAGACATCGTCAATCTGGGTACGGTGAAGCTCCAGGCGCTTTACGAACTGCTCGGAATGACGGCGGCGCCCGCGATTGCGCCGGGCGGGGTGGTGAACGGGGCGACTTTCGAGGATCCCATCGCGCTGGGGAGTTTCTTCTCGATCTTCGGCAGCAACTTCGCGGACAAGGATTACTTCTGGGATTCAGCCATCGCGGACGGCAAGACGCTGCCTTCGGTGCTTGGCGGCCTCCGGGTCCGCATCGGCGGAAAAGACGGTTACATCCACTATGCGGGAGCAGGGCAGATGAACGTTCTCGCGCCGCCGGATCTTCCCGCAGGCCCCGCCACGGTTGAAGTGATCGCGGCGCACGGCGGTTCCTCGGCGGAAGTGACAATTGAGGAGCAGGCCCCAGGCTTCTTCACGTACCCGCTCGGGGGGAATCTCCAGATCGCGGCGCTCATTGCGAACACAGCGATCCGCGTCGCTCCCGAAGACGCGCTCCCGGGCGTCGAGAGCCGCCCGGCCAGGGAAGGCGACTACCTGCAACTGTACGCCAACGGCCTCGGGAGGACCGCCGAGCCGTACCCGACCGGCCAGGTGCTGACCGGCGTCTACCCGGTGCCCGACCTCTCCCGGATCAGCGTGACCGTAGATGGAGTGCCGGTGCCGGTGCTCTTCGCCGGGATGACTTACGCCGGGCTGTTCCAGGTCAATATCCAAACGCCTGCGCTGGAGCGCAAGGGTGACCTGCCCGTTGTGCTGACGATCGGCGACGCATCGACGCAGTCAGGCGCGGTGCTGACGTTCGGGAAGTGAGCGATCACAGGTGATTGGTCAGCCTGGGTAGGAGCCGGCGATGTAGTTATGCAACTGGTGGATGGTGGCTTCCTGGGCGGCGATGATCGCCCGCACGAGGTCGCCTATCGAAACCATTCCGACAACCTTGTCCCCGTCCAGGACCGGCAGGTGACGGATGCGCCGGTCAGTCACGATCCGCATGCATTCGTCCACGGTCTGGTCCGGGCCGACGATGATGACCGGGCTAGTCATGACCTCGTCGAGGCGCGTCTCCTTAGAGAGCTTGCCCTTGAGGATCACTTTACGGGCATAGTCGCGCTCGGAGACGATGCCGGCGAGCCTGCCTTCCTTCATCACCAGCACCGCGCCGATGCCCTTATCGGCCATCAAGGCGATGGCATCGTAGACGGATGCCTCCGGAGGCAGCGAATAGACCGCATGCCCCTTGCCCTCAAGAATGTCACGAACTGTCTCCATCATGTGCAGGTAGCCCCAGCCTTTGGCGTGGTTTTTTCACTTTAGTCCGCTCGGACCGTTTCGTCAAGGGCGCGGTGTAGCACGTACTTGGGGCCTTTCAGCATGTTCAGAATCTCTCGGGCCGCCCGGACCCCTTCGGACGCTGCCCCCTCCATCCAGCCCTGGAAATCGAGCGAAGTGTGCTCTCCGGCGAAGAGCACGTTGCCCTGGCGCACTCTCTCATAGCCAGCGATGGTCTGGCACTGACCCACGCGCCAGTAGCAGTACGCCGAGTTGTAGAAGCGGCTTAGGTGGGACATGCTGGAGGCGGCCCTGCCGTTCCAATGGGCGCTGATGCCCGGGAAGACCGGCTCGATCTGCGCCAGGAAAAGCCGCGCGTCGGCGATCACTCGCGGATCCCCGGAATCTCCATACGGGTGCTTCAGATACATCGAATCAGCCACGCTCCCGCCGGTGTAATCGACGAGGATGCCACTCTGACCGGGCTGCCCGCGGGTGGATTCCCATGAGCACTGGTAGCCGGTGTCCGAGTATGTTGAACCATTACCGATGCCCCACTGACCAGGCTGGTTCCAGTAACGAGTGGTGAACTGGAGATGAAGTTTGCCGTTGTGGCCTGCGCCGAGTTCTCGGATAGCCAACTCTTTCAACTCGTCGAAGCCGGCCCGGCTGTGATCGAGGTTGCGGAGCACCGCGAACGGGAGAGCGAGAATGACGATGTCGGCCCGAACTTCCTTCTTGCCCTCGAAGGAGAGGACATAGGTTCCGTCGGAGGCCTTGGCCAAGGCGGCAAGCTCCCAACCGAGCTTCACCGTAGTGTCCATGCCCAGATACTCCGCGATGGCCGTTGTCAGCAAGTCGGTTCCGCCGGCGATTCGGTAGCGCTCGTCCGAATCGCCGTACATCTGAAGCTGGTTCGGCTTACTGTAGGCGAGCAGGTACACAAGATTCAGCGCGCTCTGGTCGGTGGTGTCAGAACCGTATTCGATGTTGTAGGCAGCGTCGAGGAGCCTGCCCAACGGGGAGGCGTGGCCCCCCGGTACGCGCGACTCGATCCAGTCGTAGACGCTCATCGAATCCAGCGCGCGGCCGCCTGGGGTGCTTCGGTTGTAAGTAGTAGGGTAGCCGGCGGCGTGGAGGTCGTCTCGAAGGACCGGATACAGCGCCGCGAAGTCCGCATCCGCCTGTGCCTTGGGGTAGTGCCGGTCGAGGAAGTAGTAAGTGTCGGTGGAGCCGCGAGGCTGGGCCGCCAGCAGGTCGATCAAGGGCAGGTTGAAGCGCTTGGCGAGAGCAAGCATCGTGGGGTGGATTGAGTCGATCATCTCGCCGAAGATGTCGGTGACCTGCCCGTCAGCCCAGGGGGAGGGATCGACCTTGCGGTTCACGGAGTGGCACGTGCCGCAGCCCGGCACGCCAGGTCCTTCCGAGAGAATACGGCCGCCGGCGCGGGTTTGGGCCTCGTAGATGGTCGATGCCACCCCGGCATCGGCGAGGGTCAGCGCCGCCGTGAGGCCCGCGATCCCGCCACCGACGATTGCGATTCGCGGACCGTCAGGAGCAGAGCGGGCGGCCCAGCGGGTCAGCAAGGGCAAGGCCGCGCCGGCTGTTGCGCCGGCGATGAACTTCCGGCGGGACGGGCCTTGGCGGCTGGCCCGCTCCCGGATCTTGTCGACAGGCTGGCCGGTGCCGTGTGCCAGCCGGTGCTGTTTGATGAGACTCCGGATCGAATGAAGAAGAGGAGTGTGTGGCATGGTGAGCCTCTCTTTAAACCCTCTACGGGATAGAAACGGAAGCCACGGGACGCTGCCCTCCATTGCCTCCAGGGAGCGGGGTGTGCAGCCCGCTCCCTGGTCTGAGAAGGTGAGAACTACTTGAGGCCGAGTCCTACGATTGTCGCCGAGCCATCCGTAGCTTGCCCCAGGACCCGGAACAGCAGTCCGTAGGTTGGCGTCTTGACGCTGGCGGCAGGAGCCGTACTGCTCCAGTAGGACAGGCTGTCGTCGAAATTGGGAATCGCGTTGAGACCCGCGTAATTGCGGACAATGCCCCAATACCCGAGCAGAGCGTCGGGAGCCCGGCTCAACCCGAAGGTGGCATCGTAGCTCTGGACCTGGCTGAACCATGGCCAGCTCCCGCCACCCGGCAACGGCGGCCTCAACATGGCCTGCTTGTGGGCGTCCACCACCAGCAGGAAGCCGTGGCCTGGGTGGGAGCCCGTCCAGTTGTCCGTATAGGACATATCGCGATACCACAGCAGCAGTCCCGGCAGCGAATAAGAGAAGTGCCACGGTTCGTTGGGGTTACCCGTGCTTCCGTACGGATCGTACTGATACACCGAGGACAGGCCCGCGTCGAAGTTCAGGATGGTAGTCCCATCGTACGTCGTTTCCATCGGCGTGCCGTTGCGCCACTCGAGCAGGTAATAATGTGTCTTTGTGGTGGAACCATTGTCGCGGGTCCACCCAGCCGCCGTCCACGCCGGGTCCACGGTCTCGACGTCGTCAAAGAACAGGGGCGTTCCGTCGGCCTGCACGGAGATGTCGTCCACATAGAAGCCGGCCATCGTGGTACCCCAATCAGTCATGTAGCGGAACTGGAGCTGGATGGACTGGCCCGCGTAGGCAGACATGTCGTAGGTCTTGTACACCCAGCCGCCGCTGTTGCCGGTGAAGCCAGGCAGGTTAGCGACGATCGAGGCCATGGCGCTGGGATCATGCTCGGTAGTTGTGCCCGAGATGGGCAGCGAGGTCCACGTGGCCCCGCCGTCGGTCGAGACCTGGACGAAGCCGAAGTCCCAGAGGGGTTCGATGTCGTACCAGGTCCAGAAGGAGAGGGTGGCGCTGGTCTTGCCGGTCAGATCCACCGTGCGCCGCAAGGTTGTGTCGATCAGATCGGCCTTGCCGCCCCACCATTCCCACGCGCCGCTGTGGGGTGTGTTGACGAACAGCAGTTTCGGGGGCAGGTTGACCCGTATCGCGTTATAGGTTCCCTCGCCGCCCCAGCGCTCGGCCTGCTCCAACCGAACTCCCAGCGGAGTCTTGCCGAGGCTGGCCAGGCTGGTTAGGTTGGTGACAGCCAGGTTGTCACCCGGCTGCACCCAACCCAGAGCGTAGCGGCCCCAGATGCTCATGTCGGAAGGCTGGGTCTGGGCGGGCCAGCCTACCCACGAACCGTAGGACATCAGGCTCCAGAAGGCGACGGAATCTCCGCGGCCGCTGTAAGCGGTGTCGTACTCGTCCGGCAGGCCGAGGTCGTGGCCGAACTCATGTGCGAAAACGCCCACGCCGCCGTCCTCCGGCATCATGGTGTAGTTGTAAAGGTAGATGCCGTCGAGGCCGTAGTCTCCGAGCAGACACGCGGGCTTGTCGACCAGCTTGATGAATACCGAGGAGCTGTGCGCCCATAGCGCATCGTCACCCTGCACGCCGCCGCCTCCGGACTGGTCAATGCCGGCATGAATGAAGAGCGGGTGATCGATGAGGCAGTCGCCGTCTGCGTCGTATGCCTCCCAGTCGATGGCATTCCCGATCACTGCCACTGTGTCTTCGACCAGTGCCGCCCGGTTTCCTGGCAGCAGATTGTCGTGCCCACCGCTCGGCCTGTCGTCACCGTAGTACGCTTCAGGCTTGTCAACCGTGTACCAGCCGTAGACGTCGCCACCGACGGTGTACCTGCCATAGGACTGCTCGAGGAAATAGTCCCTCATGCTGCCCCGGCGCTCCCCCGCGTAGTCACCAGCCGGGATCGTCCAGCCGCCGGGTGTGAAGAGCATGTCCTCGTAGTGCTGGGCGCTGAAATCCGGCACCCACAGGTCAAAGGTGTTGTCGGGTACCGGAATCTGGTTGTGCAGAGGGCCCGCTTCCGTCCTCTGAGGTCCCTCCACCGGCTGCCAGGTGTAGGGCGTATTGCTGAATTCGACAAGGATGACCAGGAGCTTCCCCGTCCCCGCCAGGGACTTCCACTGTGGTGAGGACGGGGGCACGGAGAGGGTGTTGCCGAGCTTGCGCCCCCGGATTGCGCTCGTTGAGCCGGCGTTCAGCGCCTCTTCAGCGGCATTGACACGCTTGCGAGCGAGGGGATTGTAGTTCTGGTCGGGACCGCCGCCCGACATCTTGAGCCTCAGGTAGGACTCGACGGCTGCTTCTATTTCCCTTAGGGAAGCTGTGGCCGGGATGACGCCCCGCTTGACGAGGGATGCGGCGATCTTCTCGGGATTGGGGGGCATGTGGGATGCGACGTCACGCGAAACGACCGGCGACGTTTGTCCCCAGGCTATCCCGGAAGTGAGAACGAGAACAGGCAGCACGCGAGCGAACGCTCCGAACATGGGTTTCTCTCCATCAGTCGAGTTGGTACTGCGTGAACAGTGCTGGCGGGCGTCCGCGAAATACCGGCGGTTCCTTGGGCCGCGGAGGTTCGTTCGGGCGCCGGCCATGTGAACCTCCCGCCGTTCAGTCTAGATTGCAGAGGCGGTGAGCAGTTACATATTTAGCTCTGAAACTCTGATCAGTCAACGGAAAAGCTCAGGCAGTACTTCCATTACGCACGGTATGCCCTGGTACCTGAGCACCCAACCGCAGGTGCCCACGAGATAGCATGAAGCAGGTATGAAGACCATTCCAGCGTTGGCGGCTTTGCTGATCACGGGGACTTGCGCAGGAAACGAGCTCTGGGAACTGGCCAAGGCGAAGGCGTCCGTTCACCGGTTTTCGACGCTGTTCACGGCGCAAAACGTGCGCGACCTGCTGTCCTCCGAGGAAGGGATGAAAGCGGCGATTGACTGGTGCCGGCAGACCGGAGTGACGAAGGTGTACGTGGAATCGTTCCGCGACGGCTACCAGGCGGAGCGCGAGGCGCTCGAAAGCGCAAAGCGGCGGTTTCTGAAGGAAGGATTCCTCGTCTCGGGCTGCGTCACCACGACAGGGGTTGGGAAACGCACGACCGGCTGGAAGCCGCTGTCGTGTTATACCAACCCGCCGACCCAGGAGCGGGTGAAGGCGATCTTCGAATACACGGCCGGGCTGTTTGACGAGATCATGATCGACGACTTCTGGTTTACCGACTGCGCCTGCGAGGAGTGCGAGCAGGCCCGGCGCGCGAAGACCGTGACCATCGGTGGCCGAACGTACTCGGTTTCAGGCGACACGTGGGAAGACTACCGTGCGGAGCTGATGGTGCGGCTGTCGCGCGATTACGTGCTCGGCGCAGCCAAGCGGGTGAATCCGAAGGCGCGGCTGATCATCAAGTATCCGCAGTGGTACGACCGGTTCCAGGAGCGCGGCTACGAAGTCGTGAGGGAGACGGCGGACTTTGATCGGATCTGGGTGGGCACGGAGACGCGCGACCGCGACAAGCACGGCACGATGCCGTATGAGGCGTACTTCATCATGCGCTGGCTGGGCGGGCTTGGCGGCAAGAAGACCGGCGGCGGCTGGTACGATCCTTACGAGACGACCGAGCCCACGTACCTTGAGCAGGCGCGCCAGACCGTTCTTGCAGGCGCACGCGAGACGGTGCTGTTCTGCTACGGTTCGCTGCTTCAAAGGACTGGGCCGGCGAATATCGAGGCGCTGCGGCGCGAGATTCCGAAGCTGCTCGGAGTCGCTGAGCACGTCGCCACACGCAAGCCCGTGGGGATCGCGGCGTACAAGCCGCCCAACAGCCACCCCGAGGAGGAGCAGTACGTATTCGATTTCTGCGGCATGCTGGGCTTGCCGCTCGTCCCGTGCCACATGTTCCCGGGGAAAGCGAAGGCGGCGTTCTTTTCGGTTCACGCACTGAAAGACGCGGAACTGCCCGCGAAGCTCACGAAGTTCATTCGTAAGGGGAAGCCAGTGCTGGTCACGGACGGGCTGGCCAGGCGGCTCGAAGGGAAAGTCAGGCTCGATGCGCCGAACGTACAGATCCTGCCGGTACGCGGCGATCCGAAGACGCTGCTGACCCTCTCGCGGGACGAACTGGACCGGCTGCGTACGCCGTTGCTCAAGCCGCTGAAAACGACGTTCCGAGCTCCGAACGAAGTGGGGTTGTACCTTTACAAGGGACGGTGGTGGGTGGTGGAGAACTTCGCTGACAGGCCGGTCGTTGTGGAACTGAACCGGCAGAAGATCGAGATCGCCGCACGGGACTGGGCCTATCCGGTGAAAGTGGAGCTAGACGGCCCAGCCGTTGAGTAGGCCGGGACCGCGAGGTGGCAATTATGCGAATCCCGTGCTGCCTTGTGATCGCCGCGGGCCTGGTTCCCGTCCAGGCTGAAGCCGTTGCGGGGCGGACTCGTATCCCACATTACACATTGCGAGTGCAGGTCGATCCGGCAGTCCAGCGACTCGAGGCGGAGGTGTGGATCCGGAATCCGCCGGCGATGCGCTTCTACCTGCATTCAGGTTTCGCGGTCCGGCGGATCGAGATAAGGGGCAAGACCGTTGCGTTTCATGAGGATCCCGGCGCGCAGAAGCTCCCCTTTTCGCCCGCGGCCCGGGCCGTGGTCATAGATGCACCGAGAGCCGGCGCACTTCACATCGTCTACGGCGGCGTAATGAAAGAGAGACGGGCGGGCGTCAACGAAATCGCACCTGAACTGGTGGAACTCGCCTGCTACTCGGCCTGGTACCCGGTGTTTGAGGGCCTCAAGGAGTACCGTTTCGACCTCGAAGCGCGACTGCCCGAATCGTTCACTGCGGTCACAAACGGGCGCCAGCGTATCGAGCGGCGGCAAGATGGCTGGGTCATCTGGCGCTGGGAATCCTACCGGCCGGGCTTGGACATTGTCCTGCTGGCAAGTCCGCTCTTGCGGCGGTACGAGGACGGCGCGAGCGGTGTGGCCGTCTATGCCCACCGTTTCCCGGAAGCAGCGATTTCCGCCAAACGCTCTGCTCTGGCGGACGGGATCGCGGAGTTGAGCCGCCGTTTTGGCCCGCCGCAAGTCAACGCCGGCGCGCGTCTCGTCTATGCACCGCGCAGCGGGTGGGGCTATGCTCGGGCTCCGCTGATCGTGGTTTCCGAACAGCGCGCTCTTGGGCTGCTGGGCTCCAAGTCTGGCGCGGAGCAGGATTTTCACGACAACGCGCATGAACTCGCCCATTTCTGGTGGATGGTTGCCGACCCCGGCGCCCCGCACGACTGGATCAACGAAGGATTAGCCGAATACAGCGCCTACTGCGTCTCGGTGATCCACCACGGCCCAGTGTTCGCCAGCCGCCGATTGGCCGAGTACCAACACCGGGCCACCCAGAGCCAAACCACGAGCAGCATCGCGGAGACGCCAGGGGACTCCCCGGACCGCGAAGTCAATCGCTACAACAAAGCTCCGCTCATGTTCATCGAAGCAGAGCGGCGCTTCGGGCGCGCGAGGCTGGATCGTCTTCTGCGAACCCTTCACGAGCGCTTCGCCTGGACGGGCCGCGCCACCACGGAATTGTTTCTGGAACTCGCCGCCGCGCGGATGGGACCGGACGCCGCCGCGTTCTTCAAACAAGAGCTTTACCGCCGGCCTGAGCGCCCTCCGGACCAGAGCCGGCCGGGCGCCGAATTGCGGTAGAACCAGTGTTCGCTGCCTAGCCGGCGGTCACGATATTGTTATTCGGGGGAGAATCGGAGTTAGACCATGACTTGCAAGTACGCCGTCCTTCTCCTGTTCGCGGGGTCCGCATTGCTGAGCCAGCAGGACATGATCGTCGTTCGCCCAACCCAGATCGACGACGTGCTGGTGAACCCGCACATGGGCATTGAGACGTTCCAGCGGTTCAACGGCGATGCCATCAATCCCGGCAAGAGGTGGTCGGAGGTGGGTCCCGAGTTGCGCACGCAGAAAGCGGCGCAGAGGCCGGACTTTCCGGACAGCTCGGTGGCGTACTTCCGCTGGTTCTGGTGGCAGATCGAGCCGGAGCCGGGGAAGTACCGCTGGGAGATCATCGACACTGCGCTTGCAGGGGCGCGCGAGCGCGGGCAGACGCTCATGATCCGGCTCATGCCGTACGACCAGCGCAATCCGCTGCCGGAGTGGTATCGCAATTCCGGCGCACGGCGAGCGAACAAGCCGTCGGACGCGGACGGCGAGATCTGGTCGCCCGACGCGGACGATCCGCTGTACCGAAAGCACTGGAGCGCGCTGGTGCGGGCGGCGGGTGCTCGATACGACGGTCATCCCTATTTGGACAGCGTGGACATCTCGACGGTCGGCTACTGGGGCGAGGGCTGGGGACCGTA
>CAYZJD010000073.1:0-15259 GCA_964478455.1 uncultured Solibacteraceae bacterium | reverse complement strand
CGGTCATTCACGACCTCACCAACAGGTTTCTTCATCGTCCTCCTCGGGCTTCCACAACTGAGTACCTTCCGCCGGCAGCGCCTGTGATATGCTGCGAGCGATTCACAACGTGGAGATTGGCTGACCCGGAGAACCTGGTAATGAGCACGTTGCGTTTCGCCGCCCTCTGTCCGATATTTCGGGCATGCTTTCAACTGGCCGGCCAGGCGATCCGCCTCAGCGCGTGAGGACCGCCATGCCGCGCATCTGTTTCTGCTTGTTCTCCTCCACGCCCGACATTGCGCCGCTCGGTTTCATCGTCAAGGTGCTTACCGGATCGCTCGAAGAACTCGCGCGGCGCGCGGTGGATTGGGGCTTTGACGGCATCGAGTTCATGCCTGATCCGGAGCGCGTGCCCGACCCGGCAACAATGGAGCGCGCGCTTTCCGCCGCCGGCGCCGCGATGCCGGTGGTGAACACCGGTCGTATGGCGGTGCAGGGCCTGGCGCTGCTGCACCAGGACCCGGGCGCGCGCCGCCGCTCGATTGAGGCCTTCAAGAGCATGCTGGATTTCGCCGGGCACTTCCGCGCGCGGGTCGGGTTGGGGGCCTCCCGCGGCAAAGGGATTCCCGGCGCGTCGCGAGAGGACATGGACCGCCTTGCCGGCGACGTCTTCGGCGAACTGGCGGCACATGCGGAGAAAGCCGGTGCCGTGATCATGCTCGAGCCCGCCGATCCGGGCGTGACCGCTTACATCAACACGATGGACGAGGCGATGGCTTGGGTTGACCGCATCGGCAGTCCTTCCTTCAGCGTCATGATGGACACTTACGAGCTGGCCGAATCGGAGCCCTCGATCGAGCACGGCATCCGCGCCGCTCGCGGCCAGGCGAAGCACATCCACCTCTATGACCCGAGCCGCTGGCCGCCGGGAGTGCTCGAAGACCGCAGCCGCCTGGACTGGCCGCGCATCGTCAAAGTGCTGCGCGAGGAGGGCTTCGAGGGCTCCGCCTCGGTGGTCCTCGCGCCGGAGGGCGACCCGGAGCCGGCGGCGCGGAAAACCGCCGCCTTCCTTCGCCGGGTGTTCGCGGAGGCGCGCGCGTGAGCCTCCAGGGACGGGCCGCCGCTGTTACGGGAGCGGGCCGCGGCATCGGCGAAGTGATCGCGCGCGTTCTCGCCTCCAAGGGCATGGCGGTCGGCGTGAATGACGTGAACACCGAGGCGGCGGAGCGCGTCGCCGGCCAGTTGCGCCAGGCCGGGCACAAGGCTGCTGCACTGTCCTGCGACGTGACAGGGAAAGCGGAGGCTGAGGCGATGATCGCCCGGGCCGAGGAGGAACTCGGCCCGCTTTGGCTGCTGGTGAACAATGCCGGCGTCTATCACGCTGCGCCGGCGGCGGAGCTGAGCGAAGAGGCCTGGGACGCCGACTTCGCCGTCGATGTCAAAGGCACTTTCCTCTGCTCGCAGGCGGCCGTTCGCCGGATGATCCCACGGCGCGCCGGCCGGATCGTGAACGTCGCCTCCATCGCCGGCCTCATCGTGCGAACCAACCAGATCGGCTACTGCTCGGCGAAGGCCGCGGTCATCCACTTCACGCGGTGCCTTGCGGTCGAGATGGCGCCGCACGGCATCACGGTGAACTGCCTGTGCCCCGGCATGACACGGACCGAGATGCTGATGCAGTCGGCCGTCGCCAGGGGAGTCAACCTCGCCGATTACGAAGAGTTGATCCCGGCGGGCAGGATGGCCGAACCGGAGGACCACGCACACTTGGTCGCGTACCTGGCGAGCGAAGAGGCGGCTCACGTGACCGGGCAGGTCATCAGCGTGGACGGCGGGCAAGGTCTGAACATGCCGCTCACAATGAGGAAATGACGCCGAAGAACGTCCTCTACTACGGAACCGAAGAGCCGCTGCCGGAACGGACACCGCTGCGCGCCGGCCCGCTCGAGATGATCTTCGAGCGGGGAGATTTGCGCTATATCCGGCTCGGCGGCAACGAGATTTTGCGCCGCGTCTATGTCGCCATACGAGACCGGAACTGGGGCACCGTGGCCGGAGCGCTCTCGAACCTGTCGATCCGCAAGAGCGAAGACGAGTTCGAGATCCGCTACGAGTCGGATCACCGGCAAGGGGAAATCCACTTCCGCTGGAGCGGGACGATCACCGGCGCGCGCGACGGCATGGTGACGTTCTCCATGGACGGCAAGGCGCTGACCAGCTTCCTACGCAACCGGATCGGCTTCTGCGTGCTCCATCCGATCCGCGAATGCGCCGGCCGCCCCTGCACGGTCGAGAAAGCGGACGGCTCCACCGAGCGCGGCGTGTTTCCCAGGTACGTTGCATCCGACCAGCCGTTTCTCGACATCAGGGCGATCTCGCACGAGGTCGAGCCGGGCGTGACCGCAGAGGTGCGGTTCTCCGGCGAGGTCTTCGAGATGGAGGACCACCGCAACTGGTGCGACGCCAGTTACAAGACTTACGGCACGCCGTTGCGGCTCCCGTTTCCCGTGGAGGTGAAGGCTGGGACCGAGATCCGACAGTCGGTGCGGCTATCGCTTTGCGGCAAGCCAGCGGCGCGCGCAACTGGGCGAGGCGACGCGGTTGAGTTCACCATCGCCCGCGAGAAGGCGGCCCCGCTGCCTCGGATCGGGCTAAGCTCGGCCAGCCACGGACAGCCCCTCTCGTCAAGAGAGATCGCGTTGCTCAAAGTGCTGAACCTGGCGCACCTGCGCGTGGACCTGAATTTCTCCGCGGACTACGACGCGGCGCTGCGGCGGGCTACGTCCGAGTCCAAAGCGCTGGGCGTCCCCCTCGAAGTCGCTGTGACGCTCTCGGATTCGGGCCAAACGGAACTCGAAGCCCTGCTTGGAAGGCTGCGGCAAGTCGAGCCACGAGTCGTGCGCTGGCTCGTCTTTCACGCTAGCGAGAAATCGACGCCGCCGAAATGGGTGCGGCTGGCGCGCGACCGTCTTTCGAAGTACGACCCGCGGGCCCGGATCGCTTCCGGGACCAACGTCTATTTCACGGAGTTGAACCGGGACCGCCCCCACCCTTCCCTGCTCGACGAGGCCTGCTTCTCCGTCAATCCGCAGGTCCATGCTTTCGACAACGCCTCGCTGGTGGAGAACGCCGCAACCGGAGCGTCCATTGTCGAGAGCGCGCGGCAGTTTCTGGGCCGCGTGCCGATCGTGGTGAGCCCGGTCACCTTCAAGCCACGGTTCAACCCAGATGCAACCGGCCCGGAGCCTCCACCGGCTCCGGGTGAACTTCCCCCGCAGGTGGACCCGCGGCAGATGTCGTTGTTCGGCGCAGCCTGGACCCTGGCAAGCGTGAAGTATTTCGCCGAAAGCGGCGTGGCCTCCCTGACTTACTTCGAGACCACCGGCTGGCGCGGCGTCATGGAGACCGCCGCCGGATCACCGCTGCCGGAGCGTTTCCGCTCCCGGCCCGGGGCGGTGTTCCCCATGTATCACGTGTTCGCCGACCTCGGCGAGTTCACCGGCGCCGAAGTGCTGCCGGCGCAGTCGAGTCTGCCGCTCGCCGCCGACGGGCTGGCGCTGCGCAAGGACGGGCGGTTGCGGATACTGCTCGCGAGCTTCTCTCCGGAGCCTCAGCCGCTGCGGCTGCGCGCGGAGGGCCTCGGGCGGAGGGTGTGGGTAAAGCGCCTCGATGAGACAATCTTCGAGCAGGCGACGAGTTCTTCGGACGCCTTCCGCGCCGGGCACGGCGAGCCGCTCGAAGTCACCGGCCACTGGCTGGAGTTCCTGCTGCGACCGTTCGGAATTCTGAGGATTGACTCCGGCGGCTGAGTTAGTAAGTTAAGGAGCAACGGATGGCGCCTGACATAGGATGGGGCGTTGCCGGAGTGCTGACCGGCGGCTTTCTCAATGGCAGTTTTGTACTCCCGATGAAGCGGATGCACGCCTGGCGTTGGGAAAATTCCTGGCTCGTGTATTCCGTCACCGGCCTGATCATCACGCCGTGGATCATGGCGCCGGCGGCGGTGCCGCGCCTGGGCGAGATCTTCATGCTGGCCTCGGCCGCTGTCATCCTCAAGGTGCTGCTGTTCGGATTCGGCTGGGGCGTCGGCTCGGTGCTGTTCGGCCTGGGCGTGAATCGTATGGGCCTTGCCGTCGGCTATGGCCTCATCCTCGGCCTGATCGCGCCGATCGGCACGTTCCTGCCGCTTCTCGTGCTTCATCCGGAGCGGCTGTGGACCCGGCAGGGCCAGGCGTTGATGATCGGCACGCTGATCGTCATCGCCGGCATCGTGCTGTGCGCCAAAGCCGGCCGGCTGCGCGAGCAGGCATCGCCTCCGGCCGCGTCGCAAGCGCTGAAATCCAGCTTCGCGGCCGGCCTGCTGATCTGCATCCTCTCCGGGATCTTTTCGCCGATGCTGAATTTCGCTTTCGTCTTCGGAGAGGAATTGCAGCGGAAGGCGCTGGAATTCGGGGCCGCGCCGGCCCTGGCGTCCAACGCCATCTGGAGCCTCGCGCTCACCGCTGGCTTCGTCGCCAACGCCGGCTGGTGCGTGATTCTGCTGTTCAAGAACCGTACCTGGAACCTGTTCGCGCGATCCAACACGCCGGCTGGCCATTGGGCCGGCGGAACGGTGATGGGCGTGGTTTGCTTCGGCAGCTTCATGGTGTACGGGACGGGGGCCACCCTGCTCGGCCCCCTCGGCGGCATCGTCGGCTGGCCGCTGTTTATGTCGATGAGCCTGATTACGTCGAACGTGCTCGGCGCGGTGAGCGGCGAGTGGACCGGAGCGCCGAGGAAGGCCTACCTTTACTCGCTGGCCGGCATCGGCCTGCTGATCGTGGCCATCACCATCATCTCAAGCCAAAACCGGTGACAGGCACGCAATCCCCGATTTTTCCCGAGCCGAGGTGTGGCACTTCGCCGAATAATCGGGAATTGCGTAGCCTGTCACCGAATTCAGGGAGGCAATCATGATGAAGACGGTCGTTATTGTTGGGGCGGGCGGAAAGATGGGCGCCCGCGCAGCGGAGAAGCTCGCCGGTCGTTCGGAATACCGTGTCCTGCTGTGCGAGAACAATCCCGACCGGGCGCTTGCCCTCGAGCGGATGGGCTGGCATGTGACGCCGCTCGGCGAGGTGCTGCCCGAAGCGGACTTCGTGCTGCTGGCGGCGCCGGACGCGCTCATCGGCCGCATCTCGGCCGAGTGCGTCCCGCACATGAGGAGCCGCGGAACGCTGATCATGCTCGACGCCGCGGCGGCTTACGTCGGCGAGTTGCCGGAGCGCGCTGACATCACGATGATGATCACGCACCCGTGCCACCCGCCGTTCTTCACCGAGCAGGCAACCCAGGAGGCCCGCCGGGACTACTTCGGCGGCATCGCCGTCCAGGACATTCTGGTCTCGCTGATCTCCGGCTCGGAGGAGGAGTTCGCCGCGGGCTTGGAGCTGTGCCAGGTCGTTTTCGCGCCCGTCCGACAAGCACACCGCGTCACGCCGGAACAGTTCGCGCTGCTCGAGCCGGCCATGTCGGAGATCGTCGTAGCGACGGCGGCCACGCTGATGAGGGCGTCGCTCGACGCCGCCATCGGGAAGGGCGTGCCCCGCGAGGCGGCTGAGGCGTTCATGGCCGGCCACGCTCAGATCGCGCTGGCCATCGTTTTCGGCGCCGAGAAATCGCCGTTCTCCGACGCCGCCAGACTTGCGATCGAGTGGGGCACGAAAGAAATCATCCGGCCCGACTGGAAGCGCGTCTTCGAGCCTGAAGTTCTCAAAGAAGCGATCGGCACGATGCTGCACCCGCCGCAGGCGTCCTGAGACGTCTCGCCCGCCTACAGCGTCGCCTCGAGTAGTTCCAGGGCCGCGACTGCTGGGTGGCGCTCTTCCCGCGAAAGGAAAACTTTGAGCCGGTTCAGCCAGCTCAGCACGGAGCGCCGGCTCGTCTCCGAGGCGCGGGCATACTCCTCGCGGAAGCGCTTGAGGATGGCGGCGCGCAGCGGCTCTCGATCGGTCTCCAGCAGGCGCATCACAAGCGGCACAAAGAACGCACGCGTGTCCTCGTCCGAGACTAAGTGGCTTCCGATGCCCGCCGCCGCTTCCAGCAGCGCCGGCGTCACCTCCGCGGCAAGGCTGGCGAAGAAGTGCGCTTTCACGACGTTCCGGTCGTTCTCGTCTAGGTAGCGCAGGTCGGAGGCGCGGAACAGGCACGTTTCGTATACGCGCACCGCGAACTCACTCTCCTCCTCGAGGACGGAGATGAATCTCCGCGCCACCTGCTGCTTCAATTCCTCGGGCGCCAACTCGAAGCCCAAACGGAAGCACTGTTGAATGTTGCGAAGCACCGGCGCGGTCTCGGCCGCCGGCGTCTGGGCCAGCTCAAGGTAGGTCTTGGGAGCGACTTCCAGCAGCAGCCGCTTCAACTCGTGCTGGCTCGTCTTCCGGATGAGGTGGTGGATGATTGCGGCCGCCGATGGATCGGCCTGGAGCTTGGCCACAATCTGCTCGGCGGTGGCGCCGCTCGTGATCTGCCGCCGGACGGCGATCTCGTTCACGATGATTTCGAGCAGCGCCTGGGCGATGCGCGCCCGGTTCTCGGTGGCGGTTTCATGGAGGCGGATCCGACCGTTCGGGTGGATGAAGTTCAGGTACGAGCTGATCGAGGCCGACAGGTCCACGGTCCTCGATGACAGCACGTCGAGGTCGCGGCAAAACGCCAGCAGTTCCGTGAAGCTCATCTTGAGCAGGTCGGCTTCGCTGGCGTGCCCGAAAGAGCACAGGTAATCGACCAGCACCGTCTGGATGATGCTGCCCGCCAGCACGTGCGCCGCCTTCCAGGCGCGCGCTTCCATGCACGCGACAAGTTCCTCTGTGTCCGTTTCGAGCGACCGCCGGAGTTCCTCCGACGAGATGAACTCAAACGTGGCCATGCAAAGTCTCCGCGAAGCCAGGCCGTGCCGCGGAGCCGGACGGGGACCGGCGCTTCACTGTCACAGATCCTCCGGCAAGGGCTTGGGTACGCTGATTCCCCCGGCGATGTCCTCCAGTTTCCGGAGCGCGCTGCGCAGTTCTTCACGGCGGACATCCTGCGCGAGATGGACCGCGCGGATGGCCTCCGCCTGGGTGTCGAGCCGCTTCCCTACGGCCCGCTGCGTCTCCTCGATTGCCGTCCAGGCGACGCGGAGCGCTTCGGACGCCTCGATGTTGTCGCGGAGTCGGCTGTCGAGCGCCTCCAGCCGCTCCTTCATCTCGGCAACGGTGGCCGAGGCCTCGGCCGTGCTTCTGTCGAAACGGTCCTGATACGCTTGCGTGTTCTGCTGAAGCTGGCGCACCGTCTGACCCAGGTCAGCGGCGGCACTCGCCTGCGCTTCCAAGGCCTGCCGGATCTGCTCCTGTCCTTCCGTGAGCTTCCGAAAATCCTCGCGCGACACGGCGTCATGCCCGTTGAGGCGGGCCTCCATGCGCGCCAGCCGGAAGGAGAGTTGCCTCTCGGCCTCGACCAGCGGATCCGTCTGCTGGCGCAAGGCGGCCAGTTCGCTCCGCAACACGGGGATTTCCTCGGCCGTCCCTACCAGACCGGCGACGGTGGCTTCCAGCCTTCGCACGTGTTCGGCCACCAGCCGCTGCGCCTCCTTGACTGCGCTGCTCAGCACTTGCACCAGGGTCTCGGTCACGCGCTCGGCCGCATTGCGCAGTTCCCCGGCCTCGGCCGGCAGCGATGGCTCGGCTGCCTCGCCGGGCGCCGCGGTTGAGACCATCCACTCCAAGCCAGGCGGCGCGGGAAAAGTCTGCCAGCAATTGCGGCACTCAATCCGCGGATTCGTACCCGGGGCGCCCGCGCACTTGAAGTCGCGGGAAAGCCGGAGCTTGCCGGCGTCGTCATACCCCTGGACGTCGCGGCAGACGACGTCGTCTTGGAGGTAGTTGAACCCGTACGATTGCAGGGGGGAAGTGGCGGTCTCGGGCGTCCCGTCGTGCCCGCAGTGCGGGCAGTTCAGTTTCTTTTCGGACACGGTGTTCTCCTCGGGCTGAGCCCCGAAAACCGCGGTGCGCCGTCCATTCCGCGATGTTCCACCCCCAAGCCGATTGCAGGCGATGAATCCGCGGCTCTCCCGGGGCTGCTATGCACCCGCAAGAAGTCTAGCAGCGGTGGGGCGGGCGGGTAAAGATTACTCCCCGCGGATGGGAGAACAAGTCGTACTAGTCCCGCAACTGTCCGGTTTTAGTACAGGTTACGGCGGAAGGGCGGAGGCGGCCCAGTACAGGAACGAACAAGCCGTTTCAGGACAGCACGATACCGGCGGGGTGCCGCCGCGGCGACTCGGCGGCTTCCCTCCAAGCTTTCCCGCTGCGCCCCACCGGAAACTTGGCCTGCCACAGCACCTTGTCCGGCTGGCTGAGCAGCCGGGCCGCGGCCTCCGCAGGCAACGGCTCCCCGAGCAGATAGCCCTGAAAACGGTCGCAATCCACCAGACGCAAGGCTTCCAGTTGCCGCTGGTTCTCGACCCCCTCGGCGACCACACACAAGTGCAGGCTGTGGGCCAGGGTCACGATCGCTTTCACCAGCGGCATGGTGCTCGGCTCGGAGTCGATGTCGCGGAGGAAAGACTGGTCGATCTTCAGCGTGTCGATCGGGAACCGCCGCAGGTAGCTCAGGGATGAGTAGCCGGTGCCGAAATCGTCGATGGAGAGACTCACGCCCAGCGCGCGCAGGCGGTCCATCTGTCGGGCCGACTCGTGCACGTCGCGCATGACGACGCTCTCGGTCAGTTCCAGCTCGAGCAGCGAGGGGTCGAGCCCGGTCTGGGCCACCACCTGGGCGACCGAGTCGACCAGGCCCGAGCGCGTGAACTGCATCGCCGAGACGTTCACCGCCACCTTGACCGCCCGGTGGCCGGCCCGCAGCCACGCGGCGTTCTGGCGGCAGGCCTGCTGCAACACCCAAGCCCCGATCGGGTAAATCAGCCCGCTTTCCTCAGCCAGGGGGATGAACTGGGACGGCGAAATCAGCCCGAGCTTCGGATGGTTCCACACCAGCAGCGCTTCGAGCGCGGCCAGCTTGCCCTGTTGGTCCACCTGCGGCTGGTAGTGGATCTGCAACTCGTCATTCTCCAGCGCCTTCCGCAGCGCGTTCTCCAGTTCGAGCGATTCCAGCGCCGTCGCGCTGATCTCCGGCAGGAAGAGCTGGAAGTTGTTCTTGCCCTGATTCTTGGCGCGGTACATGGCGCTGTCGGCGTTGCGCTGCAAGGTGGCGGCGTCGCGTCCGTCGCGAGGATAGAGGCTGATGCCGATGCTGGCGGTGACAAACAGCTCGTAGCCGTCCACAACAAACGGAGCCTTCAGCGCGTCCAGCAGTTTCTGCGAGACGCGCACCGCATAGTGCTGGTCTTTCAAATCCGTCAGCAGGAGCGTGAACTCGTCGCCGCCCATTCGCGCCAGCGTGTCGCTCTTGCGCACGCAGGACTTGAGCCGCTGCCCGACCTTCTGGAGCAGAGCATCCCCCACCGAGTGTCCCAGTGTGTCGTTGATCTGCTTGAAACGGTCCAGATCGACGAACAGCACGGCCACCACGCTACCATTCCGGCGTGCCTGGTCGAGGGCCTGCTGTAAACGCTCCTCGAACAGCACACGGTTCGGCAGGCCCGTCAGCGCGTCGTGCTGCGCCTGGTGGGCGAGCTGGTCGGTAAGCTGGCGCTGCTCGATGGCAATCGCGGCCAGACGGCTCGCTTTCGCAAGGAAGTCGAGCTCCGCCTCGGTGGCGCGTCGTGGTGTGCGGTATTGGATCGAAAACACCCCGAGAATGGAGCCGCTGGCCGAGAAGATCGGCACGGACCAGCCGCCCGGCCGGCGTGGAGCCTGCGAGTGACCGTTGACGCCTGGGTGCGCCGGGCTCACCGCCCCTTCCCTGTCGCCCCCCGTTGGACCGGCCAGGCAGGCCGCGCCTCCAAGGGTCCCGGCGGCCAGCCGGGCGGCGATGTCGTCGAGCGGCTGGAGTCCGTTGCGCGCCGCCGATGGCGACTGGATGGATCGCAGTTCGCCGTTGCGGAACAGGAATACCGAGCAGCGCGCCTGGGGACACTGGCGCTCGACCATGCGCGCCAGGTGCGTAAGCACCGTTTCCAGCGGCTCGTTCTTGGCCAGCAGCTCCAACACCTCGTTGCGGTCGCGCTCCAGATCCTCGGAGCGGCGCCGGTGCGTCGTTTCCCGTTGAACCGCAACCCAGTGCGTGTACTCGCCCCGCTCGTTTGCGATGGGCACGAAGTTCACGTCCACCCAGTACTCGGAGCCGTCCTTGCGATAGTTGATCAGCTCCACGCGAATGGGCTCGGAGCGGGAAACCGCAGCGCGAACCTGATCGAGCTGGCCGCGGTCGGTCTTCGGCCCAAACAGAATGCGCGGCGTTCGCCCGACGGCATCCTCCGGCGAGTAACCGGACATCCTCGTGAACGCCTCGTTGACGTAGACGATTCGCGCGCCCAGCGGGTCCTGTGCGCTGGCTTCGGAAACCAGCACGGCGTCGTTGGCGTTGACCACTACCGACTTCAGTAGATGCAGGTGCGCTTCCGAGCCTTTGCGCTCGGCGACGTCGCGCGCGATCCCCAGCACGCCCGCCGGCCGGCCCTCCTGGAACAAAAGACGCGAACTGACCTCAAGCACCAGGCCGCGGCCGTTCTTCGCGTAGGCCGTCACTTCATACGTGGCCCGCGATCCGCCGCCGAGCTGCTTCTCGATCGTCCGCCGTACCTGTTGCCAGGACTCCGGCGTCAACAGTTCGGCGATGTTCATTCCGAGGATGTCCTCGCGCCGGTAGCCGGTGAGTCTCTCGACTGCCTTGTTTACCGACGTGAAGTTGCCGCGGAGGTCGTGAGTGTAGACGATGTCGCCAGCGTCGTCGAGCAACTCGAAGGCCGGTGTCGGAAAGCGTGGAGCGTCCTTCTCGGGCCGGTTTCGCGAGGCCGGCACGGGTCGCTCGATTTGACCGAAAACCGGTTCCACTGCCTGGTTCCTACTGGACGTATCCCGAAATCGACTTCGTCGGCCACTCCCCGCTGGCGGCCGCGCCGTCGCCGCGGTCCGTGATCCTCGTGCGGTACACCTCGAACGCCACCACGGGGCTCTCCGACATCTCACCCGAAATGCGGACCACCCGTGCAAGGTGCTCGAGAGACCGGGCCGGAGCGCCCGGACCGTTCGGCAGGTCGATCACGATGCGAGCGTGCTCGCCCACCTTGGGCAGCGACCACGGAGAAACACCTCGGGGAAAGGCGATCAGAAGACCCGAACGACTGATGTCGCTCGTCACGCCGTCCACGCCGCCCGAGCCGTGCTCGACTGGATAGACGCGGCACGGCCGCTCCACTTTCAGGCGGCATTGCTGGCGGCGATCGTCCTCCGGCGACGACGGAATCACGATCGAACGAACGGGCCGCATATCCATTAAGATACGGTAATTCCAACAAATTGGAAAGTATCATTCGCAAAAAATCAGCGGCAATTTGGGCGGAGAACGCTCATAACTGAAGTTAGAGGCCTCCTATCGCCGATCTGCCGATGGAGGGGGTGCGTTATGAGAGCCCGTAAACGGTACTCTGTTTACTTTGGTTATGAGAGTTGAATCGGCTTCTCCCCCGCCTGCGGCGGGCCGGCGCCCTCAGCCGTATCCCCGGCGGCCGGTGATGAGACGGTAGCCGTAGAACCAGCGGGCAACCGTCCCGCCGACGTTGCGCATGCTGTGAAGCGCGCCCGCGGGAATGAACACCTCATCGCCAGGCCCCAGCAGCGCCTTGGCGCCCTCCACTTCGAACTCCAGCGCGCCCTCTTGTACAACCACGACCTCATCGACCGGGTGGACGAAGTCGATCCACTCCTGGCCCGGCGGATCGATCCAAAGGTCGCAGGTGAATCCCTCGCCCGCCCACTCTCTGGCAACGGTCTCCGCCTCTATCGGCTTGTCGCCGGGCCAGCGCTTCACCCGCAGCCGCGAGCCACGCGCCTCCATGGACCCATTGTATAAGCTGAGGGTGGATGTTCCTGCTCTCTTCGATGCTTTTTGCTCCGTTGCTGTTCTTATGGATCGCCACCCCAGCCGCCGAGAAGCGCGCGGGCGCATCGCCGCAGACGGCGGCCACGCTCGAAGCAGTAGTCAACGCCGCCAGCTTCCTCGGCGGCCCGGTTGCGCCCGGCGAGATCGTCACGCTGTTCGGCTCGGGACTCGGCCCGCCGGAGCTTGTGTGGATGACGCTCGGCGCCGACGGCCGCGTCTCCACGTCGCTGGCCGGCGTCCAGGTGCTCTTTGACGACCGGCCAGCGCCGCTCGTCTACGTGCTCGCAGGGCAGGTGAGCGCGGTGGTGCCGTACTCCGCCGCCGGCAAGACGAGCGTCTCCGTCGAGGTCGTGCGCGATGGCGAGAAGGCAAGCGCCCTCGTTGTCCCCGTGGCCCTGAGCGCACCCGGCATCTTCGCGCTCGATGCGACCGGCAGCGGCCAGGGCGCCATCGTCAACCTGGATGGCTCCGTCAACGGCCCGTCGAATCCCATCCAGGCCGGTTCGTACATTTCCGTTTACATGACCGGCGAAGGGCAAACGGATCCCCCGGGCGAGGACGGCCGCATCGCCACCGGCGCGTCGCCGCGCCCCGTGCTTCCGGTGAAAGCGCGCGCCGGCGGCATCGACGCCGAGGTCCAATACGCCGGCGCCGCGCCGGGCTACCTTGCCGGGCTGATGCAGGTCAACGTGAAGGTTCCGGCAAACGTCACTCCGGGGCCCGCCGTGCCGCTGGCCATCCCAGTTGGCGAGGCATCCAGCCAGCCTGGGATAACGCTGGCCGTTGCGCCGCCGGCCACTTCCGCCGCCGCATACTACCCGTTCGCGATCGACCTCGACAGGCTCGGCGGCGCGCCCGATTTCAGCTTCCTGAACCACCCACTCGCTCCCGCGGACCGTTTGTTCGTCCGTGATGGCCGCTTCTTCCGCGCCGGCGACGACCTCGAACCCAACACTTCCGACGATGAGCGCGTGCGCCTGTTCGGCGTCAACCTCGCCTTCGGCGGCAACTTCCCCGCCGAGGCCGACGCGCCGCGCATCGCCAAACGGCTGCGGCGGCTCGGCGTTAACCTCGTGCGGCTGCACCATATGGACAGTTGGCCCGACCAGCGGCCCGAGGACGCCAACTCGCTCCTGACCACCGGGCCGTACCCCACCCTCAACCAGCTTACGGTCCGGCGCATGCGCGCTTTTCTCGATGCGCTCAAGGCCGAGGGCGTCTACGCCAACCTGAACCTGCACGTCGGCTACGAATTCCGCCCGTCCATCGACCAGGTGCCCGCTTGGCCGGGAGCGAGGCCGATGCCGGAACAGAGCAAGCCGCTGCACATCTTCTGGCCGCGGATGGTGAATCTCCAGGCCGAATACACGCGCAAGGTCATCGACGCGCTCCAGCTCCGAGACGACCCGGTGCTGGGGATAATCGAGATCAATAACGAAAGTTCCCTCGCCTTTGCCTGGCAGACGCCCTGGGGTACGACGCTTGACGACGCGCTCCAGGGAGAATACCGCGCCGAGTTCCAACGTCAGTGGAACGCGCACCTACGCGCGAAGTATGCGAGCACGGAGGCCCTCGCCGGCGCCTGGGGCCGCGGCGAGTCGCGTGGGCCGAACATCCTGCCGGGCGCATGGACACTCGAAGTCCATTCGCCTTCGCAGGCGACTCTCGAGGTCATCACCCAGAACGGAATCCCCACCGCCCGCGTGCTGGTGTCGCGCGGCGGCCACTGGGTGTTTCCGAAGCAGGTGGGCTTCTCGCTCGTTCCGGGCGAGGTCTACGCCGCCGAACTGGAGATCCGCGCCGACCTGCCAGCCGGCGTTTCCAGGAACGCCGACTTCACCGTGATGGAAGACATGAGCCCGTGGCGCTGGATCAACGGGCGTTCGATCACCATCACCAGCCAGTGGCAGAAATACCGGATGGTCGTCCGGCCCACATTCGCGGTGAACGGCACGGGCCGCTTCATGCTCAACGTGCAGGACTTCATCGGCGTACCGGTCTACATCCGCAACTGCACGCTTCAGACGACGACCGGCGCGGGCCTGGCCGCGGGCGAATCGCTCGAAGCCGGCAACATCTCGCTGGTCCCCGCCACCGAGTTCGCCACCGAGGCGCGCACCAACGACTACCTCGACTTCCTCGTCGAGACCGACCGCGCCTACCTCAACCGGATGCTGGCCGCCGCGCGGGAGGCGACGTCGAAGAACATGCCGGTGACCGGCACGCAGATGGGCTTCGGCGGCCTGGTGAACTTCGACTCGCACCGCGACCTGGATTACATCGACGAGCACTTCTACGTTGACCACTACGATTTCCCGCACCAGGCGTGGGATGCGCGCGACTGGCGCATGCGCGACAGCTCCTCAGTGGGCGACGGTGCGAGCTGGTACTTAAACGTGGCCGCGTCCCGGCTCGCCGGGCGGCCCTACACCGTCAGCGAGTTCAACCAGCCGTGGCCGAATACCCACGCCGCCGAGATCGATCCACTAACCGCCGCGCTCGGCGCGTTTCAGGACTGGGATTCCATCATGCACTTCGCGTTCGCGCACTCGCGCAACTGGGACTCGGGAGTGCCCGGCGGCTTCAACCTGGTCTTCGACATGACCAAGCTGCCCGTGGCCGGCCTTTCCGCCTGGCTGTTCCGCACCGGCGCAGTCGACACGGGCCGCGAGCCGGTCGTCATCCCCGTCTCGCTTAGCACGCGCCTCGCCGCCGCCAAGACTCGCCAGCTCTGGAACGTACACGGCTTCCTCAAGGAGACGCTCGGCTACGAGCCTGAAGTGGCGTTTGTGCATCCCGTGAGGCTGCTGCCGTCGGAGGCCGGTGAGATTCCGGCAGCGGCCAAACAGAAGCCCGGTGTACCGTACCTCTCCGACACAGGCCACCTCGGCTACGATCCCGCGGGGCGCGTCTTCACCATCGCCGCGCCGCAAGTGGCGGGTGTCATCGGCTTCACCGGAAACCGCAGAACCCAGGCGGGCCCGTTGTCCGTGGAGCTTGCACCAGGGGCGCGCGGCTTCACTACCGTGCTCGCCGCCTCGCTCGATGGCAAGCCGATCGTCGAGTCCGGGCGGCTGCTCGTGGCTCTGCCCGGCGCGTCCCTTCGCGCCTACCCGGGCGCGACTCCTCAGCGTCCGCAGAAACTCATCCACTATCCCGGCACGAGCGATTGGTGGACGCTCGAGCCCGAGCCCGGCAGCGGCAAGCCTTCCGGCCACCTCGATGAAGGGCAGCGTCCGGCGTTCCTCGAGCGGGT
>CAYZJD010000072.1:0-15396 GCA_964478455.1 uncultured Solibacteraceae bacterium | reverse complement strand
GTTGATCTCCGTCCACGTGATCCCGAATCCTCATGGGGAGGTCGAGAAGATCCTTCCCGGAGCCGAGAAGGGCAAGAAGTAGGCTCTCCGTCGCCGGCGGCTCCTCCGGCGGACCCTGATTCTTTCCCATGCCTCACGAACACGACCCGAAGGCCATCGAAGAGGTCAGCTCCAAGGTCGAGAAGGCGTACGCCGCATGGAAGCAATACAGCGCCTTCCCGCAAGAGAAGATCGATGCTGTTGTCGAGAAGGTGGCCGAGGCGGGACGGGCGCACGCGCGGCGCCTGGCCGAGATGGCGGTGGAGGAGACTGGCTACGGCAACGTCGAGGATAAGGTCACCAAGAACCTCCTCTGCGCCGACTTCCTCAACCGCGCGATGCGCGGCATGAAGACGGTCGGCCTGCTGCGGGAAATCCCCGAGCAGAAGATCGTTGAATACGGCGTGCCGGTGGCCAGGATGACGGCCGTGCGCGGATGTTTCATCAGCGCCTGCGTGGCTTCCAGCACCGGCGTTGACAGGCACTGGATGATGTCCTCCGGCGCGCCGGCTTCGAGAGCCGCGCGGTACAGCAGATCCGCCGTCTCCTGCGTCGAGCGGACCGCATGCGGGTGCGGGCTGATGACGATGCCGTTTCCCGCCTTGAGCGAAATCAGAACCTTGTAGATGACGGTGGAGGTGGGGTTCGTGGTCGGCACGATCGCCGCCACCACTCCCACCGGCACGCCGTACTCGACGATCTTCTGCTCAGGAATCTCCCGCAGCAGGCCGACCGTCTTCATGCCGCGCATCGCGCGGTTCAGGAAGTCGGCGCACAGCAGGTTCTTGACGACTTTGTCCTCGACGTTGCCGTAGCCGGTCTCCTCCACCGCCATCTCGGCCAGACGCCGTGCGTGCGCCCGACCCGCCTCGGCTACTTTCTCGACAACGGCGTCGATCTTGTCCTGCGGGAAGGCGCTGTATTTCTTCCACGCGGCGTACGCCTTCTCGACCTTGGAGTTGACCTCCTCAATGGCCTTCGGGTCGTGTTCGTGAGGCATGGGCGGCAATCAGCGTGCGCCGGAGGAGACACCGGCGGCGGAAGGCCTACTTCTTGCCCTTCTCCGCTCCCGGGAGGATCTTCTCGACTTCTCCGTGAGGATTCGGGATCACGTGGACGGAGATCAACTCGCCCACGCGGCGGGCGGCGGCGGCCCCGGCGTCGGTGGCTGCCTTCACGGCGCCGACGTCGCCACGCACCGTCACCGTCACGTAGCCGGCGCCGATGTACTCCTTCCCCGTCAGCACGACGTTGGCTGTCTTGACCATCGCATCGGCTGCTTCGATGGCCCCCACGAGGCCCTTCGTCTCGATCATGCCGAGGGCTTCCATGCTTCCTCCTCGAGTGTGCTGGATGCGCGTGACCCTCCACGGTAGCACAGCCGGTCGGGGCGGCACAAAACTCGCCTTGCCGCGCGCCGCGGTACAACAGTTCTGATGCTTCTCGAACCGGGAGACTGCGAACGAATCCACGAGACCGCGCTGGAGGTGCTAAGGGACGTCGGCGTGCGGGTAGATGACCCCGAGATCTTGCGTCTTCTTCTCGATGCCGGCGCCGAGGCGGCGGGCGAGGACGCCGTTCGCATCCCGCGCAAGCTGGTGGAATGGGCGCTCGCGCAGGCGCCGAAGACGGTTCGCATCGCGGGCCGCCGCAACGAATTGTGGGAACTTCGCGCCGGCGGCGAGTGCCTGGTGCTTACAGGGAACGCCCTCTACATCACGCAGGGGCGCGAGCGGCGCGATTTGCGCGCCGCCGACTTGGCCGGCCTGGCGCGAATCGTGGATGCCTGCGACCACATCCACGGCATGGTCGGCACATCCATCGCCGACTATCCCCCCAAGTGCCGCGACTTCGCCGGCTTCCGCATCATGGCGCGGCACACCGGCAAACACTTGAGGCCGTGCCTGTATTCTCCTCAAGGCGGGCGGCTGGTGATGGAGATGGCGGAGGTGCTCCTGGATGGAACCCCGTTGCGCGAGCGGCCCATCGTCAGCACCGGATTCAGCATCCTCAGCCCGCTGCACTGGAGCGCGCTCGCGCTCGGCGCGTTCCGCGAAACCTCGGGACGCGGTGTGCCGGTGATGATCAACTCCGAGCCGCTCGGCGGCGCTACCGCGCCGGTGACTCTCGCCGGGTGCCTCGTGATCGGCGACGCGGACACGCTCAGCGGGCTGGTGATCAACCAGCTTCTCGAGCCGGGCCGGCCGTGCTTCTACAACATCGGCTTCGCCCACGTCATGGACATGTCGGCAGCCATCGCCCTGACCGGCTCCCCGGAGAATGCGCTGCTCCAGGCGGCGGGCGCGGAAATGGCACGCTACCACGCGCTGCCGTCGGCGGCCTGGATGTCAACCGAGTCGATGGTGATGGACGCGCAGGCCGCCATGGAGAAAATGATGACCGGGCTGGCCCACGCGGCCGCGGGCGTCAATCTCATTTGGGGCGCGGGGAACCTCGAGTGTACGCTGGCCATGTCCCCCACAGCCCTGGTGGCGGACGACGAGATCGCCGGCTACTTCCTGCGGTTTCGGAGGGGCGTTCCCGTGGACGAGGAAACCCTGGCGCTCGGCGCGATCCGCGAGGTCGGGCTCTCGGGCGATTTCCTCTTCTCGCCGCACACCATCGAGCACTACCGCGACGTCCTGAGCCGGGCAAAGCTGGCCTTCCGGGGTCACCGCTCGAAGTGGGAGGCTAAGGGCGCGCGAACGCTCGAAGAATCGGCCGAGGCGCGTGTGGCCGAGATTCTCGCGGCCGAGCCGAAGATCTATCTGGACAGCGCGCAGGAGGCCGAACTCGAACGAATCGAAAAGGCCGGTATGGCCGCGCTGGGATAGGCGGGGCTCATACCTCGACGCTGCGCAAGTACTGATAACTCTTCGCGATGCTATCGAGCGGGCTGCCCGCGCAGTGATCTTGCTCGACAACGTAGTGCTCCACGCCGGCCTCGGCGCAAGCGCGCAGGATCGCCGGGAAATCGAGCGAACCGCTTCCCGCCTCCAGGAACGCATCCTTTGGGGCTCTCAGCTCGTGGTAGTTCACGGGCGTACCAGGAGCGATGTCCTTGAGGTGAACGAGCGCGATGCGGCCCTTGAGCCGCCGGATCATCGCCGCGGGATCTTCGCCGCCGGCCTTCATCCAGAACACGTCGCCCTCGATCTTGACCAGCTTCGGATCGAAGCGCTCGAGCAGCACGTCGATGGGGCGGCTGCCGCTCACTGGCGCGAATTCGAACGAGTGGTGGTGGTAGCACAGCGTGAGCCCGGCCTTGGCCGTGGCCTCGCCCGCGCGGTTCATCTTGTCGGCGAAGCTGCGATAGAAGTCGAGCCCGCCGCGCTCGGACGGCATCAGGTAGGAGACCACCATGTAGCGCACGCCGGCGGACTTCGCCTCGTCGATGGCGCTCTGCCAGTTGTACTCTTTCGGCATCGTATTGCCGAGGATCAGGCGCCAGGGTGCCCAGTTGCCGGTCACCAGCGGCGCCTCGAAATGGCAGCTCGGGGCCTGCAAGCGGAATTCGCGGAGCAAGGCTCCCAGGCTCTTGATTTCGGGCCGCGACAGCTCCACCTCGGTGTAGCCGGCCTTGGCCACGGCTGCGATCGCCTGCCGCGGTTCGCGCGGCAGCAGGTCGCGCAGCGTGTAGGTCTGCACGCCGAGCGGCTTGTCGAATTTCGCCCCCAGGAGCGGCAGCGCCGCCGAGGCGGCAACGAACTTTCTGCGGGTGATGCGGGACATAGGACTCCCATTGTAAGCGGGCCTCCGGCGGCCCGCACCACCCCCGAAAAAGGGTCAGCCTGATCTGCCCCATTTTCGGCGGGCGGTTCGACGGCTGCTTTGATGGCCGCTAATGAAGGGTCAGCCTGAATCGCGGCTATTCCGCGCCGCAAAAAAATGGGGCAGATCAGGCTGACCCCTTTTCGGCAGCTGCGCCCGCGCCACCTCTCTACCTGTACTCGACCGGCTTGCCGTGCGTGAGGTGCCACTCGAATGCGGCGGAGTCAAGCCCCGTCCCGAGGATCGCCTGCAACGGCCCTGCCTGGCCGACGGTTAGATTCCCGAGCGGAATGCCAAAAAATTCCATCGTGGGCAGGCTGAGCAGCACGGCGGGCGGGATGACGAACCGGCCGGCGGGGTTTCGTTCCCGGCAAACGAACCAGCCGAACACGCCGGTGGTCTCGGTTCCGGCGAAAGAATAACCCGAGATCGCAACGAGCGCGGAAGGATCGCCGCCTGTCCAGGTGACTTCCTGGCCATTGGCGCGATCGATGACACTTATGTTGTCCTTGTTCGTCCAGTTCAGGTCCTCCGGGAAGTTTGTCACGATCTGAAAGGCGCCCACTTGCCCCGTGCCCGGATCGTTGTCAATCGTGTACGTGCCAGGGTCTAGGTACGGTGGTAGGGCGTTCGGCGGTTCTCCGCCGCCGAGCAGGGTATCGTAGTTGCCTTCCGGTCTCCTCGGAACTTGCCGGGCGCCCTTGGGCCCCTTGACGGTGAGGGTTCCGGCGTCCAGGGTGGCAATCGGGAAGAAATCCGGCGGCTGCGAATCGAGCCTGGCGGCAAATGTATACACGGCGCAGGCGCCGACGTTCTTGTCGCCATAGAAGCCCGAGAGGTCGAGCGCCCTGATGTCAGCCCTGCCGAAGGACGCCGTCAGGCCGTCCTCGCACGTTTCGTCTCCGCCGCTGCCGGGCAGGGGTATGCTCTCCTGACATTCCCGGTAGAGGGTCATGCAAGCGTAGGTGCCGTATCCCCTGGCTTCGGCCGCCCTGAGCTGCTCGGGAGTGATGGTTCCCCCCTCGGTGGAGCACTCGTCGCCGGTGCCGCTGATCGACATGGTGGCATAGTTACTCACGATGTTGCCGATCTTGACGACCACCTGCTGGTAGCAGCCTTCCACGCCATCCGGGACTTCGAAGACGATCTGGTCCACGCCCACACAACAGCCGGAGCGGCCCCTGTAAGTGACGTTGGCCCGCTTGCCGCCGACGTAAACCTCGATGTCGATCGGCAGGTCGCCCGGCAGCGGGCCAGCGGCTTCATTCCCGGAGACCGGCCCAAGACCCGTACCCCAGAGAATGACTACCTGCCTGGGCCGGGCGGCCTTCGTGAGCAAGTTCAGAGGCTGAACGGTCGGCGTCCAGTTTTGGATGGCCGCCGGCCCCGTGCCCCGGCTGTTCTGCGTGAAGATGCCGAACGCGGACCTCACCACCTTGATTGGGAATGGCGCGCTGGTCTGGCCGTTGTAAGTGACCCGGATGGTCGCGTCACCCACGGCCGTGGCCGACGGCAGCACCGCCCCGACCTGCCCGGCCAGCGTGTACAACATGATGCAGTCCAGGGTGGTGCTTCCGGAGGTCACCGTGACCGACGTGCCTGCAAGTCCCTCCGACGTGGGCAGCGGAAACCGGTCCACCAGCACCAGGTTTGCCGGCCCGAGATTCTTGCCGAACACAGCGAAGATCGAGCCCTGCGCAATGCCGGAAGACGGCAGAGGCGGGACCGAGTAGCTGGCATTGTTCAACACCGCGTCAACCACAGGCGCTTGCGCCATCGCGGTACTCGCTGCCAAGCCCAGAACGAGCAGCAGCAAGAACGATCGTGGCCACAAGAAAGCGGATGTCATTGACGCCCTCCAAGTTCTCAATGGCGGCCACCCAGTACAGGCATCCGGCCGCTTACGGCAGTATAAAGCAATCGCGATAGAAATCAAGACTTTTTCTTGTGCCACGGGCCGGATTGCGTCCTGAACGTCCTGGAACCGCGCGGTATAGGCAGCCTGCCGGCAACCGGGTACAATTGGGGTGGACGGAGGCCACATGAGCGGGCAGACGGATCTGCGTCGCTCGGCCAGAAGGCGGATCAAAGCTCGCGCTCTCGTGTTCTTCGAGGCAAGCGGCGGCAACGTGCAGATGTGCTGGGGACACAGCCGGGACATCTCCGACAACGGGATGGGGCTCAATTTATCCCGTTCCATTCCTCGCGGTAGCTACGTATACATTCGCCTGGAGAATCCCGACTACTCCACGTTCGGCATAGTCCGCCATTCGAGCGCGCAAGGAACCGTCGGCGTGGAGTTGCGTGGCGAGGACGTCCGCAACCTTGACCGCAACGCCTGAGCGGCGCCCTGATTCCACGGGGAGAGACGCTGGCAAGGGAGAGGAACCGGCTGGAAGAGCGGCTCGGCTGGTGGGCCCTGCTGGATTCGAACCAGCGACCAACGGATTATGAGTCCGCTGCTCTAACCGACTGAGCTAAGGGCCCCGCGGGCTGCGCCGATTCGAGTGTAGCACGGGCGCCCAGGCGCTGATCTCGTTTCCGTGCGTCCTGCATTTGCCTCGTAGTGCATCGCCGCGCATGGTGTGCCGGTTCGGGATTATAACGGTATCCAGAGATGGCGGCGGAACGCAGCCCCGACGCGATCATCGAGACTGCCTTGCTCGGTCCGGCGCAGAAGGCGTATCTGGAGGAGTTCATCACGCGGTATCGCCGGCGCACCGCAGCCTCCAGGAAGATCGCGGCCGAGGCCCGCCCGGTCCTTGCCGATCCGCTCAGGCCCGGCGGATTCCATCCTGCCTTGAAGGAGATCTGCTATCCGATCACAGCCGTGCGGTGCACGGGGTCGCGCTTCTGGGACGCGGACGCCAACGAATACGTGGACTTCTGCATGGGCTTCGGATCGGCTCTCTTCGGCCACAGCCCCGCTTTCCTTCAGGCCGCCCTCCGCGAGCAGATCGAGAAGGGATTCCAGCTTGGGCCTCAATCGGAGCTTGCTCTGGAAGTGGCCCGGCGCGTATCCGAATTGACCGGGATGGAGCGGGTGGCCTTCTCGAGTTCCGGGACCGAGGCCGTCATGACGGCTCTCCGGTTGGCGCGCGTGGCCACGGGCCGCGACAAGATCGCGTTGTTCTCCGGTTCGTATCATGGCCAGTTCGACGGGACGCTGGCGATCGCCGACCCTTCGGGCGGAAACCCGTGGGCGGTTCCGATGGTCCCAGGCGTCGCCCCCGGCTCTGTCGGAGATGTCATGGTGCTCGCTTACGGCGCCGGCGAGTCGCTCGCAACCATCTTCGAGCATTCCAGGGAGCTCGCTGCCGTCCTGGTGGAGCCGCTCCAGTCCAGGCGCCCGGACCTGTGCCCACGGGACTTCCTTCATGACCTCAGACGGCTGACGGAGCAGTGGGGAATCGCGCTGATCTTCGACGAGATGATCACCGGTTTCCGGCTTGCCCCCGGCGGCGCACAGCAGTGGTTCGGTATCGGCGCGGACCTGGCGGCCTACGGAAAGGCAGCCGGCGGCGGACTTCCGATCGGGATTGTGGCCGGCAAGTCCCGCTACATGGATGGCATCGACGGCGGGACGTGGAGCTTCGGCGATTCCTCCTGCCCGCGAGCCCGGATGACATTCTTTGCGAGCACGTTCGCCAAGCATCCACTCAGCATGGCGGCCGCCCGCGTCACATTGCGCCAGTTGGCCGAAGCGGGCCCCGCGCTTCAGGAGCGTCTCAACGAGCGGACCGCGCAGTTCGTCGCTTCGCTCAACCGCTCGATGGAGGAGGAAGGCGTCACGTTGCGGTTTGCCGGTTTCGGCTCTTACTTCGCGCCGGTTCCCCCGTTTGAAGATCCTCGCTCGATGGCAGTGCAGCTCATTCATCACCATCTCGCCGAACAGGGGCTCTTCCTTTGGGGAGCCGGCGGCTTCCTGTCAACGGCTCACAGCCCGGAAGAACTGGACCGCCTGTGCCTTGCGCTTCGCACGACCGTTCGGAGCCTGCGGAACGCCGGGTTCCGCCTTTGACATCGGCGGTCTCGCTTCGTTCAAGTGAGCCGTCGGAGCCGCAGAACGTAGAGGTCATCCGACTCCACTTCGCCGGCACGGCGGACAACCTCGGCCGGATCCTCCGGAACCATGAAGAACCGGCCGCTCAGTCTGTCGGCGGCGCCGGAAGCCAGAAAAAGCACGAGTCGTGACGCCGCATCCGGACTGACGTCCTCTCCCCGCTCGAAGATGCTCCGGAACCAGGGCAGCCAGAGCCTGCCCTTCGCCGAGCCCATCACATCTTCGCTCAAGGAGGTTCTCACGGTTCCTGGATGAATCGAAAAGACCGCGATTCCGCGCGGCCTCGTTTCCGCCGCAAGCGTCTCGGTGAAGTGAATCAGCGCCGCCTTGCTGGTCACGTAAGCCGACATGTAGGCGATGGGCGCAGCGCCCGCCCCGCTGGCGACGTTAATAATCCGGCCGCGGCCGCGCGCGATCATCGACGGAAGGACGGCGTGGCAACATAGAAACGCGCCACGCAGATTGATCTCCAGGCAACTCCACCACTCCTCGGCATCGGCTTCCCAGGTCGGGCCGAAAGGACCGCCCGTGCCCGCGTTGTTGACGAGAAGATCCACCGGTCCGAGCGCGTTCTCGACCTGCATCACCATCGCCCGGACGGAGTCCGGATCCGAAACATCGGCCGTCACGGAAACAGCGGCGCCTCCGTGGTCACGGATCAAGGTCTCGGTCTGGACCAATTGATCTCGAGACCGCGCGGCGATGGCAACGGCCGCGCCGGCCTTCGCCAGCACCGTCGCGAAAGCCCGCCCCAACCCGCGCCCGCCGCCGGTGACCAGCGCCGTGCAGCCCCTGAGTTCATCCTTACGCACCTGCTGCTCCCACGAGACTCAGTGTACGATGATGACGGCCTGGCCCCTACCACACCACCCGCGCCGGGTATTGAGCCACCAGCGGGTCGGGGGTGAGGATCGCAAGGCCGTGAACGATGGACTGGCAAACGAGCATGCGATCGAAGGGATCGGAGTGCAACCTCGCCAGCCTCGCCACATGCAGCGCCGCCTCCTCGTCGAGCGGCAATTGGCCTCTTCCTGAATCGTCGAGCTGCTCGCCGCCGGACCGGCAATCAGCCACTCGCCGCGAGCCGCCGGCTACGACTTGCGGGCGGGCGGGTACACTACAATGGCCAAGCCATGCTCGATTCCAGGACACCCATCTTCGGCGCTCTCCTCTCGATTTCCTTGCTTGTCTTCCCTGCGCTGCCCCAGGCCCGCGATCCGCTGCCCGTCCCGGACCTGCCGGGCCTCAAGACCTTGAAATGCGATTTCCACACGCACACCGTCTTCTCCGACGGCGACGTCTGGCCCACGACGCGAATTGCCGAAGCCTGGCGCGACGGGCTCGATGTCATCGCCCTCACGGACCATGCCGGCTACAACCCCCACGAAAAGGACGTGCCGGTGAACCTCGCGCGGCCTCCGGCCTTGGCTAAGGAGCTGGCGGACTGGTGGGGCCTCCTCGTCATCCCGGGTGCGGAAGTGGCCGAGGGCGATATCCACTACAACGCGCTCTTCCTGGCCGATCCGAACGCCCTCCGGGGCGTGGAGCTCACCGAGGCGCTCCGCCGGGCGAAGGCTCAGCGTGCGTTCGTCTTCTGGAACCATCCCGGATGGAAACAGACGCCGGAGTGGTTCCCGCTCGTGGCCTCCCTGCACCGGGAAGGTCTCTTTCAAGGCATCGAGCTGGTTAATGGGACCACGTTCTATCGCGAGGCTTTCCCGTGGGTGGAAGAACACGGGCTGGCGATCGTCGCCAACAGTGATGTCCACGCCCCCGCGCCCGTCGACTACACTCCGCGGAGCCGCCCCATCACTCTCGTCTTCGCTTCCTCGGCCAGCCTGACAGGGGTCCGGGAAGCGCTGTTCGCCCGGCGCACGGCGGCTTGGGTCAACGGCCAGGTCTGGGGCGACGAGCAGCACCTGCGCGGCTTGTGGGAGGGGGCGGTGAAAGTGGAGAGCACCTTTCTGGGCAAACATCAGGCAGAGGCGGTGGCGGTCCTCAGGCTCCGCAACCATTCCGCGATCCCATTCGATCTGCGCGCCGGCAAGGACCCCGCCTGGCTACGCGTCACCTCCGTGGAACTCCCGGCGGAGAGGATCGCCGGGCTCTGGCTGCAAGTCGCCGGCAACGCGCCAACCGGTCTCCAGCGCGTCGAGCTCGAGCTCGAGGTCGCCAACCTACACACCGGACCTGGGCGGAACCTCACCGTCCGCCTCCCCATCGACCTCAACCTCGGCAACTAGGGGACGGAAAACACGCAGCTTATCTCGCTGCCGGCATCAGGAACCGCTGGGCGTCCAGCCAGCGCTTCCTCATGATGCCGGCTTTCTTCTGGAGCGCGCCGAGGATGTCCGGGCCGAGCAGGAACGTGTCCTCCTCGCGGGCCTCGCGCGCCCGCGCAACCAGCTCCAGCCCGCCATTCTTGAGCAGCGCGATGAGTTCCTGCGTGTTGTCCAGCTCGTCCCGCTGGATGTCGTTCCATTGCAGCAGGTCCGCGTCACCGGCGCTGTCCGGCCGCTTGGCCGGAGTTCGTGGCTCGCCGGCGAGAACCTCACGGTTCCGGTCGCGTATCAACTGCCCGAAGCAGAAGTTGTCGTGACTCCGCACCGTGCTCGCCCACAGCCGCAGCGAGATCGCCAGTTGGCGGAACCAGGAGGCTTCCGGCGCCTCCGTCACGCTCTCGAAGATGCCGGCCGCTTCGAGCGCCGGGTCATGGATACTGTGAAACGCGTCGGAGCGATAGCGGTCCGGGGCGGTTCGCCTGGCCCCGTGCGCCACGTTGTAGTCCAGACGAGCGTCGCTCTCCTGAGTGGCGAAGATGTACGGCAGAAAATAGGCCTCCTCCTCCGTGGCGAGCAGATCCGGCCGGATGACCAGGGGCCTGGTTATCAGCCGGTTGGAAACCGTATAGGCGTAGCCAGGGCTGAGCACGACGTCGATGGGCGGAAAGAACGGCCGCACGAAGAGGCGGAACGACTGGCGGACCAGGTCGAAGCCCTCCAGCGCGCGGTCGGCGTTCTTCTCCCCGGCCCACCGCGCGGCCAGCGCGCGGGCCCTCTGGATGCGCGCCAGCAGGCCCCGGGCCGGCGTGCGCACCGAGTCCTCCACGATCTCCACCAGCCGCTCCACCGTTTGAATCGGTTCGTTGGCCCGGTAGTACCAAGACTGGCAGGTCTCGATGCGGACGGTCCGGATCTCGGGATCGTGAAACCTCTCCATGGCCTGAAGGACCGCGAGCACGTCGATGAGGCCCCGCACGGGATAGGCCTCGCGCAACATGGTCTTGGCCACGAGGATGGAGTTGTCGCGGTGCCGGAACGACGCATACGGAGGCAGCAGCGGCTGGGCCAGGTCGAGGTCGGAGGGCGCGAAGCTGCCGTCCAGGAGGATCTGAACTGGCCCGCCGCCCTTCCGCGCCCCGCGGTCCATGGCTTCCATCAGGCCGCGCACCCGGGCGCCCACATGACGGCCCCGGCAATGAGCGGGACCGTTCGGCCCGCTGTACTGCCACGCCGCATAACACAGACCAGAGCCGGAGTCGTTGTTCCAGGAGTGGATCGCCTGAATCTCGGGTACGTTCCGTTTCAGTTGCTCGACCATCCACTCGATGATCTCCAGGGTTTCGGCCAGGTCCACGCACCAGGCAAACTCCTCCTTGGCGCTCCGGCGGGGGTGGTCCACGCGCGGACCTCGCAAGTGAGGGTGCTCGCGGAAGAAGGACTCCGGCAGGTACTGCGTCTCATTGCCCGAGAA
Organism: uncultured Solibacteraceae bacterium; assembly: GCA_964478455.1. Lineage (GTDB taxonomy): Bacteria > Acidobacteriota > Terriglobia > Bryobacterales > Bryobacteraceae > CAYZJD01. The sequence continues at coordinate 3,770 of CAYZJD010000072.1, read as the reverse complement.
CACCGCCTCCAAGCCAAGTTCCCTCAAGATAGCCGCCTTGGCCAGCAGCAGTTCGCGGTTCTTCGCGACCCACTCCGCCGGCAGGTGCGGCGCGACCTTGGGATGGGGAAAGAATGCGGCGGGACTGGCCATGTAAGCGCCGTATTCATGCCACGGACTCCGCACGGCCGGCATCAGGTGGCGGCTCTTCTCGGCGAGAACGCCGATGTCGATCTGCACCGCGCCGTAACGCTTCAGCCGGCTGGCGATCTTGGCGTAGGTCCGGAATTCCTCGAGGTCCCGAATGGCGTTGTGGAAAACGAAGGTCTTGGTCGCCGCCGCCAAAGGCGCGGCGGCGAGGCAAAGCAGAAGCCAGATGCGTGTCACGGTGACCGTATCATCCCAAAATCGGGCCCCTTTCGTGATCTTCAGACCGCGCGAGGCGGCGCGGCCCGCCGGATCGCGGCAGCGAGTTCGGCCGGAAGCCGGTCGCGGTTCGCGGGCGTGACGAGGACCAGGACGGCATCGGCGCGCGCTTTCACCTCGGCGATGAAGCCTTCGCCCTTCATGGCAATCGTGGCAAGGAGCGGGATGGGGCTGTCGAGGACTCGCCTGGTTGCCGCAATGAACCTGGGGCTGTGGCACTCCATCTTGCCGATCTCGTCGATGACGTAGAGATCGACCTCAGCGGATGGCTTGTCGAGTTCCACCGCGATCAGCCGGTCGAGAGCCTCGAGGTCCACGCCGTAGCGGCTGACCCGGACTGGACTGCGAACGGCTTCGTGCGCCATCACGACGGAAGCGCCGCTGAGGCCGGCGGCGCGGAAGCCAAGGCGGCGCCCCTGCGACCGGATCTCCTCGGTGTAGAAGCCGGCAACGCGCAATCCCGCCAGCAGTTCGAGGACCCGGCGTACGACGGTGGTCTTGCCGCAGCCGGGTAGACCGGTCAGCAGCCAGCGGCGCGGCTTCATTGCTCACGAGCGGCCAGCGGCACATTCGCCGTGGCGATGGACCCTCTCCCGTCGCGGACGTAAACGAACACGCGATAGTTGCCCTGCTTTTCCGGCAGGCGGATGAGCGCCTCGGCGCGCTCGGCGGACACCACGGCGCCCGCGATGGGCGGTGTGGAGGGTTCGTGGTCGCCGCCGGTGCTGGGATTGTCCGAAACGTCGAGCCGCAAATCCCAGGCGACGTGCAGCGCGTCGCCGTCGGGGTCGGAGGCATCCACCTGGCAGCGCAGCTTCGCGCCGGGAGCGAAGACGCGCCGGCCGTCGTCGCCGGGCGAACCCTCGGCGACGATCTTCACTCCGAGCGGTCCGATCGCGGGCGCGCGGTTCGCGGGCCACTTGCCCGTCCAGACGTAGGTCATCGCATCCACCGCGCCCGTGAGGCCGCCGTCCGAGAACAGCAGGTTGAACCACGTGTGGGTCTTCTCCTGCTTGTGGCCCCAGAGGAAGACATAGGAGCCGAGGCAGTTCGGGCGGTTTTCGACCGCGTGGCGGTAAGCCTTGAGGTAGAAGGCGGCCTTCTCGGTGCTGGTGTCCTCGATGGGAAGGCCCCAGGGAGTCTTCTCCACCTCCCAGTAGCCGCGCGGTCCGAACTCAGTGACGATGTACGCTTTGTCCCAGCCCTGGCTTGCGACCTCCTCGGGTACCTTCATCATCCCGCCATAGGCGTTGATGCCCACCGCGTCCAGCGCCGGGCAGTGCTCCTTCAGTTCGGCGAGCTTGGTCTTGCCCGTGCCGGCGAGCACGGCGATGACCGGATGGTTCGGATCGAGGTCGTGAATCATCACCGCGAGGTCGTTCAGCGCCTTCCATAGGCGGATGCGCTCGGCCTCACCGACGTTCAGCTCGAGCTCGTTGCCGAGCGCCCAGAACAGCAGAGCCGGGTGGTCCTTGAGCTTGAGAACGGTCTCGCGCGTCTCCTGTTTCTGAGCGGCTACTTGTGCCGGATCGCCGTAGTCGAACCCGTGGCGCGGAATGCCGATGGGGAGGCCGAGGCAGACGGTAAGGCCGTGAGCGGCGGCCTGCTCGAGAACCTCCTCCGAGACGCTCCAGGTGCGGACGGAGTTGCCGCCGGCCGCGGGCAGGCGATCGAGAAAGCCGGTGACGCCGGCGCCCTTGATGAAGTAGGGCGCGCCGCCGTGCTGGAGCTGCCAGCCGGAGACGGTCTTGACGATCTGAACCTTAGGCGGCGCGGCGGCGAGCGCCGGCGCGGAGATCAGAAGAACGAAGAGTCCTTGCATCATCGCCGCCAGTATCGTGCAAAACGGTCGTTTTGTACAATGGCATGGCCTGATGCGCTCGCCGTCGCTGTCCGTTCTCGTACCGCTTTACAACGAGGAGGAGTACATCGCCGCCATCCTGGAGCGCGTATTGCGCGCCCCGCTGCCGGAGGGCATGGACCGCGAAATCATCGTCGTGGACGATGGTTCGGACGACGGCTCGGCGGACGTGGCCGCGGGCTTCGTGGAGCGCCATCCCGGTGTCGTTCGGCTCGTCCGCCACCCGCGGAACCGCGGCAAGGGCGCGGCCATCCGCACCGCGCTCGAGCATGCGCGGGGCGAGTTCACCATCATCCAGGACGCCGATCTCGAGTACGATCCGGATGAATACGCGAAACTGCTCCGTCCGCTTCTGGAAGGCAAGGCGGATGCAGTCTACGGCTCGCGTTTCCTGGTGGCGGGCGAGCGGCGCGTGCTCTACTTCTGGCACGCCCTGGCCAACTGGATGCTCACCACGTTCTGCAACATGGCCGCCGACCTCAATCTCACCGACGTGGAGACGTGCTACAAGGCGTTCCGGACGTCGCTCGTGCGGAGCATCCCGATCCGCAGCGACCGCTTCGGGATTGAGCCGGAGCTGACCATCAAGCTCGCCCAACGCGAGGTACGCATCTACGAGACGCCGGTAAGCTACCACGGGCGCACTTACGAGGAAGGGAAGAAGATCGGTTTCCGGGACGCGGTGGCGGCCTTCGGCGTGATCCTGCGCTTCTGGCTGGTAAGGGACATCTACAAGGAAGCGGGACCCGAGGTCCTGGAGACGCTGTCGGGCGCGCCGCGCTTCAATCAGTGGATGGCCGATACGATCCGGCCCTTCGCCGGGCGGCGAGTGCTCGAGATCGGCGCCGGAATCGGCAACCTCACGCGACACCTGGCGCGGAGACGAGAACGCTACATCGCAACCGACGTCGACGAAGAGCACCTCGCGCGCTTGCGGACGCGCCTGCGGCACCGGCCGAACCTGGAGATCCGCCGCTGCAATCTCGCCGATCCGGCGGACTTTCGCGGCCTGGAAGCGTCCGTGGACACGGTGGTGTGCCTGAACGTGCTGGAGCACGTCGAGGACGACCTGGCGGGCTTGCGCAACATTCACGGTGCGCTCGCGCCCGGCGGGCGGGCGATCGTGCTGGTGCCGCACGGCCAGGGGATCTTCGGCGCGCTCGACAAAGCGCTCGGCCACTACCGGCGTTACAGCCGCCAGGAATTGCGCGAGCGGATGGAGCAAGCGGGCTTCGCCGTCGAGCGGATCCTGGAGTTCAACCGCATCTCGTGGCCGGGCTGGTATGTCAATGGCCGGCTGTTGAAGCGCTCGACGATCCCCCCGCTGCAACTGCGGTTCTTCGACCGGCTGGTGTGGCTCTGGCGGCGGGTGGACCGGTGGCTGCCGTGGCCGCCGGCGTCGCTAATTGCCGTGGGGAAGAAAGTCCCTGGGCAATAGCAGCTTTGTTGAGGCAAGTCAGGAGAGGCGCTTGCAAAATTCGGTGCGGAGCATGGTGAGTTGGGT
>CAYZJD010000071.1:11575-15550 GCA_964478455.1 uncultured Solibacteraceae bacterium | reverse complement strand
CGGGACCGGCGGCAGCGAGATGCCGGCCGCGATCTTCCGCGCTAGGCCGAGAACGGTGAGGTTGTCCGGCGGCAGACCGGCGAGCAGCTCCTCGTAGCTCTTGATCTCGCCATCCACGGGAATCTCCTGCTCCGCCACGTTCAGTCCCAGGTGTTGGGTGAGGAAGCGGTAGGCCTGCACGCGGTTGTCGAGCTGGTAGTTGTGATCGGAAGGATCGGTATTCTCGTGCCAGGCCAGGCGCTCCGCCGCGCCGTAAAGAGCGAAGAACGGCCGGACGTGATCGAAGATGTACGGCTTGACAAGCGGAGCGCGAAAGCAGCAGTCGTCCTCGGCGTTGTAGATCAGCAGCGTGGGACGCGGCGCGCGCAGCGCGGTGAGGTGTGGGTAATCGGCGACGAGAATGAAGTCGTTCGGGTTCTGTTCAAGGTCGCCCGTGTCGTCCGCTCGCTCCACGCGAGAGACGAAGGCCGAATAGCCGGCGACGGGAATCGACACCGCGACGCGTTCGTCCAGGCTGCTGAGAACAATGGTCTGCCAGCCGCCGCCCGACAGGCCGGTCATGGCGATGCGGCTGCGGTCCACGTTAGGGTGGTCCCAGAGGAAGTCGAGTCCCTTGCGCATCGCCAGGTAGAAGAGGCCGATCTCGGCCGTGCCCGTCAGGTTCAGGTGCGCGCCCGTCCAGTGCGAGTTCTCTTTGCCTGAGAGCTCACCCATGCCGATCCATTCCAGGTTCAGCGCGATCATGCCGCGCTTGGCCTGGTTGATGCAGCGCTTCTGCTTGTACTCGACGCTCTTGCCCGGCGCGCCGACGTGCCCGTTCACGTTGAGCACGGCGGGCATCTTGCCCTTCATCTCAGCCGGCTCGTAGAGGATGGCGGTGGACCAAAATCCCGGCACGATCTCGTAGCGGAGCTTGCGCATCCGGTAACCCTCGCCGGAGGGAACCCGGCCCAGGTCCTCGACCTTCAACGGCGCTTCCACCCACTCGCGGGGCCAACCGCGGAACACCACCGAACGCAGGATCCGCTCGCGCAGCCTTTGAGACTCGGCGGACCACTGGCCGGCGCTGGCGGGCGGCCGCAGCGCCGTGGCTTTCTTGAGAAGAAACGCGCGCAACTCGGCGGCGACGACGTCGGGCGACTGTAGCCTGTGCTCGAGCAGCGGCCGCAGATGCCGGGGCTCGGTCTGGGCCGGCGCAAGTGATGCGCAGAACACCAATGCGACGAAAGCGGGGCAGCGCGGACTCATGCGGGACAGTATTTCACAGCGGGGTCCGTCGCGGATAGAATCGGTAGAACAACGAGGGGCCCATGTCACGGGACCAGCTTTCGCTGAACGAAGCGCGGCGCATTGCGCTGGCGGCGCAGGGCTTGGACCGCCCGCGGCCCGACGTGCCGGTGACCGTTGACCATCTCCGCCGCGCGATCCGCCGGCTCGGCGTGTTGCAGATCGATTTCGTCAACGTTCTCACGCCCGCGCACTACCAGGTGCTGTTCTCGAGGCTGGGCCCGTACGACAGGGCGCTCTTCGACAATCTCGTCTACCGGCAGCGCGAGTTCACGGAGCAGTGGGCGCACGAGGCCTCGATCCTGCCGGTCGCAACCTGGCCGCTGCTGCGGTATCGGATGGAGAACTATCGCGTGCGCCCGTACGGCTTCGAGAAGTTCTTAGAGAAGCGTCAGGACTACGTTGGCTGGGTGCTCGAGCAAGTGCGCGCACGCGGCCCGTTGACCGCGGACGACCTTGCAGGGTCGGAGGGCGCTGCCCGGCGCATCCCCGGCACATGGTTCACGGTGCCGAAAGCGGTGCTCGAAGCGCACTTCGGCCGGGGCTTGCTGGCCGTGGTCGGACGGGAAGCGAACTTCGCTCGCGCGTACGACCTTGCCGAGCGCGTGATTCCGCCGGAGGTTTACCGCCGCCGCATGGCAGACGCCGAAGCGCGGCGAGAGCTCCTGCGGCTGGCCGCACGATCCCACGGCGTGGGCGTCGCGGCCGACCTGGCCGACTACTACCGCATGCCCCTCCGGGAGGCGCGCCAGGGCATCGCCGAACTCGTTGAGGCGGGGGAGTTGCGTGAAGTGCGGGTCGAGGGCTGGCGCGAGCCGGCGTATCTCCACGCGGACGCTCGGCTCCCACGCGGCGCGCCCCCGGGTCCCGGCGCCACGGCTCTGCTATCGCCGTTCGATCCGCTCATCTGGTACAGAAAGCGCGTCGCGCGCCTGTTCGGCTTCGACTATCGCGTCGAGATCTACGTGCCGCGAGAAAAGCGGAAGTGGGGATACTACGTACTGCCGTTCCTGCTCGGCGATCGCCTGGTGGCGCGGGTGGATCTGAAGGCCGAGCGCAAGGACCGGCGCCTTCTGGTCCTGGCGGCGCACCTGGACCCCGGCGCGAAGCCGGGCGAAGTTGCCAGCGCACTCGCCCGGGAACTGCGGTTTATGGCGGCCTGGCTGGAGCTTGACTCGATCCGCGTGGAACGCCGCAGTGGCTTTGCGCGCGCGCTCGCCGCCGCTGTCCGCTGACCCGTGCGGGACCTCAACGCAGTTTCGATATGACGATTCCACCGCCCCGCTCCCACGCGGCCAGCACGGAACCGTCGCCGAGCGTCGCCAGGTTCGCGTAAGCGCCTTCGGGGTCCAGCACCTCGGCGCGGGCGCTGCCGGGGTAGCGGACTTCGAGGCCTTTAGAGGACGACCATACGACAACTGGCCCCTGACGAGTTGCGGCGAGGGCAACTTTCCTGCCCGTGGCGACGAACGTCTCGGGCTTGTGCGGGGTGGACAAGAAGAGTTCTTTATCGCGCCTCCAGACTGTGAGCGGCCGCCCGTCTCCATCCAGCTTGAGGTCGCCTCCATCCATGGGACAGGCGTTCAGCAGCCACGTGCCTCGCCCGAGCTTCGCGGCAGTGAAACCCTCGCCCCCATCCCGAGACTCGGCGAGGTACATGTCGCGGGCGCCGTCGAGCGAGTTGCGAAACAGAACCACGATTCTGCCCCCGTCGCTGGCCATGACGGTGGGATGGCAGCACTCGCAGATGGAGCCCGACGGGGACGCGTAGACAAGGCGGTTCTGCGACCAGGAAGCACCGGCGTCACGGGAGACTGCGCCGTACAATTTGGTGCCCGCCGATCGCAGGTCGAGCCGGACCAGGAACACCAGGCCGTCGGCAGCAGCCGCCATGCCGTGAAGGCCCTCGCGAGCGGAGGCGGGCACATTGTTCACCATCACGCCGCGCGACCATGTGCGGCCGTCATCGGTAGAGCGCCAGGCCCACAAGTCGCCGTCCGCGCCGCCGCCTTTCTCGCCGACGATCGCCGATACCACGAGCGCCTCTTTGGTCCAGGCAACGCGCGGGCCGCGCCGCATCCCGAGCGGCATCCTGCCGCCTTTGAAGACGAGAAACGGACCGCTGAAGGAGCCTCCGCCGTCGGTGGACGTGCGGACATAGATCGCGTCGCCGCCTCCGTAGACGACCGCAACGCGTTGGCCGAGGGCCGCCAGTTGGGGCTGACGGTACGGCGGGTGCTCCGCCTCCGGCGTGAATTCGGCCAGCACCTGCCCGAGAAGAAGAATCGTCGCGAAAAGCATCTTGCGCCCCTCACTCCCGCTGCCGGCTATTGTACTGCGGATCGCAAAGAAGAAAGGCGGCGGGCTCAGGCTCTGAGCGAGCGGCACGGCGGCGCAAGGTGGGGACCGGCATGCCGGCCTCCATTGAAAAATGAACATGCTATGATCAATATGCAAGGATGATTGCCAGGGCTCACCTCGAACAGCGTGTCCGCCGGGCCATCCGGAGCAACCCGGTGACAGCAATTTACGGGCCGCGTCAGTGTGGCAAGACGACCCTGGCCAGGGGGATCGCCGAGGCTGCCGGCGCCGAGTACTTCGATCTGGAAGATCCGGTGAGCGCCAGACGGCTTGCCGAGCCGATGACGGCGCTCAGGCCGCTACGCGGGCTGATCGTGATCGACGAGG
>CAYZJD010000071.1:3915-11565 GCA_964478455.1 uncultured Solibacteraceae bacterium | reverse complement strand
TCCTTGTCTTGGGCAGCGCCTCCCCCGAGCTGCTCCGGCAGGGCTCCGAATCGCTCGCTGGCCGGATCGCGTTCGTCGAAATGGCAGGGTTCAATCTCTCCGAAACTGGCGAACCAGCCATGCGGCGGCTTTGGTGGCGCGGGGGATTCCCGCGGTCGTTCCTGGCGCGAACCGACGCGGACAGCTACGCTTGGCGGGAGAACTTCATTCGCACGTTTCTCGAGCGCGACATTCGCGAGTTCGGCGTGCAGGTGCCGCCGCCAACTTTGCGGCGGCTCTGGAGCATGCTTGCGCACTATCACGCCCAGATCTGGAATGCCTCGGACGTGGCCAGGTCGCTTGGCGAGTCGCACACGACGGTGAAGAGGCATCTGGACATCCTGACGGCGGGGCTCATGGTGCGCCAGCTTCAACCCTGGCACGAAAACCTGGCCAAGCGCCAAGTCAAGTCGCCAAAAGTGAGCCTGCGCGATGCCGGCATTCTCCACGCGCTGCTTGGGGTGACGTCGTTTCGCGCGCTCGAGGGACATCCCAAACTCGGTGCTTCGTGGGAAGGCTTCGTCGTTGAGGAGATCATCCGCGTGGCGGGTGAGCGGAACGCGTGGTTCTGGGCGACGCAAGCCGGTGCCAAGCTGGATCTTCTGCTGACGTTGAACGGGCAGCGCTTTGGTGTGGAAGTCAAGTACGGCGATGCTCCGCGCATGACCAAATCGATGCAAATCGCGTTAGAGGACCTGCGGCTCACCCGGCTGTACGTGGTCTATCCGGGAGTGGAGTCCTACAATTTGGAGCGGAGGATCGTCGTCGTCCCCCTCGCGAACCTACTCGTCGTGCTGAGGAAGCTGGCGCGGAGGTGATTCGCAAGACTGCGTTCGAGGAACAAGTTGCCCTGATCAAGAGCGACGATCACACCGCCTCTGCGCAGTGAAACACCCTGGCGGGGATCACCGGCGGGCAAGACGATTGTGCGCGGAGATCCGAGTCCGCGGTGGAGCCGGATGGCAACCCCGGACCGCTGCCGGCCTGAGCGATCCGTTGGTGTAAACTCAATCTACCGACTGGGCCTGCATCGGAAACCTCGGGTCGCATCTCCATGGTTCTCAGGGTCGCCGTCACTCACGGGAAGAACCGCAAAAAGGTTGCGCCCTATCTGGCCGCGGTGTCCAGCATGGCCCTGGAGGCGGTTCTGGTCTCGCCCGAGTCGGCAGCGATGAAGCAGTTCGACGGCCTGGTCCTCACGGGCGGCGCTGACGTGGCCCCCGCGCGCTACGGCGAGACGAAGTCGGAGCAGACCGGCGAGCCGGACATCGCCCGCGACGAGATGGAGGCCACGCTCCTGAAGCGCGCGCTCGCCTCCGACCTGCCGGTGCTCGCGATCTGCCGTGGCATGCAGCTCTTCAACGTCGAGCATGGAGGCACCCTGATCCAGCACCTGGGGGATGCCTCCGCGCACAGACGTCCGGGCGCCCTCTACGTCCACGACGTGCAGGTGCTGCCGGGCACGAAATTGGCGGCGATTCTCGGCGAAGAGCGCTACGGTGTGAACTCAAGGCATCACCAGGCCGTTGAGAGGATCGGCGAAGGTCTTATCGTCTCGGCCACGGCACACGATGGAGTGGTCGAAGGGTTGGAGCGGCCGGACAAGCGGTTCGCCCTCGCTGTGCAATGGCATCCCGAGGATAGGCTGGCGGTTGCGGACGGCGACCGGCGGCTCTTTGAAGCCTTCGCGGACGCTGTCCGGGCGGCCGCTGGCTCGGGGTGTCGGTGAGACAAGGCCCGCGCCTGCTGCCTTGGGAGCTGTGGACTATCTCTCAAGCGCTGGACTCGCCCACCACAGTGACCGTGATTTCGCGCTCGCGGCTGGAGTCGTCGAAATCACAGAGCACGATCTGCTGCCACGTGCCGATACCGAGCCGGCCTTCAACCAGAGGGAAGGACTTCGCGGTGCCGACGAGGGCGCTGCGCAGATGAGCGAAGCCGTTGCTGTCGCCCCAGCGGGCGTTGTGGGCATAGTCGCTCGTGGATGGTGCGATCTTTTCGAGCGCCCGCCTGAGGTCGGCCACGCAGCCCGGCTCGAATTCGAGCGTCGTGATGCCGAGGGTGGAACCGCGCCCGGAGACGTTCACCACTCCAGCCATGAGCTTGCTGTCCGCGACGATGCGCTCGACCTGCCCGGTGATGTCGAGCACGTCGCAGTGACCTTTGGTGGCGACTCGAAATCGCTTCTGAAAGACGGCCATACCCCTATTGTTGCTCTCCGGCAATGCCGGCGAGCTCAGGAGCCCGCCCCAGAAGCGCCGCAACGGGTGCTCCGCTACGCCGCGCTTTGCGTGCCGCCCGAGGCCGGCCGTGCGACCGTCTCGATATGCGTAATCCCCACGGTCCGGTGCAGGGAGAAGTAGACCCCGAGCAGAACCACGGCGACCAGGCCCACCAAGGCCATGAAGGCCAGCAATCGGATTACGGCGCGAGTGGGAGCGAACGCTTCCCGCCGGTCCTGGCTGACCGTCACCACCCAACCGAGATTGGCGTAATCCCCCTTCAGACCGGTGTCGGCGAAGCCGATCAGCTTGCTGGCGCCGCCGCTGACGGTCGCCTGCACGTAGCCGGTCTGCCGTCCCTCCGACGTCTGCAATGCGTCCTGCATGGCCGCATAGATCTCTGACTTGATATTCATCGACAAATTGACTTCGGGAGCGGCGATGATGGTCCCGTCCTCTTTCACCAGCGCAGCCCTGGCCGTGGGTCCCAGCTTCACCCGGTTGACGAACGGGAAGAGCGTGGAAAGGTCCACCAGCGCGTCCACCGTCCCGATGAACCGGTTCGAACCTTCCTCGAGAACCGGAACGCCGACCCCGATGTAGTGCGACTTGGTCACCTCGTCGAAGAGGATGTCCGTCACGTTCACCGAACCCCGGCCCTTGGCGTGGATCGCCTGCCAGAAGTCCTCGTCGGCCTGAAAATAGTCGAGCGTCTTGTGGGTGGCGGCCACGACCGCCCCCCTGGCGTCGGTGACGGTGATGCGCAGGAACCTCGGGTCGACCGTCTGGTGGCGGCGCAGTCTGCGTGCGGCGGGCGAGCCGAGGATCTGTTTCACCAGCGGCTCGGCCGCCGGCGTGTTCCAGCCTTTCTCAATACCCTGAATCCTCTCGGCCGCGGCGGCGTCGCTCATGCCGGCCCAGGTGCGGTTGGCGGCGCTGATCGCCTCCTCGACAGCGGGAGCGGTGGCCATCACTCCCACGTCGATCACGCGATCGTGGATGAATTGGGAGATCTCTGAAGCGGTGGATTCTGCAATCGTCTGGAAATGCGTGCCGATGGTCTTCTCGAGCGCCTTCTCGCTCTGCGAGATGGTGAAGAGCCCGGCAATGCTGATCGGAACCACGGTCAGCAGCAAGGCGATGAGCAGGCGACGAAGGGGAATCCGGACCTCATATCTCTCTGCTGGCATGGAAGGGCCTCCAGGTTTGCGAAGAGTTGCTCCACGAGTCCCGCGGGCCGTGGAGAAGACCGGCCCCAGCCGGACTCGAGGCGAAGAAGGAGGAGCCGCATAGGCAGCCCTCGACTCAAGCATATCCGAAACTCCGTCAAGCGGCGAAGCAAAGTGACGAAAAAGAGTCCCCTACGTCCGTCCGCCATCTCGAAACCGAGGGGGCTGGTGAAAGGCGGTGGCAGGCTTCGCTGCCCCAAGCGCACGTTCTGTTCTTTCAACGGCTTGCGCCGCTCGCGCGTGAGCAGCGTTGCCTGTCACCGATTTTGACTTTCGAGAGTGTCACCAGGCTTTTCAGCAGCCTGCCAGGGTTAGGCGAGCACCAGTACTAACGCTCGATTCGTGTTTCGCGCTGCCTCAGGCCGGAGTGGCGGCATTAGCGCGCCGCCAGCGGCCGTGTTGACAGTCCAGCGATTTGGGTGTACTTAGTAGAGAGCCGACAAATCGCCGGGAAAGCCCAGCCCAAGGCGTCTGGAGCGTGACTGTGCACCAAGCCTCGAACGAACGCGAGCATTTCGTAGACTACTACGAGTTGATGCAGATCAGCCCCAACGCCGAGGTGGAGACGGTTCAGCGTGTCTACCGGATGCTGGCGGCGCGATACCATCCCGACAATCCGGAAACGGGCGACGCCGAGAAGTTCCTGCTGCTGAATGAAGCCTACCGCGTGCTCGCCGATCACGAGCGCCGGGCGGCGTACGACGCCACCTATCGCTCTCGCCACGCCGAACCGCTTCGCGTGTTCGAGTTGAAGGAATTCGCCACCGGAATCGACGGCGAATCGAATCGCCGCATGGGAATCTTGTGCCTTCTTTACAATCGCCGCCGCAGTAATCCGGAGCATCCCGGCGTCTCCATTCTCGAACTGGAGACCATGATGTGGTTCCCGCGCGAACACCTCATGTTCACCGTGTGGTACCTCAAGGAAAAAGGACTGATCCAGCAAGACGAACAAAGCGCGTTCACCATCACGGCGGAGGGTACGGACTACGTGGAGGAGAACCTGCCGCAGAACCGCACGCTCTACAAGCTGCTGAAGGCTGCGGAGTTCGGCGCCTCTCATTCGGGTCACGAAGAGAGGTGGAAGCCGGAGGAGGCCCAGCGGATGGCGAAAGCCGCCGACGATTAGGAGGGAGGGCCTCTCGGGCGTGCAGACCGCTGGAGGCGTGCTCATGAAGACGACCCTGACAGCAATGGCGGCAGTTGCCGTGCTTTCGATTCCTCCGGTCTGGGCGCAGACGATGGTCGAGTACGCCACCGGCGCGGCGCGCGCCGGTGCGGGGGCGGGCGCGAAGGGCGTTTCCAAGTCCGTCGGCGGAGTGTTCGGCAAAGTCAGCAAGACGCTGGGCAGCGGGGAGAAGGTGCAAGGTAGTTCGACCACTGGACAGTCGAAGGTCCAGGAAGTCTCCCAGCCAACGGACTCCTACACGGCGGAATCCACTCCAGCGAAGCGCCGCACGGTGAAGCCGGCCGAGGTGGAAACCGGGATGTCGCGGGCCGCGTTGGTCCAGCGATTTGGCAAGCCCCTGATGAAGACCAGCAAGATGGACGGCGCCGACTTCCTCGAGGTCTTCTACTACACCGGAGAGGATGACATGACGGTGGTCACCTTGCGTGACGGAAAAGTCGTGGCCGTCTCTCCGCCGCCGGAAATTCCCGAGCCAACTACGGCAAAGGTTGCTCCGTAGAGGCGAGCTTCTGGCGATCAGCAGTCAGCACTCAGCTTTTCGACGCGCGCCGCGGCTGACCGCTGAGCCCTGACCGCCGACGGCTCACAGCTAGCCCCCAGCTAGCCTGGGCTAGCGCGTCAAGAAGCTTTTCGATCGACGATTCGCCAAGTTCGGGGTAGGCGGAGTGGGCCATGCGCCGGCCGGCCTCGATCTCGTTGCGGAGCGCGCCCTTGGAGCCGAGCGTGAGTTTGTTCTCCGTCGGCTCGGCGTTGATCAGGTGGCGGGAGCCGCGCGGATCGCGTACCGCGGCCCTGGCTTTTCGCCAGGGGGTCCGAAGCGCCTCGGAACCGCCCGCCCGGCTACTGATGGCCGCCGCGCCTCTATCAAGGTGAAGTTTCAGGATAGCACGAGTTGCGAGGGCGGTTGGGCTGCCAGCCCAGCGGGCTGGCACTGCACTTCATCCGGCAACAACCTGTCGACCGGGTAACTCTCGATCACGGAGACAACCTGCCTGAGGTCGAACGGGCTTCTAATGACCCTGACGACGGTTCGTGGCAATTCTCGCCTCCGCAGGGAGGCGAGGGTACGCGTCGCCAGAATCACCTTGCGGCCTGGGCTCCTGGGATCGTCACAGAGGGACTCCAGCAGCCCTTGCTCCGAGCGAAGGGAGTCCCAGTCCAACACGACGAAGGCCGGGTGAAAATCGGACATAGCGGCGGAGACCTCGTAGCTGTTGCGGGCAATGCGGAGCACCACGCTCTGTTCGTCCTCTCCGGCGAGATGAGCAGCGAGGCCCCGATCCGCGGTGACGACGAGCAATCGAGTGGGCAGGCCTTTGACCCGCCGATAGTAGGAACAATCCTGGCAGTCTTGCGGGCAGAATACCCTGGAATGCCCGATCTGGACCCCTGCTTCGGCCAACAAGAAACACCTTGAGGCGTGGGTTCGGTAGACAATGCAATTTGTGCATTCGTCTCGGATTGTGCCCTGATCGCTCATGTACTCCCAGCAGTAGAGGTGCTGCCTGGCAGGAGGCGCCGCGGCGGTGTGGCCTGAGAATTCACTGAAAGGACGGTGGAGGAACTCGCAGATCGATTTCGAATCGATTCGGAAATGGCCTCCGACCGTGCGGTCGGCAGCAAGCTTCCCGCTCTTTATCCATTTCAGGACCGTGTCGGGCTTCACTCCGCACAGCTTGGCCGCCTGGCCAGTGGTCAGAACAACTGTCGCCGGGAGGGCCGGTGGCGTCGTGCGCGCCGCGCTGCTTCGGCCAGCCACGTAAATCATTCTAGCGGAACCACCTAGGGCGATTCAATAGAATTCGGATAAGCTTGTCGTACTATGCGTACAATCCTGGAAAAACGGGCCTAATCTCTCTTTACTTTCAGAGCCAAAACTCATAAAATCCATAGAGGTCACCAGATTTCGGAGGTTGCCGCCATTCTTCTGACCGTTTTCATCGAGCGAGCGCGGATTTCGGTGCCAGCCACCCTGGTGTGTCTGAGCTCCTCGGCATTCGGCGCCCCTCCCCATCCGGCCCTTGACGGCAAGGAGTGCTTCGGCTGCCACGCCAAGACCGTCCAGCGGAAGACGGTACACGCGGCAGCCAAGGATTCCTGCGAGGCCTGTCATACGATACCGGCAGCCGGGGGCGCGAGCTCGTTCACGGATGCCCCCGAGAAGCTCTGCCTGACGTGCCACGAAGAGCAGAAATTCACGGGCAAGTTCGTGCACGGCCCGGTGGCGGTGGGCGCGTGCGTGGCCTGCCATGATCCCCACGCTTCGGATGAGCCTCACCTGCTCCGGCAAACGGGACAGGCAGCCTGCACCGCCTGTCATGAAGAAATCGCGGCGCGGCTGGCAAGCGCAAGTTTTCGCCACAAGGCCCTGGAAGGCGGCTGTACCGGCTGCCACGACCCGCATGCTTCTGGCGAGCGCTATCAGTTGAAGGCGGCGTTGCCCGCCCTGTGCGATTCCTGCCACGCCGGAATCGGCCAGATGGCGGACAAGGCCCAGGTGAAGCACGCGGCGGTCAAGGAGTCCAAGGCGTGTTTGAATTGCCACGATCCTCACGCGGCCGAGCGACCCCGTCTGCTGGCCGCGGACGGCGTTGCGACCTGTCTGCAATGCCACGACAGGCACATGGATGGCGATGGGGCGGCGCTCGGGGACATGAAGAAGCTGCTGGCCGAGAACCCGGACCACCACGGCCCGATCCGCGAGAAGGACTGTTCCGGCTGCCACCAGCCCCACGGTTCGGCTCATTTTCGTCTTTTGAGCGCCGAATATCCAAAAGAGTTCTACGCGCCTTTCCGCGAGCAGAATTTCGCGCTTTGTTTCGGCTGCCACGACCCGGCGATGGCTCGTGACGAGCGGACCACCGCCATCACCGATTTTCGGAAGGGCGACCGCAACCTCCACTACGTTCATGTGAACAAGACACCCAAGGGCCGCACCTGCCGGTCTTGTCACGAAACCCACGCCAGCAGC
>CAYZJD010000071.1:0-3815 GCA_964478455.1 uncultured Solibacteraceae bacterium | reverse complement strand
CCGCACGCTGGCCGACTTTCCCGGCCGGGTCACATTGCTGTTGTTCTGGCAGCCGGACAACCCGCGCTCCTGCCGGGTTCTCTGCGAGATTGCAGACCTGCAGGGCGTCTATGAGCGGTCCGCACTGGCGACGATCGTTTCGGGCGCGCACCAGAAGGCGGAGATCGAGGAGGCGCTGAAGGGCTGCCGGAACCGTCCGCCGGTGTTACTGGACCCGGACAGGGTCATCTTCGGCGCCTACCAGATCGTGGCGCTCCCTACCCTCATGCTGGTTGGACCCGACCGGCTGCTGAAATACAAGATTGCCGGCTTTGGCTTGCAGGGCGTCGGTGAGGTCCAGGCGCACCTGGACGCGGTCTACGGCCGGGAGAAAGCCCTGGCGGCTGCGCCGGCCGGTCCGCCGGACGTTGTCCGCCGCTTCGGTATGGCCCAGCAGCTTTTGAAAGCCGGGATGCAGGCCCAAGCCGAGCGGATCCTGGAATCACTGACCATGGGCCACCCGGAGTTTCGCCCGGCGTGGGTCAGCCTCGGCTATTGCCGGGTCGCCGGCAACCGGCCGGGGGAGGCACAGGCCGCCTTCGAAACGGCGATGGCGCTCGATGCGCGTGCGGCGGACGTCGCGGCGGGGATGGCCTGGGTGTCATGGAGGAGAGACGACGCGGCCGGGGCCGCCGAATGGGCTGCCCGCACCAACGGGAACGACCCGAACCACGCCCTGGCCGACGAGATTCGCAGACAACTGGAAAGTGGAGGACGTCGATGAGCTCATATTGTTGCGCGGCGCTGGTGTCGCCGGTTCGGCTCGCCGGCAAGATGGAACCAGCAGCACGGAAGATGTGTCCTTCGCGGACGTCGTTGGCCACAGTGCTGCTCTATCTGGTTGCTTGCGCTTCTTTCGCGACGGCCCAGCGACTCGTATCACCGACCCGAATCGCCGAGGGGGCCCCCGGACAGCTATTGGTTTCCGATTATGCCGCCGAGGCCATCTTTGTTGCTGACAAGCAGACTCTCCAAACCCTGTGGGCAATACCGATCAAAGGCAAACCCATGGGGGTTGCGCGCCTGGGCTCGCTGATGTTTGTGGGTAATGAGCGGACACAAAGCGTAGAGGTCTACGCGGTGGATGACGCCAGGCGCAAAGTAAGACTGCGCTACACGCTCGGTCCTTCCTTGAGCAACACGGGACCCGGGTTCTTCAGGCGGCCTACCGACATCGCCATCGATCCCGAGTTCGGATTGGTGTTCGTGTTGGACGGCGGCGACCAGCTTATCAAGGTTTTCGATACGACCGGCATCTTCATCAGAACCTTCCCTCCCGCCGTCACCAACCAGACCGTTTCCTTCGTGGCGGGGATCGGGGTGGACACGGTGCAAAAGGAAATCCTGGTGACCGACCACGGGAATCCCGGCGCGGGACTGGCGGCAAGGATCCTCGTCTTCACTTACGACGGGACCTACCGGCGGCAGATCAATGGCAACGGGTATGTGGACGGAACGGGAACAGTATCGACGCTCCAGTTCGCCCGTCCACAGGGGCTGGCAGCGGACGGCGCCGGCCACCTCTTTATGGTCGATCCCGTATTAGGCAAGATGATCGCCTTCGATGAGAACAACATCCTGGACGCCGACAACGTCGGGGTCGTCAAGCGACTCGACGGATTTGCCAGCGCCACCGATCTTGTCATCGACGGCGCCACCGGCGACATATTTGCGGTCAACCACAAGACAGCTACAGTCTTAGTCTTTCGCGGCGAAGGGAGGATCTAAATGAACCGCAACTCGAACATTCTGATCTCGCTTTCGTTGCTGGCAGCAGGACCGCTGGTGATTCTACCGGCCGCAGTGAAGGCCCAGGTCAACGAGAACATCACCAGCGTTCGAAACGTCAACAAGCTGGATTGCTCCGCTTCCTGCCACCAGTTGCACGGTGGCACATCAACACTGCTTAAACAGGTGGCGACGGATTTGTGCATGAGCTGCCACGATCCCACGATCGGAACCGACCCGAATGCCATCAAGGTTGTTACCCACCTGAACGGAAGCGGCAACAGCACCTATCAGCACAAAGAGGAATGTCTCGACTGTCATAACCCTCACCGCGACCTTGTTAACCGCCGCGGCCGGCTGGGACACCTGCCGGAAGATCCGCCCGCCGAAAATGTGTGCCAGGACGGCGATCCGGGCAACAACACAATCTGCCGTAACTTAAAGCTTCTGGGGAACCTGCAAGACGATGTGGCAGGAGCAAAGAGCTCTTACAAGCCAGCGGCATTCCTTCGGGTCGCCAACGATACAAAGGGCACGCCCGTGCTGTCGCAGAGCGGCCTGGGCAACTTCAGCTTAGCGAACGCAACGAACCTGAACCAGTCGGACCAGGCGTGGCAGACGAATACCGCGACCGCCGGCTCATGGGTAAGGGCGGATTTCGTTCCTGTCGCCGGCGCGACCAGCTACCCTTACGGAAACAAGGAGATCCTCGAAGTCGAGCTTTACGTTCAAGCCGCGGGCTACAGCGGCATCTACGCCATCGAGTATTCCGACAACGGCACAACCTGGTCCGCGGCTTTCAGCGGCTTCGCTCCTGCGCTGGCCGGTGTCAACAGAGCACGGTGGGCGCAAGGCTTGGGAGCCCACCGATACTGGCGCCTGCGGCTTACCAACACTCCGGGGTCCGGCCCATGGATTAGCGAGGTGATGTTCTACGCCGCGTCGGACTGCACGGCTACCGGCGGGACCGCGGTTTTCGATACAAATACTGCGTCGCCGACGTATAACCAATATCTTTCCTGCAAACGTCCCATTGTCGCGGGGAGGCGCACCCCTGTCAGCGTCGGCGGGGTCACGTATAACGACTGGGTTTCAACTGCCGCCCCATACCAGGGCATCTGCAACACCTGCCATACGCGCGCGCAGCATCACCGAAATAATAGTGTCACCAACTCCAACGACTTTTACTACACGTCGCCGGACCACTCGCACAACGACAACAGGAATTGCGTGGACTGCCACGATCACTATTCGAAAGGATTCAGCAAGAACCAGTGAGGAAGGTTGTCCGATTGTCACGATGCTTGAGAGATATCGCACGCGGCCGGGAACAGAGTGGGCTTCGGCGCCTCGGTTTCCTCTGCCTGTGCTGGCTGGCATTCCAGGCGGTCCTGTGGGGGCAGGAGCAGCCGGCGCCGCCATCCGCCGAGGCTCCCGCGGAGGCGTGCTTGAAGTGCCACACGCCGATCCAAGCCGCGCTCGAGAAGAAGTACAGGCACGACGCCGTGGACATGGGCTGCTCGTCGTGCCACGCCGACCATCGCCAGGTTGGCGAGAAGGTCGAGAAGACGCCTCACTACCTGAACTCCAAGCAACCGGACCTGTGCCTGACCTGCCACGAGGCGGGCGACGCCAAGCTGGCGGAGGCGCACCGCAAGCAGCCCTGGGAAACATCGACGTGCACGGGCTGCCACGATCCGCACTCCTCCGATGCGCCGAAGCTGATGCCGCCGGTGGCGCATGGTCCGTTCGGGGCGCGGAAGTGCGAAAGCTGCCACGAGACGGCGCAGGACGGGAAGGTGCGGCTGACGGCGGCCACGTCCCGCGACCTCTGCTTCGGCTGCCACAGCGAGCTGAAGAGCCGGGTCGAGAACGCAGCCTTCAAGCACTCGCTGCTGGTCACCGAGCCCAACTCGTGCGTGGATTGCCACGATCCTCACGTAGCCGAGCGGCCGCACGCCTTGCGGAAGCCGGTGAACGCGCTCTGCGCGGGCTGCCACGCTCGGGTGGCGGGCGGCAAGAAGTTCGTCCACCCACCCGTTGCCGCC
>CAYZJD010000070.1:0-15591 GCA_964478455.1 uncultured Solibacteraceae bacterium | reverse complement strand
CGGCGCCATCCTCTTGCCGCCCGCCGCCTGCTCCGGTTACACTACACCCACCATGAAATGGGTTCTCCTGCTGTTCGCTTGTCTTTCGGCGGGCCACACGATGGCTCAGCAGACACATGAACTGAAGGCGTCTCCGAAAACCGTGGTCTGGGGATACCACGACGCTTCCACGCCACCGGTTTTGAGGATCAAGTCCGGCGACATCGTGAAGATCGAAAGCGCGATGATCGCCAGCCCCGAAATGCTGGCGGAAGTAGGCCTGCCGCCGGCGGAAGTCCGGGCTGTCGATCGCGAGATTCACGCCAGGGTCACCGAACGCGGACCGGGGCCGCATCCGGTCACCGGGCCGGTGTACGTGGAGGGCGCTGAACCGAGCGATACGCTCGAAGTGCGCATTCGCGCCATCGAGCTGGTGGTTCCTTACGCCTACCAAATTTTCCGGCCGGGACAGGGACTCCTGCCGGAAGATTTTCCGTATGCGCGGGCGAAGCTGGTCCGGCTCGACTTGGGGAGAAAAGTTGCTCTGTTCAGCAAAGGGGTCGAAGTTCCACTCCGCCCGTTCTTCGGGCTGCTGGCGGTGGCGCCGCCCGCCCTCACGGGCCGGGTGAGTTCAATGGCGCCGTGGGTCCACACAGGCAATCTGGACAACAAAGAGCTGGTTGCCGGCACGACGCTGTACATGCCCGTGCACGCGAAGGGCGCCCTGTTCCAGGTGGGCGACGCGCATGCCGCACAGGGCGACGGCGAAGTCTGCCTGGCGGCCCTGGAAACGGTCCTTAACGGAACGTTCCAGTTCATCGTGCGGAAGGACCTGCGCCTTCGCTGGCCGCGGGCCGAGACGCCTACGCATCTGATCGCCATGGGGATGCACGAGGACCTCGACGAGGCGGCCAAGGCGGCAGGACGCGAGCTGATCGACTGGCTGGTCGAGGCCAAGGGCCTCACGCGAGACGACGCCTACATGCTCGCCAGCGCCGCCGCCGACTTCCACGTGACCCAGGTGGTGGACGGCAAGAAGGGGATCCATGCCATGATCCCCAAGTCGCTCTTTCACGCCACGCGGTGAAGCGGCGAGGGCGCGCCCTCAACCCTCTGGAAAAATCGCCGGCGCTGGTGTATAAAACAAACAGGCAGTGATTTGTTTTCGCAAAAACTGTGGAAATCAGGCCGGGGTTCGGGATGAGGCGTTGCCGCAAAAGCACTTGCGCGAGCGCGCCGGTGTGCGCAACTCCGGCCCGTTTTGAAGAGGCTAACCGTCACGAACGGCGGCTCGAAAAGGCCTCTTGCCGTCCGCCGTTCCAGAGCGCAAACTAGATCGCGGTTTTTCTATGGCCACCACTGACGCGGCCCTCCAGAAGGGGCTGCCCGCCAACCTGGACGCCGAGCGCTACGTGCTTGGTTCGATTCTGCTGGACGACTCGCAGTTTGTCCAGGTGGCGTCCACTGTCGAGGCCGGCGACTTCAGCCTGGAGAAGCACCGGCGTATTTTCCAGCGGATGGCCGATCTGCACGGCCGCAGCGAGAAGATCGACCGCGTCACCGTCGCCAACGAGCTGATGAAGCACGGCCAGCTCGAATCGGTGGACGGCTTGAGCTACCTGGTTTCGCTTGACGACGGGCTGCCCCACATCCATAACCTGGACAGCTACGCGCGGATCGTCAAGGACAAGTCCATCCTCCGCCACCTCATCCTCGTGTCGCAGCAGACCATCGACCGCTGTGTGCTGGGCGAGGAGGAACCACAAGACATCCTGGCGAGCGCCGAAGAGTCCCTGCTCAGGCTCGGCGAATCCAACGCCAAAGCCGGCCTGGCCACGCCCGGCGAGATCATCGACCAGTATCAGGGGGGCATTAACGCCTTTCTCGATCCAAGCCAGCGCGTCCGCGGGCTCAGCACCGGCTTCAAGCGGTTCGACGAGATGACCGGGGGCCTGCACCCAGGCGAACTGGTGATCGTGGCCGGCCGCCCCTCCATGGGCAAAACGGCGCTTGCGCTCAACATCGCGCAGCATGCGGCAGCGCGCCTTCAGAAGACCGTGGCCGTCTTCTCGCTCGAAATGTCCAAGGAATCGCTGCTCACGCGCTTGTTGTGCTCCAGCGCCCGGGTGGACAGCCAGCGGTTCCGGCTCGGTTTCCTCGGGCACGAGGAGCGCCGGCGGCTTCAGGCGGCGGCCAACGAACTCGTGGAGGCGCCGCTGTTCATCGATGACACTTCCGGCTCGAACCTGATGGACATGCACGCCAAGCTGCTCCGCCTCCGGTCGGAGCGGCCCCTCGGCCTGGTGGTGCTCGATTATCTCCAGTTGATGAGCGGGCGCGGCCGCTTCGAAAACCGGGTGCAGGAAATCAGCGCGCTCTCGCGGGGCCTGAAGCTGCTCGCCAAGGAACTGGACGTTCCGATGCTCGTGCTCTCGCAGTTGAGCCGCGCGCCGGAGAACCGCCCGGGGGACCACCGGCCGCAACTCAGCGACCTTCGTGAGTCTGGATCCATCGAGCAGGATGCCGACGTGGTTGCCTTCATCTTCCGCGAGGAAGTCTACAAGCCGGAGCGAGAGGATCTGCGCGGGGTGGCCGAGCTGCTTCTCGCCAAGCAGCGCAACGGCCCGACCGGCAAGATCCAGCTCGTTTTTCTCCATCACCTGACCAAGTTCGAGAACCGCCTGGCCGACCTTGGCGAAGAGCCGGCGCCGGAAGAAGGGTAGCAGGCCGGCGGCGCCCGGCCATCCTTGGTCCGGCCGAATGGCCGCCCTCGACCTGTTACACTGTCGTTCCGATGCTGTTGCAGCTCGCCGGGATCCAGAAACGCTTCGGCGGCATCGCCGCGCTGCGCCGGGGCGACCTTGCGGTCAACGCCGGCGAGGTGCATCTGCTGCTCGGCGAGAACGGCGCTGGCAAATCCACGCTGGTTAAAATCGTCGCCGGCATGCTCGAGCGGGACGGCGGCGCGATGCGCTGGCAAGGGCGCGAGGTGCGGCTTCGCAAGCCGGCCGAGGCGGCCGCCATCGGCATCGCCATGGTGCACCAGGAGTCCCTGCTCGCCCCGCACCTTTCCGTGGCCGAGAACATTTTCCTCGGCCGCGAGGAGCGCCTGCCCCTCGGCTGGGTCAACCGCCGCCGCATGATGCAGCGGGCCGCGCGGCTCATCGAGGAGCATCGCTTCCCGCTTCAGGCGGACTGGCGCGTCGAGCGCCTGAGTCCAGCCGGTAAGCAGCTTGTGGAGATCTGCCGCGCCATCTGCCACGGCTCGAGCCTGCTGATCTTCGACGAGCCGACTTCCTCGCTCTCGGAATCCGAAACACAGGAAGTGTTCCGCATCGTGCAGCGCCTGCGCGAGCGGAACCTCGGCGTCATCTACATCACTCACCGGCTTGAGGAGTTGCGCGCCGTCGGCGATCGCGTCACGATCCTGCGGGACGGCGAGACCGTTCACGCCGGCCCGCTGGCCGAGATCTCGACGGACCAGATTATCCGGTCCATGGTCGGACGGGAGGTGACCACGATCTATGAGCGCTCGCCTCAGCCTCCCGGCGAGGAATTGCTGCGGGTGGAGAATCTCAGCCGCCGGCCGGTCCTGCGCGAGATCGGCTTCTCGCTGCGGGCCGGCGAGATTGTCGGGCTGGCCGGTCTGGTCGGGGCCGGCCGCACCGAGTTATGCCGCGCGTTGTTCGGACTCGATCCGGCGGATTCCGGCCGGGTCCTGGTCTGCGGGCGAGAGCTGCGGATTCAATCGCCGCGCGAGGCCGTCGCCGCGGGCATGGCCCTGATCCCCGAGGACCGCCAGAGGAACGGCCTGGCCGTGCTGCTGCCGGTTGCCCAGAATCTCACGCACGCGAACCTGGCCTCGGTGAGCCGTTTCGGCATCCTCCGGCCGGCGGCCGAAAAGCGCGCCGTCTCGACCTACGTCCAGCGGCTCCGGATCCGCGCCGAGTCGGGACGCCAGCTCGTGGGCCGGCTCAGCGGCGGCAACCAGCAGAAGGTCGTGATCGGCAAGTGGCTGCTCCGCAACGCCCGCGTGTTTTTGTTCGACGAGCCCACGCGCGGCATCGACGTCGGCGCCAAGGCGGAAGTGTTCGAGCTGATGGACGGGCTGGCCCGCTCCGGCGCGGCCATTCTTATGGTCAGTTCGGAGATGCCGGAGCTGATCCAGGTGGCCGACCGCATCCTGGTCATGCGCCAGGGCCGCCTCACCGGCGAGCTGCCCGGCCGGACAACACAGGAACAGATCATGCGGTACGCCGCGCTTGATGAAGCCTCACAGCAACAACAGGAGAGTTCAGAGCGATGATCCAGCGGCTACTCCCTGCCTTGAGCCTGATCGTTCTGTTCGTCGCGCTGTCGATCGCCTCGCCGCACTTCCTGACGAAGACCAACCTTTCGAGCGTCGTCCGGCAGACGGCGGTGATCAACATCATGGCTCTCGGTATGACGATGGTCATCATCGCCGGCGGCATCGACCTCTCCGTGGGCGCGATTCTCGCCATGGGCGGTTTGCTGGGAACGATGGCCATGGAACGCGGCTATCCCATCGGCGCCGGCGTCGCTATCGGCATTCTCGCGGGGTTGTTCTGGGGCTTCGCCAACGGCTTTCTCACCACCCGGCTCGGGATCGCGCCGTTCATCGTCACGCTCGGCACGCTCGGCATTGTGCGCGGCCTGGCTCTCATCATTTCCAACGGCTTGCCCGTCCACAAGATCCCGCAGCAGTTCTCCTATCTCGGCGAGGGCAACCTGCTCGGCGTGCCGTTCGTGTTGTGGATCCTGGTGGCCTGCGCCGCGATCACGCACTTTCTGCTCGAATACACGCGGCTCGGCCGTTATGCGTTCGCCATCGGGAGCAACCCGGAGGCCGCGTTTTACTCCGGCATCCCGGTAGCGTTCCACACCACTGCCGTGTACGCCATTTGCGGAATGCTGACGGGACTGGCCGGGATGATCGAAGCGTCCCGCCTCATGACCGGACAGCCGACCGCCGGCCAGGGCTACGAATTGCAGGTGATCGCCGCCGTGGTCATCGGCGGCGGCAGCCTGCGCGGTGGCGAAGGCAGCGTTATCGGCACGCTGATCGGCGCGTTCATCATGGGTCTGCTGTCGAACGGCAGCGACCTGCTGGGAATCTCGCCCTACCTCCAGCAGGCGATCATCGGCGCCGTCATCATCCTGGCGGTCACGGTAGATGAGCTGCGGAAACGGAAACTGTCGGCTTCCTGACGCGCTGTCGAGAGGGGCGCGGCTCCGCGATCAATCGATCAGCCCCTTGCGCATCGCAAAGCGCACCAGGTCGCTCGTGGTGTGCACGTTGAGCTTCTCCATGATGCGCCCGCGGTGGGAGTCCACCGTATAGACGCTGAGCTTGAGCAGATTAGCGATCTCTTTGTTCGTCTTGCCCTCGGCGATCAGTTGCAGGACCTCCCGCTCCCGGCTTGTCAGCAGGTCCAAAGGGTCGGTGACATGACGCCGGTAGTCACTCAGCACGGCATCGGAAACAGCGGGACTGAGGTACCCCTCGCCTCTGGCGACGGCGCGTATCGCTGCGACCAGGTCGCGGTCGATGGCGTCCTTGAGGAGGTAGCCCCTGGCTCCGGCGCGCAAGATCTCGCGGACGTAGACGGAGTCCTTATGCATGCTGAGGGCCAGCACCCGCGTGCGCGGCGATTCCACGCCGAGGCGCCGCGTGGCTTCGATGCCGCTGAGTTCGGGCATGGCCACATCCATCACCACCACGTCGGGTCTCAAGCGCGCAGCCAGCTCCGCTGCCTCGCGGCCGTTCGAGGCTTCGCCGACAATCTCCAGATCCGGCTGCGCCTCGAGGATGAGCCGGAAGCCCTGCCTCACGACCGCGTGGTCATCGGCGAGCAGGATGCGGATCTTCCTCTGCATGAGCTTTGTCGAGGACCGGCACGGACACCTCCACCTTCACTCCTTGCCCGGGCTGCGAGTACAGGTTCAACTCTCCTCCGGCGCTGCGCGCGCGGGCTCGCATGCCGATCATGCCCAGACCCTCGCCGCCCACGTTGGCGACGACGGGCAGCCCTTGCCCGTCGTCCTGGATGGACAGGCGCGCGGCGCCTCCGGCGTTTCTGAATTCCAACCGGACGCAGCTTGCTCCCGAGTGCCTCGCAACGTTAGTGAGAGCCTCCTGCGCAATGCGGAACAGATGCCGCTCAGTCTCCTCCGGCAGGCGCCGGGGTGCGTCGGAGGCGTAATCCACCTCAATGCCTGTTCTCTCGTTGAATCGCTCCGCCAGCCATCGCAGGCCGGCATCGAGTCCGAAGTCATCCAGGATGGTGGGATGCAGCAGGTGGGACATCTCGCGCACGTTGCGAATCGCTTCATCCACAACTGAGATGCTGTCGTCGAGCCGCTTGTCCGGCGCATCCGGCCGTTTCAGCGAGGCCAAGTTCGCCTTGAGCGCCGTAAGCGACTGCCCCAGCTCGTCGTGCAACTCGTGCGAGAAACGCCGCGCGGTCGTCTCCTGGTTTTGGAACATGTGCCAGGAGACACGGCTCAGCTCGCTCGCCTGCCACTCCATTTTGCGGAACAAGGCCGCTGTGATCCGCACCGTCAGCACCGCAAATAGCAGGGCGAGCAAGAGGCACCCGCCGAGCAGAACGAAGGACTGCGTGGCGAGCTGGCGTGACTGGCTGTCGATCTCCTGCTGGGCATCTTGGGCCGCCGCGTAATTGGACGAGACCAGCTTCGACATGATCCCGATGACCTGCTGGTGGCGGCGGAACAGGTCGCGCGAGAGGAGTGTCGGCGTGCGCTCTAATGCAAGCAGCCGCCGCGCCTCTGTGGAGAACTCCGTGGCCGGTTGCCTGAACTCCAACCACAGCTTCTCATGGGAGCCCCAGTCTGTTTCCTTCTCCAGCCGCGCGATGTTCTGTTCGGTCTTGTCCAGTTGCGAGAGGATCTTGTTGCGATCTATCGGTTCCGGATGCCGCGCCAAGTTGTAAAAGACCGCATTCAGCGCCTCTTGCTCCCACTGGATTTCGGCGATCAGCCCCGCCGTCTCCTTCTGCTCGTCCACCAGGGTCGCCGCGTTCCGCTGAATCGAACGGATATTGCGGACGCCCACAATAGCGGCCGTCAGCAAGAGCAGCACGACCAGCGTGAATCCGATCAGCAGCACTCGGAGGATCTTGCGGTGCGTGACCTGCTGGGCGGACTGTGGCGTGCCGGGCTTCAATCTCGGATGTGCCTCTTTTCAGTGTACGGGAACCGCACTGGAGTTCCATAGCTCGGCAAGGCTATTCCGCTCCCCGAAGATGAGGGATGGCGCGCCATTGCACCCCACCCCTGATTTTCGGCGCCGTTCGTAGCCTTCTGAGGCTATACCCGTTTCCGAGCCGCGAAACGACTATAGGGTTGTACGGGCGAAATGACAGCCCGACATCAGGAGAAAAAACGATGAAGAAACTGTTTGCGATCTTCGCCCTCGTGGCTCTGAGCATGACGGCGACGTACGCCTCTCAGGCCACTGGGGAAACCCAGGGCCAGCAGAAGGAGACAAAGAAGACCCTGAAGCACAAGAGGGGCAAGAAGCACCATCAGACAGAAGAGAAGAAGGCCGAAGAGAAGAAGTAGGTCCCCGTTTCCCCTCACCTCGCCGGCAGTTCACCGCCACCGCCTCCACCGGCCCCGCCTTCCCATCCGGTGGGGCGGTGACGGGAAGCGAGGGGGGAACATGCCGGGAGCTTGAGCCATCTCGCGACGGACCGGGGGTGCCTTCCATCGGATTTGGCCGCGCAGGTCCCCAATGAGACGTCACTCGCTGCTCGTGTTGACCGTTACTCTTCGATGGTGTTTGGCTGGCCCTCTGCATCGGCCTGACAGCCATCTTTGTGCCTCTGCCAAAAAACCTGCTCGAGGCGGGCGACATCCTTGGCGCAACCGTCCTTCTGGGCACCATCCGATTTGCCTTCTTCCTCATGCGCGCGCGCAAGGCCGCCACCGAGCCCGCGGCGGAATCAGGCGTTGGCTGGAAGCCGCTCCGGATCCTCAAGACGCTGCTCGGACACATCGAGGACGGCTTGCGGCAGATCGGCCTTACGAGCTCCTTCTGGGCCGCCTTCGGTCTTTCACTCGTGTTTCTCCTCGGCCAGATCCTCGCGTTCTGGCTAATCATGCTTGCCTGCGGACTGTGGTTGTCCTTTTGGGTCGGGGCGGTGGTTCTGCTCGTCGTGCATCTCGGCACCGCAGTTCCGAACGCGCCCGCTAATGTCGGCACCTACCAGTTCTTCACTGTGCTCGGGTTATCGTTGTTCGGCGTGGACAAGACCACAGCCACCGGCTTCTCGTTTGTCGTCTTCTTCCTCCTCACCGTGCCGTTGTGGGTCCTCGGCTTGCTCGCGCTCAGTCGCAGCGGCACGCCCCTCTCCTCCATCCGCCGCGGAATCCGCGGGCTGGCGCTGTAAATTCCCGGCGCTTCACAAGTACACTCACCTGCGATCTGGCTAAGGTGGCGCAGGCCCCCGGCCGCACGTATTGGTAAAGCGGAGGACTCGGCGGCCGGGACCCGCCGCTGTGCTATCATGGGGCTTCCTCGAGTTGAATCCCGCTGAGCTTCAGCAACTCGTAGCGGCCATCGGAGACGAGATTCTTGCCCGCGTTCAGGGCGGGGCGTTTGGAGTGTCCGAGTCCGCATGCACGTGCGTTACCTGCGGCGAGAAAAACGCGGAGGCCTGCGCCGTAAACACCCGGCAGATCGTCGCGGCCGGGGCTGACCGCGTTGCAAGCTGCCCAAGCGTCGCCCGAATCGATCGGTCGATCGCGTCCCTGATCGATCACACACTGCTGAAGCCGGAGGCGACCCGGGAAGACATTGTGAAGCTGTGCCGCGAAGCCCGCTATTACGGTTTCGCCAGCGTCTGCGTCAATCCCTGCTGGGTAGCACTGGCCGTTTCCGAACTCACCGGCTCGCCGGTGAGGGTCTGCACGGTGGCCGGCTTTCCCCTGGGGGCCGGCACGACCGGGATCAAGAAGGCCGAGGCGGAGGAGGCGGTTCGACTCGGCGCACGCGAGATCGACATGGTCATCAACATCGGCGCGCTCCGTTCCGGCGACTATGATGCCGTCAAGCTCGACATCCAGGGCGTCGCCGGCGCCGCACATCACGGCGGCGCAATCGTCAAGGCGATTCTCGAGACGGCGCTGCTCGACGACAATCAGAAAGCCATCGCCTGCACGCTGGCAAAGATGGCGGGCGCTGACTTCGTGAAGACCTCCACCGGATTCGGACCGGGCGGGGCAACGGTTGAGGACGTCGCGTTGATGCGGAAGATCGTCGGTGATGACGTGGGTGTGAAAGCGGCGGGCGGGATCCGCACGCTGGCGGACTTGAAGAGCATGGTCGCCGCCGGCGCCACGCGGATCGGCGCCAGCGCGAGCGTGAAGATCATCGAGGCTACCGCCGTCTGAGATTCGAGCCATGGCGAGCCCGTCCAAAGCGATCCGGTTCCGGCAGCGCTCCGAGCTGCTGGACTTCCTGCTGGAAGTGTCGGCGGTCACTACGGAGACCCTGGATTTGGACCGCCTGCTCGGCAACGTCGCCGAGATCGTCCGCAAGGTGATCCCGTT
Organism: uncultured Solibacteraceae bacterium; assembly: GCA_964478455.1. Classification (GTDB taxonomy): domain Bacteria; phylum Acidobacteriota; class Terriglobia; order Bryobacterales; family Bryobacteraceae; genus CAYZJD01. Next base: position 6,015 of record CAYZJD010000070.1, on the reverse strand, counting down.
TGAGCTGTTCGCCATTCTGCTTTACAGTGAGCGGCTACGGGCATTGCGCATCCGCCACGCCATCGGCCACCGGGAGGAGGTTGTCCAGAGCCTCCAGATCCCACTCGGCGATGGCATCACCGGGGCGGCGGCCCAAATGCGCAAGCCCGTTCTGGTCGGCGACGTCCGCTCCGATCCGCGTTACCTCAATGCCGTTGACGCAGTGCGCTCGGAGCTGGCGGTGCCGATGATCGCCCGCGGCAAGCTCGTGGGCGTCATCGACATCCAGTCCACGCGCCTCAATGCTTACGGCGAGTACGAGCGGTCGATGCTGCGGCTAATCGCTTCGCGCGTGGCCGCTGCGATCGACAATGCGCGCCTCTACCGGCGCGTGGACCGTAACCACAGGACCCTGCGCATGCTGACGCGCCTCTCGCAGGAGTTCTCCTCGATCCTCGATCTGGATGCCTTGCTCGGCAAGATCGCCGACGGCGTGCGGCTGCTGATCCCCTATGATTCGTTCAACATCCTGCTCTTGGACGAGCAGGCGCAGTTGTTGCGTCACCGCTTCAGCTACCGTTTCGACGATCGCACGTGTTGCGACCACATCCCGCTCGGCAAGGGGATCACCGGAGCGGCGGTGGAGTCACGCGAGATCGTCCGCGTGACCGACACCTCGGCCGACTCGCGCTACATCCCGACGCATCCGGACATCCGCTCCGAGATCGCCGTGCCGCTGGTGGTGCGCGACCGCGTCGTCGGCGTGATGGACCTCGAGAGCGAGCGCATCGGCTTCTTCACCGAGGACCATGCGCGGACGCTGGCGCTGCTGGCGCCGCAGGTGGCCATCTCGATCGAGAACGCCCGCCTCTACGAAGAAATCGCCCGCCGCGAGCGCCTCCTGGAAGAAGACCTGCGCGCGGCGCGGGAACTGCAAACGGTGCTTCTTCCAGGGAAAGCGCCGGAGATTGATGGGATCGAGGCGGCCGTCGGTCTCCGCCCGGCGCGCGAGATCAGCGGCGATCTCTACGATTTCTTCGAGCACGCCCACGGCCACACCGTCATGGCCTTCGGCGACGTCAGCGGCAAGGGAGCGGCGGCGGCGCTCTATGCGGCCCTGGTCAGCGGCTTGCTGCGCAGTCTCGCGCCACGGCGCTGCGAACCCGCTGCGCTGTTGAAGGCGCTCAACGGCAGCTTGCTCGAGCGCAAGGCCGACGCGCGTTACGTCACGCTTCTGATTCTGCTGTGGCAACCGCGCGAAAAGACGCTGCTGATGGCCAACGCCGGCGCGATCCCGCCAATGATCTGCCGCCGGGGCCGCATTATCCGTCCTCGCGTCGAGGGCATCCCCCTCGGCCTGCTCGACGGCCGCGAATACGAGGAGGTCCCCTTCCAGGCCAAGACGGACGACGTGATCCTGGTCTATTCCGACGGGGTCGAGGACCAGCATAATGAAGCCGGCGAGCACTACGGCCGTGACCGCATCGCTCGTCTCCTTCAGGAGCGCTGGAGCGAGCCGCCCCAGGCGATTATCGACGCGCTGCTCGAAGACCTTGATCGCCACGCGCGGGGAGTCGGGACGGCGGACGATCAGACGCTTGTTGTGCTCAAGGTGAAGTGAATGGTCTCTGGCTGCTTCCAATACCGTCAAGGGTCTCTTTACTGTGAAGGGGTCGCTTTGGCCGACATCGCCAAGAATGCCGGAACGCCGTGCTACGTGTATTCGAGCGGCGCCATTCTGGAGAGATACCGGGCGTATGATGAGGCACTCAGTGAACTGCCGCACCAGGTCTGCTACGCGGTGAAGGCCAACTCGAACCTCGGCCTGCTGGCGCTGCTGGCCCGCGCCGGCGCCGGCTTCGACATCGTTTCCGGAGGCGAGTTGTTCCGGGTGCTCCGGGCCGGCGGTGATCCATCCAAGGTGGTGTTTTCGGGAGTCGGCAAGACGGCGGACGAGGTGGAGTATGCGCTGGAGCGCGGCATCCACAGTTTCAACTGTGAATCCGAAGGCGAGCTGGCGCTCATCGACGCCCTGGCCGCGCGGCGCGGAGTGACAGCCCGCATCGCGCTTCGAGTGAACCCCAACGTGGACGCCGGCACGCACCCTTACATTTCCACCGGGCTGCGGGAACATAAGTTCGGCATCGACATCGCCGAGGTGGAGGACGTCTACCGCCGCGCAATGTCGTTTCGGAATCTTTCGCCGGAGGGTGTCGGCTGCCACATCGGCTCCCAGATACTGGACACCGATCCGCTGATGGAAGCGGTAGATCGCATGCTCGAGCTGGCCGGGCGGCTGCGCGCGCAGGGCGTGCCCATCCGGCACTTTGATCTCGGAGGCGGGCTGGGCGTGCGCTATCGTCCCCACGAGGAGACGCCCGAGATCCGGCGCTTCATCGGCGAGGTGAGGAAGAAGCTCGAAGGCAAAGACCTGTTCGTCATGGTCGAGCCGGGGCGGTCGATCGTCGGCGAGGCTGGGGTGTTGCTGACCCGCGTTCTGTACCGCAAGCGCACCGGCTCGCGCGAGTTCGTCGTGGTGGACGCGGCGATGAACGATCTCATCCGCCCGTCGCTTTACCAATCCCACCACGAGATCGTGCCGCTCCGGCAGACCTCCCGGGGCACGATCCTGGCCGATGTGGTCGGGCCGGTCTGCGAATCGGGCGATTTCCTCGCCCTCGATCGCGAGATCGAGAACGTGCTGCCCGGGGACTTGCTGGCGGTATGGACGACCGGCGCCTATGGCTTTGTCCTTTCCTCGAACTACAACTCGCGTCCCCGCCCGCCGGAGATCCTCGTCGAAGGCGACGGGTGGCGGGTGGTACGGGCGCGGGAGACATACGAAGACCTCATCCGCGGCGAATGACCCTCGCTCGCTCATCGCGAAAAGGGGTCAGACCGCTCTGCCCCGCAACGCAGGATGTTGTTGACACGTGCGTGGCGACTCGGGGGCAGAGAAGTCTGACCCCTTTTAGCGTCACAGCGCCGCCGGCTTGCGGCGGCTGAGGAGGAAGGACAAGAGCGGCCTGTGATAGCATCGGTGTCCGCCATGCAACACATCTGCTTTCTGCTCAAAGTTCGGCAGGACCGGCTCGAGGAGTACAAGCAACGCCACCAGGCCGTGTGGCCGGAGATGCTCCAGGCGCTCCGCGAAACGGGCTGGCATAACTACTCGCTCTTCCTTCGCGATGACGGCCTTCTGATCGGATACGTGGAAACGCCGGACTTTCAAAAGGCGCTCGACGGCATGGCCGCCCGGGAAGTGAACGAACGCTGGCAGCGCGAGATGGGCCCCTTCTTTGAGACGCTTGAAGGCCGCCGTCCCGACGAGGCGATGCGGCCGCTGCCGATGGTATTCCACCTCGATTAGCCAGGAGCTTGCCATGAACCCACCGACCGACCACCGCAAGGATCTCGAGCGCGTGCTGCGCGTGCTCGACGAAACCCCCGCCATCGACCGTGAGTACCTCGCGCCGAAGGAGGAGTTCCAGGCGCGAGTCGCCAAAGTCAACGCCGCGCTCGAGCGGGCCGGCTTCCGCGCCGGTTTCGTCTTCTCCGACGAGCACTACCGGGGCGACGTGCCTTACCTCGGCGGAAACACGAATGTCTCCATCGAGCAGGTGGCCGGCGTCGTGGGTCCCACGGGCTTTCACATCGTCGCCGGGCTGGAGGGAGGTTACGTCGCCGAGCAGCTTGCGTGGCGTTCCGGCGCGGCCGTACACAAGGCCGAGATGCTTCAGCTCGCCGACGAAAAGTATCCGGTCAAAGCCGAGCGCCTGGAGGACATCATCGAAGCCGCCGCGGGCGGCAAGGTAGACCGCATCGCGCTGCTGACGCCGCGCCAGGTCATTCCCGCCGGGCTGGTCGAGTTCCTCGAGAGCCAGTTCGGGAAGGACGGCGTCGTTGACGCGCAGGAGATCTACTACCGCGCCAAGTACGAGAAGAGCGACATCGAGATGCGCCTCATCCGGGACGCGTGCGTCGTCGCCGACGCGATGATGCGTGCCATGCTGGCGGTGCTGCGGCCGGGGCGTCTCGAAAGCGAGGTGGCGGCTTGGGGCGCCTGGGCGGGCCGCATGCTCGGCAGCGAGCAGGACGGCTTCAAGATCATGGTCGGCGCCAATGAGGCGAACCGCACGCTCATCGGGCCCGCGCTCAACCGTCCTATCCGCGAAGGCGATTGGGTCCACCTCGGCGTCGCCCCGCAGCGCGACGGCCTCACCTCCTGCATCCGCCGCTCGGTTATCGCTGTCGATGATCCGTCGAAGGTCACTGAGGACCAGGAGTTCTGGTTCGCTCTCGTGGAAGAAGGCTACGGCGTAGGCGAGGACTGGTATCGGAAGGTGGCCGCCGAGAATCTGCCCGCGCGCTTGCAGGAGCAGGCGCTGGTGGACTACTTCGCGTCACGCGCCGAGGAGGTGTCCGATCGCATAGGCAAGAAGATCGATCTCGCCTCGCTGAAGCCGTACACCGGAACGCACAACTCGGGCTATACCGAGTGCCAGGAGTTCTTCGGCGCGATTACGCTCGACAGCCACGAGCCGCTCGGCCGGCAGATCGTGACCATGCTTGACGTGGCCCTGCGCGGCATCGGCGACTACTGGAACGATGTGGTGATCCCAGGGTTCGACTACTGCGTCGTGGAGAATACGCTGGGCAAATACGGCGCCCGGGTGGAGCGCCTGACGAGGGTTCCTGTTCACGCCCAGGAACTTGTCGGGCGATAGCGGCGCGTCACTCCTTCGGAAACATGACTTTCGAAAGGTCCTCTTGAGGCGGCTTCGGCCGCTGCTCGAGCCGGTAACCCGCCAGCGCTGAAACCGCCACGCCGGCCAGCGTCAACACCGCCGCGAGATCCAGGCGTCCTCCACTCCAGATCACGGCCAAGAGTGCCACGATCGTACGAAAGGCCCAGCGATTGGCCGGGGCTTTGTGGTCGTGAAAGACGATTCGTCGCGCCAGGCAGCGGCCGAGAAAGAAGGCAAAAAAGACGCCGAGAATCAGGAGAAACCACCGCACGAGTGTGAAGGCGGAGTACATGGTGGCTGCGTCCGAAGACCATCATCGTCGAGCGGCCGTGCGGGGTCAAGAGGCAGCGCGTACCTCGCCGGCACTTACTCCAGCGCGTTCACCTTCTTTGTCAACTCTTCCTTCAGAGTGTTGAGGTCGGTCTGAAGCAGGCAGAGCGCTCGTTTGGGCAGTTCGGCCAGGATGGCCGAGGCCTCCTCGGGAGCGGCCGGCTCGGCCACCTCGAAGCCGAGAGCGTCGGCCAGCCGGCAACTGACGTGGATCAGGCGGGACAATCCGAACTTTCCTTCCTCGGGAGGATCGTGGTGCCGTGCCACTGCCTGGGCCAGATCCTCCGGGAATCCCCACACCTTGGCCAAATAGGCCCCCGCTTCGCAATGGTCCACATCGAACAGGTCGCGCTCGCTCCGGATCAACTGAAACTCGTTCTCCAGCACGACCGACAGGAGGTCGGCATACGCCTGTGGGTACTTCACCAGCAGTGCCAGCCGTCCCATATCGTGCAACAGGCCGGCGGTGTAGGCCTGGTCCGGCGGGATGCCGCACCAGGGCGCCAGGTACTCGGCCAGGACGGCGCAGGTGAGGCTGTGCCGCCAGCAGCGCCGCAGCACCGCCAGTTTCAGGGCGGCCCTCAGGTAGGCAGCCATGCCGATGGTCATGCTCAACGTCTTCACGTTGTCCAACCCGAGGATGACCACCGCATGCTGGAGACTCGATATGCGCGATCGCAAACCGTACAGCGGTGAGTTGGCGCGCCGCAGCAGCTCACTCGAGAACGAAGCGTCCGCGCGGATCAATTCAATGAGACGCCGGATCTCCACGTCATCGTCCCGGCTGGCGAAAAGCTGAAGGACCTTGGTGGCGATCCACGGGAACGGCGGCAGATCCCGCAATGCCCACAGCCTCTCAGCCTGTTCCTGTTCGGCGGTCTCCGCGAGCGCCACACGGCCTCCAGGGAATCCATCGACGCCGTCACGAAGAAACTTTAAAAGGGGTCAGCCTGATCTG
>CAYZJD010000069.1:7038-15737 GCA_964478455.1 uncultured Solibacteraceae bacterium | reverse complement strand
GCGCGGCGATGGTTTGGGGGGCGTGCAGGAAGACCGGCGTGGCGACATAGACGGCTTCGATCTCGGGAGCGCGGAGAGCCTCGTCGAGGTCTGTCCACGCCTGCACGCCGTACGGTTCCGCCTTGGCCGGGGTGCGGGTGACGATTCCGGCGAGCCGGCTCCGCGGCTCGGCGAGGATAGCGGGGAGGACGCGGCGGGTGGTGATGTCACCGATTCCGATGACGAGCCAATTCAGCATCAGGGACTATGGTAGAGGAACGGCCGCAGGTGAGTGGCAAGCCCGCTTTGCCGCAGGCGGGGCGGCATGATAGCTTCGATGGGGATTTCTCCTTCATGATCGAGCTCACGGGAGTTTCCAGGGTATTTGACGGGAAGCGGAAAGTGGTTGCGCTCGACGGCATCAGCTTGCGGATCGAGCAGGGAGAAATGCTGTCGATCGTGGGCCCATCGGGCTCGGGCAAGTCAACGCTGTTGAACCTGATCGGCGGGCTGGACCGGCCGACGAGCGGCGAGATCGCACTCGATGGCGCGCGGCTGGAGGGCGCCTCCGACGACGAGCGGACGCGCATCCGCCGCGACAAGATCGGCTTTGTTTTCCAGTTCTTCAACCTGCTGCCGACGCTTACCTCGCTGGAGAACGTCTCGCTCCCGCTGCACCTGCGCGGCTGGCCCCGCAAGAAGACTGAAGAGCGGGCCAGGGAGTTGCTGAGGCTGGTGCAACTCGGCGACCGCATGGATCACCTTCCCGAGGAACTGTCCGGCGGCGAGCGGCAGCGGGTGGCGATCGCGCGTGCGCTCGCCGTCTATCCGCCGATCCTGCTGGCGGACGAGCCGACGGGGAACCTGGATACGCAGACCGGCGAGGAGATCCTGAAGCTGATCCACGAGCTGCACGGGCGACTTGGCTCGACGGTGCTCATCGTCACGCACGATCCGACGGTCGCCGGGAGCTGCTCGCGCACGATCACGCTGCGTGACGGACGCCTTGCCGGAGACGTGCGCCGATGATCCTGTTGCGGCTGATCAGCTTGCAGTACGCGCGCAAGCACCGGCTGCGCAGCGCGCTGACCGTGGCGGGCATCGCGCTGGGCGTGGCTGTGTTCGTGGCCGTGCACGCTGCCAACCGGTCGATCTTCTCGGCGTTCCAGCAGACGGTGAACCAGATTGCCGGAGCCACGCAACTCCAGGTTTCCGCCGGCGAGTTCGGGTTCCCGGAGGAGATTCTGGAAAAGGTGCAGGCGACGCCGGGCGTGCGCGTGGCCGTTCCGGTGATCGAAGCGGCGGTGGACACGGGCCTGGACGGGCAGGGCAACCTGCTGATCCTGGCAGTGGACATGACCGGCGACCGGAGCCTGCGGGACTACGACCTGGAAAGCGGGGACGAGGCGGTGATCGACGATCCGCTCGTCTTTCTGGCGCAGCCGGACTCGCTGATGGTGACGCGGGAGTTCGCCGAACGGAACGGCCTGGAGGCCAACAGCCGCCTCCCGCTCGTGACGATGGAGGGGCCGAAGCAGTTCGTAGTGCGGGGAATCATGAAGCCGGGAGGGTTCGGCAAGGCGTTCGGCGGCAACCTGGCGGTGATGGACATTTATGCCGCGCAGAAGATGCTGGGGCGCGGGCGCAAGTTCGACCGGATCGATGTGGGCCTGGAAGAGGGCATGACGCTCGATCAGGGCCGGGAGGCGCTCCGGCGGGCGCTCGGGCCAGGCTTTGAAATCGAGCCGCCATCTTCGCGCGGCCAGCATTTCGAGGCGCTGCTCAAGGGATACACGGTCTCACTGAATATCTCGAGCTTGTTCGCCCTGTTCATCGGGATGTTCATCATCTACAACTCGTTCTCGATCGCGGTGACCCAGCGCCGCTCGGAGATCGGCATCCTCCGGGCGCTTGGAGCGACGCAGGCGCAGGTGCGGTGGCTGTTTCTCGGCGAGAGCGTGGCGGCGGGACTGGCAGGGTCCGCCGCCGGGGTCGCGGGCGGAGCCGTCATGGCGCACTTCAGCGCCCGCTACATCAGCGGATTCCTGGAGCAGGTGTTCGGCGTTTCGCAGCGTCCCGGGGGCGCGCCGCTCGGGTTTGGGATGGCGATCGCAGGCGTCGCCGCCGGCGTGGCAGCCAGCATGCTGGCGGCCTGGATCCCGAGCCGCAGCGCGGCCCGCGTGGATCCGGTGCAGGCGCTGCAAAAGGGCAAGTACCAGGTGCTGTCGGCAGGCGAGAACCGGATCCGCCGTTGGGCGGCGTTCCTTTGCCTTGCCGCGTCGGTAGGGCTGATGGCGTTCGGCCGGACGCCCACGCTCTTCTACGCGGCGTACCTGCTGGCCGTGCTGACGGCCGTTCTGTTCGCGCCGGCGTGGACGTTGTGGCTCTCGCGCCTGCTCCGTCCCGCACTCAGGTGGGTGCGCCCGGTGGAGGGAACCCTGGCGGCGGACAGCCTCATCCAGGCGCCGCGGCGCACTTCGGCCACCGTGTCGGCGGTCATGCTGTCACTGGCCATGGTGATCGGCTTCGGCGGAATGTCCGGCGCGATTTACGTATCCGTCAACGAATGGCTCGAGGGCACGCTCAATCCGGATCTCTTTGTGATGGCTTCACAGAACTTCTCCTTGCGCTCGTTCACCTTCCCGGCGTCGCTCGGCGAGGAGATAGGGAAGACGGAGGGCATCGATGAGGTCCATCTTGTCCGCCATGCGCGCGTGCCTGTCCGCGGGACCCCGGTTTCCGTGGTGTCGGTGGAGGTTGACAAGCTGGGGCGGCGGGTGAGGCAGAAGCCGATCGAAGGAGACCGGGAGCAGATGTACCGGCTGACCTCGCAGGGCAAGGGCATCATGGTCTCGGACAGCTTTGCCGGGCTGCGGGGCATTCAACACGGGGAAACGATCGAACTGCCCACGCCGAGCGGGCTGCTGCGCCTTCCGGTGGTGGGCATCACCCGGGACTACACCAACCAGCAAGGGAGCGTGATGATTGACCGCGCAGTCTACCGGCAGTGGTGGAAGGACGATGCGGTGAACGTCATGCGTGTCTACGTGAAGCCTGGGGTCGCTCCCGCGGATGCCAAGCGGAGGATCCTGGAACGGTTCGGCGGAGTGCGGCGCTTGTTCGTGCTGGAGAACGACGAGGTCCGCAAGGAAGTCCTGCGGCTCACAGACCAGTGGTTCGGGATGACTTACAACCAGATCGCGGTGGCGGTGCTGGTGGCGGTACTGGGCATTGTGAACACGCTGACAGTTTCCATCACCGACAGGAGGCGGGAACTGGGCGTGCTGCAATCGGTGGGCGGGTTGCGGCAGCAGGTGCGGCACACGGTCTGGATGGAGGCGGTGGGCATCGGGCTGCTGGGCTTGATCCTCGGCCTGGCTTTCGGCGCAGTGAACCTGTACTACACGCTGGAACTGGCGCAGCAGCTCGGCGGCATGCGGGTGGAATACGTGTACCCCCTGCGGATCGCGCTGCTGCTCGTGCCCGGCATGCTCGTGACGGCGCTGCTTTCGTCGCTGTGGCCGGCGGAGACGGCCGTGCGCGGCTCGCTGGTGGAGGCGCTGGAGTATGAGTAGATGATTGAACCACCAAGACACCAAGGCACCAAGAAGATCAAGGTCGTGTTCTTTTCGCGGTCGGCGCAAAGAGTTGGGTGGGCGCTGCACGAATCGCTTTCTTCTTTCGCTTCTTTTCCCTTGGTGTCTGGGTGGAGGCGCTGGAGTATGAGTAGACGATTGAACCACCAAGATACCAAGACACCAAGAAGATCAAGGTCATGTCTTTCTCGCGGTCGGCGCAAAGAGTTGGGTGGGCGCTGCACGAATCGCTTTCTTCTTTCACTTCTTTTCTCTTGGTGTCTTGGTGTCTTGGTGGTGAATCGTCCTGTGTTGGGGCAGGAGGCAAGGGCGATTGTCGAGGAGGCGCAGCGGAGGACCAAGGCCGCGTCCCAGCGCTACGAGGGCACCTTGCAGGTGATCAACGCCAGGGGCAAGATCACCGAGAAACGGTGGACGTACACGCGGCTCGGCTCGCACGGGGCAAGCAAGGCGGTGTTGCGCTTCGTCGCTCCGCCGGAGGTGAAGGGCGTGGCGCTGCTAATCCACAATCACCCGGACCGCGCCTCCGACCAGTGGATGTGGACACCGGCGCTCCAGCGGGACAGGCGGATCGCGTTGCAGGACCGTTCGACGCGGTTCTTCGGGACGGACTTCAGCTTCGAGGACCTCGAGGAGCGGGACGTCGAGCAGTACGATTACCGCCTGCTCGGCGAAGGGCCCATCGACGGGGCACCGTGCTGGAAGCTGGAATCGCGGCCAAAGAAGAGCCGGTCTTCGCAATACACGCACTCCTACCTGTGGATCCGCAAGGACAACTATGGCTTTGCGATGGTCGAGGGATGGAAGAAAGACAAGATCGTGCGGCGCGTTCAGTACCGGCGGATTGAGAACGTGCAAGGGATCTGGACGGCGCGGCAGATGGAGGTCAGCGAGCCGGATCAGAAGAGCCGGACGGTCATGCGGCTCGAGAAGCTTGAGTACAACGTCCCGATGAAGGACGAAGACTTCACGCTTCAGGCGATGCGGCGGGAATCATGAGGCTTCCGTGGTTGCTGCTGCCAGCGGCTGCCGCACTTGCCCAGGACTTCTCGCACCGCGGATTCTTCGAAACACGCTTCCTTCTCTACCCTCAAACCGCCTCGAATGACAGCGGCCATGCCGTGACCGAGGGGCTGTTCCGGTACGAAGCTGCGTACAAGGCGAGGCCGTGGTTCCGGCTCGCCGGAGCTTTCGACGCCCGCACGGACAGCCACCACCAGACCGCGCGCGAGTGGGACATCGAGTGGCAAGACCGAGGCCGGCAGCGTCCCGCCTTCGCCGTGCGACGGCTGAGCGCGATCTTTAACCGAAAGGGGTTCACCGCGGAGATCGGCAAGCAGTTCATCCGCTGGGGCAAGGCCGACGTGTTGAACCCGACCGACCGGTTTGCGCCGCGGGACTTCCTGAGCGTGGTGGACAACGACTTCCTCGGCGTCACCGCCGCCCGCCTCACCTGGGAAGCGACGAGCGGCGACACGCTCGATCTGGTGTGGCAGCCTCGCTTCACGCCGAGCCGCATCCCGTTGCTCAATCAGCGCTGGGTGGTGGCACCGGCTGGAGCGGAGGGAATCCCGTTTCTCGACGCCGGCGCGCATTTTCCCGGCCGGTCGCAGTTCGGCGCGCGCTGGAACCACGTGGGCGGCGGATTCGAGCATTCGCTCTCTTTCTTCGAGGGCTTCAACCACCTGCCGCTGTTCGACGGGCGCGCCGTGCCTGTCGTGCCACCGGAGCCCGGCGGGCCGCCGTTCGCGATCGAATTCCGGCGCTTCTATCCGAGGATGCGCATGTACGGCGCGGATGCCGCCGTGCCGTTGCGGTGGTTCACGATGAAAGGCGAGGCGGCGTACTTCACGTCGAGCACGCCGCAGGCGCATCAATACCTGCAATATGTTGTTCAACTGGAGCGCCAGAAGGGGGAGTGGGTGTTCGTGGGCGGGTACGCAGGCGAGAAGGTCACCGAAAAGCGGGTGGTGCAGGATTTCGCGCCGGACCGCGGGCTGGCGCGCGCTTTGCTCGGGCGCGCGAGCTACACCATCGACGTCAACCGCAGCTTCGCCTTCGAAGGGGCGGTGCGGCAAAACGGCGACGGCGTATGGCTCAAGTTCGAGTACTCGCAGGCGCTCGGGCAGCACTGGCGCGCGACGGCGAGCGTGACGGTGATCCGCGGCGAGCCGGGCGATTTCCTCGGGCAGTACCGCAGGAACTCGCACGGAATCGGGGTGATGCGGTACAGCTTTTAGCTGGGCAAGGGCTTCTGTGACACCGGTTGCATCGGACCCATGATCCGATGGAGCAGCGCGAGGGCGGTCAGGTGGAAGCAGCCCATCGCCAGAAAAGCCGGCGTGTAACCAAAACGGGCGATCAAGTACCCAGGAATCACCGCCGAGAAAAGGAAGCCGCCAAGTCCGCCCGCGCAGCCGCCGATGCCGGTCACCGAGGCCACCGCCTGCCGCGGGAAGGTATCGGAGACGGTGGTGAACAGGTTGGCGGACCACCCCTGGTGCGCGGCGGTCGCCACGCTCACCAGGGCCACCGCCAGAACGGGGCTGGGAGCGAGCACCGCGGCGGCCGCCACCGGCATCGCCGCGGCGCAGACGGCCATGGCCGCTTTCCGCGCCCGCCCCCTCGGCCAGCCACGCCGCATCAGGAAGCCGCTCAGCCAACCGCCGGCCACGCTGCCTGCGTCCGCCATCAGGTAGACCACCGGCAGGGCCCAGCCGATTTCCACCAGCTTGAATTTGCGCACGTCGAAGAGGTAGGGCGGCAACCAGTAAAGGTAGAACCACCACACGGGATCGGTCAGGAACTTGGCCACGGCGAAGCCCCAGGTCTGGCGGAAGCGCAGCGCCGCTGCCCAGCCGATGGGCCGCTCTTCGCCGCGGCCTTCCGGCTCAGCACGGATGTAGTCCAGTTCACGCCGGCTCACCCGCGGATGCCGTTCCGGCGGGCGGTAGCTCACCAGCCACGCCGCCAGCCAGAAGAAGCCCACTGCGCCCGTGATCAGGAAACACGCGCGCCAGCCGAAGTGGGCGTTCATCCACACAAACAGCGGCGGGCCGATCATCGACGCCACGTTGGTGCCCGCGTTGAAGAGGCCCGTCGCCAGCGCGCGGTCCTTCGGCGGGAACCACTCGGCCACCGATTTGATCGCCGCCGGGAAGTTGCCCGACTCTCCAAGTCCCAGCATCGCCCGCCAGAAACCGAGACCCATCGCGCTCCGCGCCGCCGCGTGCAGCATGGCCGCCAGCGACCACCAGGCGATCGATACTGCGTAACCGATGCGCGTCCCGAACCGGTCGATAAACTTGCCCATCAGCAGAAAGCCCGCGGTATAGGCGATCTGAAAGGCTCCCGTGAGGTATCCGTAGTCCACCTTCGTCAGGCGAAGCTCTTTCTCGATCACGGGGATCAGGACGGAGAACACGATCCTGTCCAGGTAGTTGATCGTGGTGGCGAGGAACAGCAGCGCCAGCATCCACCAACGCACGCGCGTCATCGTGTACTCAGGGATTATAGTGAATCCGGTGGCGAACGCCCTGATCGCGGCGGCCGGAGGCACGGGCGGAGGCCCGGTTGCCGCCAGAGAGGATGCGTTCGCTGTGCGGATCGTAGCGGAATCGGTCGAGCCAGGTAACCGCCTACTGCTCTATGCGTTACGGCGAGCAGCCTGGGAGGATGGCGGCATCGCGAGTACACCGGGTACCGGTTGACGTACTAGGTGGAGTCCCCGCATCGGCGGATGCTCTTCTCCCGCAAGAAAATCTCTTCGAACAGTATCCTGCGGACTTTAATGCGACTGGAGAATCGGCTACAGTCCATCGTGGGGAGCTGTGGATTGGCGCTTGAGGTAGGTTGGGGTTGCCGCCGAAAGTCACGCAGCCCGCAGCTTCCCGCTTATAGCGCCGCCGCGCGAGCGAGCCGGTCGCGTACCCCGAGCCAGTCCGGCGATTCCGGGGGGATCTCCACGGCAATCCAGTCCCACCCTTTGACGTCCTCGCGGTGCAGTGTGTCGTAAAGCACCGAAGCGTAGGCCGTGGCATCGTCCGGCATGTGGATGCAGGAATCCGCAGCGGCCGGAGTCCGAATCCACAAGTAGGCGCCGCGGCCGCTCGCCGGAAGGACGCCGCCAGCGACAAGCAGCAGCGGCGTGCGCGGGCTGTAATGCCTGGCATGCCTTCCCGGCGAGGCGTGGGCTGAGCCTTCGTCCTCGATCCGTCCCGCAAGCTCCACCGGCCCGATCAGCGCCTCGATCTCTTCCCGCGAGATCGCGCCAGGCCGCAGCAGCCGCGGGGCCGGGCCCGCCAGCGAGAGCACCGTGGACTCGATGCCCACCGTTGCCGGACCGCCGTCGAGGACCATGTCCACGCGGTCGCCGAGCATTTCGCTCACGTGCTCCGCCGTGGTCGGCGACAGCCGGCTGAACGGGTTTGCGCTCGGGGCCGCGATCGGCACGCCCGCCTCCCGGATGAGCGCCAGCGCTATCGGATGGGACGGCACGCGGATCCCGACGGTGCCGAGGCCCGCGGTCACGATGTCCGGGATCTCGGGCCGCTTCGGCAATACCAGCGTGAGCGGACCCGGCCAGTACCGCCGGCCGAGCTTGTCCGCCTCCGGCGGCCACGCGGCGGCGAGCCCGCGCGCCATCTCGATCGAATCCACGTGAACGATCAGCGGGCTGCCCTTCGGCCGGGCCTTCACTTCATAGATGCGAGCGATCGCCGCGGCATCGAGTGCGTTTGCCCCCAGCCCGTAGACGGTCTCGGTGGGAAACGCCACCAGTCCGCCGGTGCGAATCAGGTCCGCCGCCCGCCGGACCGCCGCTTGATCAGTCAAAGCCAACGAGTCTACTCCGGCAATTCGTCCTTGCCGTCACCCGCCGTCCTGCCGGTCTTGCGGAAAACGAGCCAGGCCTTGATCAGGTCGTCGAGATCGCCGTCGAGCACGCGGTCCACGTCGCCGATCGCCAGCTTGGTACGGTGGTCCTTGACCAGCCGGTACGGCGCGAGAACATAGCTCCGGATCTGGCTGCCGAAGTTGATGTCCGCCTTCGAGGCTTCGAGCTTCCGCTCTTCCTCCCGCCGCTTGGCCAGTTCGTGCTCGTAGAGGCGCGCCCGCAACTGCTTC
>CAYZJD010000069.1:0-7028 GCA_964478455.1 uncultured Solibacteraceae bacterium | reverse complement strand
GGCAGGTGCGTCATCCGGATCGCCGAATCCGTGCGGTTGACGTGCTGCCCGCCCGCGCCGCTGGCGCGGAAGGTGTCCACGCGCAGCTCCTCGGGCCGGACCTCGATCCTAATCTCCTCGTCGATCATCGGGTAGACGAACACCGATGCGAAGGAGGTATGACGCCGCGCGTTGGCGTCAAAGGGCGAGATCCGCACCAGCCGGTGCACGCCGATCTCCGATTGCAGCAGCCCGTAGGCATTCTCCCCGTTGACCTCGAAGGTCACCGACTTGATTCCGGCGCCATCGCCCTCGAGGCGGTCCGTCACCACCGCCTCGAATCGCGTGCGCTCGGCCCAGCGCAGGTACATGCGCAGCAGCATCTCGGCCCAGTCCTGGCTCTCGAGCCCGCCCGCGCCGGGATGGATCGTCACGATGGCGCTGCGGGAGTCGTTGTCCGCATAGAGGAGCATCTCCGTTTCGAGCTGCGCCAGCCGCTCGCGGAGCCTGCGCATTTCCTCTTCGATGTCGCGTTCCACCGCCTCCCCTTCGCGCGACAACTCGAAGAGCGTCTCTAGATCGGAGGTCATCGCGCCGATCTGCGAGTCCCTGGCGATCGCCTCCTCCAGACGCTTGCGATCCTGCATCAACTTCTGGCTCTTTTCCGGCTGGCTCCAGAAGTCCGGCGCCGCGATCAGCTCCTCAATCTGGACGAGTTCGGATTTCTTGCGGGGGGAGTCAAAGATAGCTCCGCACAGCTTCTGCCTGCTGGCGGAGCGGAAGGTACTCGCGCTCGAGTTCCTCGATGGTCATAGCCCCAGTGTAGCAAAATCGAGTAAGTACCCTTGGGGACCGGCGTTGACGGCCCGCGTCCTGCCGAGGCGGACCGACACCCCGGCCGCCTCGTGGATGTGCCCGCAAAAGAAGAACTCGGGCTGGTGCTTTTCGATGAACTCGCGCACAGCCCGGCTGCCAGCGTGCACGCCGTCGCGGACCCGGTCGAGCGCCGTGCCGTGCGGCGGCGCGTGGCAGATCAGAACCAGGGGTTTCAGCGCGGCGAACTTCTCCAGCCGCGCGGCCAGCTCCGGCTCACTGTACTCACCGGGGGTGTTGAACGGCGTCGGACTCGAGTAGCCGAGACCGGCGATATGATAGCCGCCGGCTTCAAAACTCCGCTCGTGAAAATCCCGGAAGCCGAATTTCCGGCACAGCGTCGCGATCTGGCCGGCCGATTCATGGTTTCCAGGCAGCACGTACACCCGGTCCCGGTGGCGCCGCAACACTTCGCCGCAGTGGTCCAGGCCACGGGCCCAGCTCACCAGATCGCCGGCGGCGAAGTAGTAGTCTGCCTCGACGTCCATCAGCCGGGCGAGGGCCCGCAGGTCGTTGTGGACATCGGAGAAGACGAGGATCTTCATCGGCTCTTCATCTTACCTGAGCCGCGCGGGCGCGTTCAGCCGGTTGTGGGACCGAAGTCCCAAAGGCGAGTGCGGCGGTGCAACCGGAGAACTGGGCCAACGGTTCGGGCGGAGGAGCCCTAAGTCGGTTCCTCCGCCGCATCTAAGCGATCCTACTTAGGACCAAAGTTCTAAGGCTGGTGGGAGCATCTTATGTCTCCCTTTCATTCGTCCTATCTGTCTTAGTACAAAACCCCGGTCTTCCATGAGCAGGAACCCTTGATCCGGCTCCGTTGTTCCCCCACACTGGAGCTGGAGGAGAATTCACTTAGAAAATGCGCCGCATGCTACTAATCCTGCTCATCGTGTCCCTGCCCTGCTTGGGCATGTCCCAGAAAACCAAGCGCCGCCTCACCTTCGCCGCCGCCGTCGCCGCTCAGGTCCTCGACCTTCACAGCTCCGTTGGCAAGCGCGAGGCCAACCCGTTGCTGCGCGGTCCTGATGGCCGGTTTGATCTCGGGCGCGGCGCGGCGTTCAAGCTCGGGATCCTTGGAGCGCTGTTCGCCGCCCAGGAGCTGCATCCGAGCAGCCACTGGAACTGGGTCAACGCGTCCTATGCCGGGTTCAGCACGGCCATTGCGGTGCGCAACTACGGCCTGTACGTGGCTACGCCGCCGGCGCCCGGCGCTGCGCCTGAGCCGGGGATTGCACCAGCCTGGATGCCCTCGGCGCAACGATGAGCACAGCAGGACTGTTGCGCCCGCTTCGTGAGTAACAGCCCAAGTTATTGAATCACGGAGCCCAGCGCCTGTGGCTCCAGCCGGATCTCGCCGAATGTGCTCTCGTACTGCTGGATGTTCTGGAGCAGGGCGTTTGACAGCGCCTTGGCCTGCTGCGGGCTGACATAGACGCCTTGGAAATTACGGATGGTGACGCTATCGGGCGCGGTCTGGTTGACGGTGCCGAAGACAAGCAGAAAATCCATCAGGTTGGCGCGGACCTGGACGCTGTTGGCGTAGTTCTCCCGGTACTCGGGCACGTTCGTAATCTGGATCCGCGGTTGCGGCGGTTGCGTGGCCGACATGGGATCTCCTCCCGGCCGCCCGGCGGCCTATTTCTTCTCCTTCTCTCCCTTGGCGCGATCGATGTACTTCAAGTTCGCCACATCCAGCCGGATGGCGTCGCCGGTCTTGATGAACTGCGGCACCATGATCTCGACCCCATTGTCGAGCCTGGCCACCTTCCAGGTGCTGTCCTGCTGGGCATGGACCGGCGGGGCCGTGTCGGCGATCTTCACCTCGATGATGTCGGGGAACAGCACGCTCACCGGCTGCCCCTCGACGAACTCCACCGGCACATGCATCTCCGGCTGGAGAAACTTCGCCTGCTCCCCGATCACCGCCAGCGGCACCGCCACCTGCTCGTAGGTCTCGGGATTCATGAAGCAGCAACTGTCGGCATCCGAGTAGAGGTACTCCATCGAGACTTTCTCCACCGGCAGATCGTCCATTTTGAGGTCCGAGCGGAAGCCGTGCTCCCATAGCGTGCCGGTGGCGAGGTTCTTCAGCCGGGCGTGGGTGGTGCCACCCATCTTGCCCTGACCTGGGTGATAGTCGGCGATGAGGACCTTGTAGATTTGGCCCTCCAGGCGAATCGCCATTCCGGCGCGCAGTTGCGATGCCACCACCATGCCTGCCTCCGTCACCGATGAGAATACCAAAAAGGGGTCAGCCTGATCTGCTCCATTTTTCAGGAGCGCGAAAGAAAAATGGCGCAGATCAGGCTGACCCCTTTTTAGAAGAGGCGGTCGCGGGGGCCGGGGGCCTCCTCTTCCTCCGCGCGGGGGTTGCGGGCGTGGATGGCTTCCACTTCCGCGAATTGGGCGTTGGCTTCTTCGTCTCTGCCCATCGCCCGGTAGGTTCCGGCAAGCCAGAAGTGCGCCTTGACGAAATCGCGCTTGAGGCGAATCGCCTCCTTCAGATAGCGCACCGAGGCCTCGTGGTCGCCCATTTCCGAGGCAAGCCTACCCGCCAGAGCCTGGGCCCATGGATCGGACGGATCCAGTTCCACGGCCTTCCGGGCCGCCTCGAACGCCGGACCAGGGTCATCCGGCTGAACATGGGAGCGCGCCTGAGCCAGGTAGTAGTAGGCTTCCGGAGTACGTTCCCCCATGGCGATGGCCGTCTGGATGTGCTTAAGCGCCTCGTCGCTGCGAGCGCGGTTTTCCTCCATGATTCCGCGCACCAGGTAAGGGCGGCTCCATTCCGGCCAGCGGGCGGTAATGCGGCCGAGCAGTTCCAGAGCTTCCTGGCTGCGATTCTGTATTCCCAGCGCCACGGCCTTGAGGAACAGCAGTTGAGGATCGTCGGGCAAGACCAGGGTGGCCTGCTCGAGAAGGCTCAGCGCCTCGGCGTCCATGCGGTGCTTCAGCAGAAAGTAGGTGGCCTTCTCGTAGAGATCCGCGCGGGTGGGCGCCTTGCGGAAACCAAGGTTGAAGTTCTCGATCGCCTTGGGCGTGTTGCCCATAGCGTCGAACACCTGCGCGCGCAGCAGATAGTAGTCTCCCTGGCGCTCCTGTTCCGGAAAACCGTCGAGCGCCCGCAGCGCCGCGGCCGTGTCCTGCAAGCCGAGCAAGGTGACCACGTAGTCCAGACGCGCGCCCGGCGCCGGCTCCGCCTCGAGCGACCGCTCGATGAACTCCTTGGCGAGCACGTACTGCCGCTCTTGAATCAGCGCGCGCCCGCACTCCACTAGCACACGCGCGTCGGCCGTTCCGGCCAGGATCTCCCGGTAGTGTCCCAACGCCTCCTCTGTGCGCTTGTCGGCAAGCAGAAGCCGGGCGAGCTTCGCACGAAGCTGGAAATCGCTCCTGCGGCTCTTCAGCGAGTTGCGCAGGTTCGCCTCGTAACGCGCCTTCATCTCGGCGGGAGGTAGGCCGAGCAGGCTGAGTGTGCCGGGAATGGAACGTTCAATGGAGCGGTCCGGTCCCACTTTGCTGAAGACTTCGAGTAGCCTCGCGCCCTCCTCTTCCTGCCCGTTGTCGTAAAGCGCGCGGCCCAGGTTCATCAGAATGCGCGGATCCTCCGGCGCTTTTTCGTAACCGTGCCGGAGGACACGGATGGCGTCCTCCAGGCGGCCCAGTTCCATGTAGACGCGGCCGAGCAGGGCGATGGCCTGGATGTGGTCGGGGCGACGCGAGACGGCGTACTCGAGATCCGGAAGCGCATCGGCGGGTTTGCCGACGTGCTGGTACAGCGCGCCCCGCACCAGGTGCGCTTCCGCGTGGCCAGGCTTCAGCCGGAGGGCTTCGCTGAGTTCTTGAAAGGCCCGGTCCTGATCACTCACGGTGAGCCCGAAACCCAACTGGAAATGTCCATCGGCATCCTCGGGGTGCCGCTTGACGTACCATTCGAGGTCGCGAAGCGCCTCGGCCTTGTTGCCGGCGCAGGCATACGCGAAGCCACGGTCCCGGCGCGCCACTTCGTCGTCCGGCCTGAGCTTCAGGTAGTCGTCGAACGCAAGTGCGGCGTCTCCGAAGAAGCCCGCTTGCGCGGAAGTGGTTGCCAGCGTGTAGAGGATGTCGGCCCGGTGAGGGGCCAGGTTGCGCGCCCGGGCAAGCACCAAGATGGCTTCGTCGTGCCGGCCCTGCTGGGCAACGGCACGGCCCAACTGAAAGAGAGCCTCGACGTTGTCGGGCTGCGCGCGCAGCACCGCCTCAAAGACCTGTTGCGTCCTCTGCGGGCGCCCGGCGCGCAGGGCGGCGATGCCGAGGTTCTGAAGGATATCGAGATTGCCCGGTTCGGCCTCAAGGGCGCGTGAGAAGGCCGACTCGGCGGCAGCGAACTCTCCCATTTCGACCCGCGCCATCCCGATGGAGAACCAGGCGGCCGCTCCGTCCGCGGCCTTCTCGAGCGCGTCCACAAGCCGGTCTGCTTCCTCTTTTCGACCCGCTTGGTGGAGCGCACGGGCGCGCAGCAATTGCACAGCAGCGGCGCTGGCTTCCGAGCCTTTCAACCTAGCCAGGTAGTCGAGGGCCTGCCGGCCCTGTTTGCGGTCCACGCTGAGCCGGGCTAGTTGCAGGTTGGCGTTCTCGTGCCCCGGATCCAGCGCCACCACTTTTCGGAACGCCGTCCACGCCTGTTCGGACTTGCCGACTGCCAGATAATGATTTCCGAGATTGTTCAGGACCGCCGCCGACCGCGGAGCCAGTTGCAGGGCCTTCTTGAGGCAGGTTTCCGCTTCGTCGTAGCTCTTCCGGGCATCCAGGGTGGCGCCGAGCAGGTTCCACACGGCCGCGTCGCCGGGGCTTTTCCTGGCGAGCGAGCGGAGCGCCGTTTCCGCCTCCGGGAGATTTCCCTGACGAAACAGCTCCACAGCCTGAGCGAACTCTGCGTCCGCTTTCTGCGCGGCAAGCCGAACCGCCGAACTCAAGCAAAGCGCTGCCGCCAGCGCGATGGCTGCCGGCCTGGGCCGCGGACTGCTGCTCGGATTCACTCCGGTACTCCAGAGACACTTCGTAGCTGGGCGGGCGCTTCCGCCTGCCAGGAGCCGAATCCTGGACCTTCTTTCATCATCGCGTTGGGGGCAACTCGGGCATGATGGGATGACGAGCCGCACGCACCAGCAGCACGATGCCGAGCATGCCAAGCAGTGTGCTGAACCACAAGAGTCGTGTGTAGGCCAGGATTTCCGGTTCAACCATAGAGACGGTGAGGCCCTGGACCGCTACCATCGCATTGACCACAACATGAAGCATCACCGCCGGCCAAATGCTTCCGCCCAGGAGGACCAACGCTCCCCACCAAATCGAAATAATCCCCGTTTCCAAAGTCAGAAGCAACGCCGAAGGGAGTGCGACCCCGTGGGTGAAGACCTGCATGATGTGCAAGGCAGCGAAGAGCAGTGACGTGAGAACAACGCTTCCGATCATCCCCAGCTTGGTGTTCCCCCAAACACGGGCCAACCCATAGAGCACAAGCCCGCGGAACAGGATTTCCTCGCTCAGACCACCCGCGAAAAGCGTCAAGACTGTAGTACGGGCAGCGGGCAACCGCACCAGAGTTGAAGAGTCAAAGGCGACCTCGCCATAGAAGGAGTAAAGGCTTGCACAGACAAAGTAGATCAAACCCGCGAAGGCGATCAGCCATACCTGCCGACTGCCCAACCGGCGAACACCCGATGCCTCCAGCCAGCCCAGACGCCATACCAGCAGCAGAACGCATGCAGTCACGGCCAGGCGACCAACCGCTCCGGCCGCCACATCATCATAAGGGCTACCAAGTACGCTCGAAGCAACTCCTGTGAGCACCAACACCAACACAAGCCAGACGATTGTTGAACTGAGCACAAAGCCAATGGGGTGATTCGTGGCAAGGGATCTGAGTGTCTTCATTCGGGTCCAACCAAGCCGCTCCGAAGAACTACATCGCCTCCACCGCCTCGCATCCAGGGAGCGGCACCGATGCGTTCTCGTATTCGAAAAAATGGGAGCAGCGGCTCGCCGGCCACTGCTCCCATCTATATCATCCGGAGACCGGCGTGGATGCCACGCCCGTCTCATGGTTGCGGATCAGAAGTAGAACTTGCCGCCGAGCTGTAGCTCGCGCGGCGCGTTCGCCTGACAGGTGATTTTGCCGAAGTCCTCCAGGCCGA